>JAFRNY010000002.1 GCA_017429945.1 Bacteroidaceae bacterium
GCGCTCCTTCTCCTCGGGAGCATTGTCGATAGCGTCGAAGCTCTTTACCTTGTCGGCGTTACCAGCGATGCGCTTTGACAGCACGAGGGTGATGGCAGCGGTAAGAGTGGTCTTACCATGGTCAACGTGGCCGATAGTACCAATGTTGACGTGCGGTTTGGTTCTTTCGAATTTTTCTTTAGCCATAGCTTAAGTCTATTTTATATAAAATAATAAATGAGTTGTCTGGCGTGTACAATGAATGTTAACATCGTGGAGCTGTTGACGAGGATTGAACTCGTGACCTCTTCCTTACCAAGGAAGTGCTCTACCACTGAGCTACAACAGCAAGGTGTGTGTCTGGGATCTTTTGGAGCGGAAGACGGGGCTCAAACCCGCGACCCCCAGCTTGGAAGGCTAGTGCTCTATCAACTGAGCTACTTCCGCAGAAGTTTGTGTGCCATCTGTTCTCGCGGCGCTGCCGGCATCCGCCGATCCCTTGTGAGGGCCTTCGCAGCCGCCCTGAGAATAGAGGACTATCCCAAAGCGGCGGCAAAGGTACACATTATTTTCGAATCTCAAAAACTTTTTCCGTTTTTTTTATCGATTCTGACTTTTTTCTTTGTTTTTCTGCAGCTGCCGTAGCAGTGCATCTACACAATTGTCTATTGCTTCTTCAAAAGTGTCGCAAACTTTTTCGGCGAAAAGTTCGGCTCCGGCATTGACGCGGATGGCCACTTCTTTGTTCATCGCCGTCTCGGGTTTTACGACTTTCATTGACACCTCTACCTTTCTTATTTCGTCACTGAATTTTTCGAGCTTGCCCACTTTCTTGTGGACGAAGTCCTGCAGTCTTTCTGTAGGTTCGAATCGGATAGCCTGAATGTTAATCTCCATAGTTACCTCCTTTTTTGTAGGTTTGAGAAGTTAGGTTAATTATTTCTTGTCTGTGCCGGCGGCCCGTGGATGGGCGTGGGCGTAGACTTGCTTTAGTTCCTCGAAGGTGGTGTGGGTGTAGATCTCCGTCGTTTGCAGTCGCTCGTGGCCGAGCAGCTCTTTCACGGTCTGCAGGTCGGCATCGTGGTTTAGCATCGTGGTTGCAAAGGTGTGCCGAAGCACGTGCGGACTCCGCTTGCGCTGCGATGTCACCAGCCCGAGCTTGGCCTTGACCATGGTTCTCACCTGCGGTCCCGTCATCCTCGCGCCTTTGGAGGTCACGAAGAGGGCGTCGGTCTGCAATGCGGGCAGCAATGAGCGTTCTCCTATATATATATTAATAATGTGTAGGAGCCGGTCACCGAATGGCACGATGCGCTGTTTGTTGCCTTTGCCTATGACCCTTAGCAGTCGTGCTTCGGGGTCTATGCTGCCGAGGTCGAGACCTGTGAGCTCGCTCAGTCGCAGTCCTGTTTCATAGAAGAGCTCGATGATGAGACGGTCGCGCCGGCCTTCGAACGAGTCGACGAACATTCCCGGCTGGTCGAGCAGGCGTTGCATCTCCTCATCGCGGATGAACGCAGGTAGCGTTCGCTCCTTCTTGGGTGATGCCAGGCTGCGCACCGGGTCATGGTCTACCATTCCGCGCTTCATCAGGTAGCGGTAGAAGGTGCGCAGGGCCGAGAGGCGCCGCTGTACGGAACTGGCTTTGTTGCCTTGCTCCATCTTGCGTACGACCCACTCGCGCACAACATCAGTGTCTACACTTTCCCATGTGAGGTCGCTTTCAAGACTTTTGTAGAACTCCTCGAACGCTTTCAAGTCGCTCGCATACTCTTCGATAGTTCGCTCGGACAAGCCTCGCTCGTATCTCAAGTAGTCGATAAAAGCCTTAATTAGCATCTAAAATCCTCCTTTTCCTTGGTTTACCGAGGCGAAAATAGAGGTTTTTCTTCAGACTACCAAATAAATTCAGTAAATTTCACTTTTTTAAGCAGGTTCTGCAGTCCAGAACGTGCAAATTAATCTTCAACTCGGCGCAGCTGCTGCACGTAAACGGCACGCTCCTTGGCCAGGCGCTTCAGTACGGAGGGCTTGTCGAACTGCTGACGACGACGGAGTTCTTTCACTACGCCAGTCTTCTCAAACTTACGCTTGAACTTCTTGAGGGCGCGTTCGATGTTCTCGCCTTCCTTTACGGGTACTACAATCATTTGATTTAGTTTTAATTAAATGGTTAATAATAGTGGTTCTTGCCTCGACGGGAGTCGAAAAGCGGTGCAAAGGTACTCCTTTTCTTCGAACTGGCCAAAGATTTTGCAAAAAAAAGAACTTTATCCCCTCAGAATCCGTAAGATAACCTCTGCCGAGAGGCCCGAGGCGTAATCTGATGGCCGCTGATCCTGGCAGGAATGCTCAAGCATCATCGCGCGCGCGTGCGAAATAATTAATGGAGGCCGCTGTGATACAGCGGCACACCCAACCGGAATCACTTTCGCATGCGTGTGCGTGAAAAGTAATCCGACCGACTGAAAACTATGAGACGACCGGTTGAATAATAGAAGACGGCCGGTTGAATAAAAGAAGACGACTGGTTGAGTAATAGAAGACGACCGGTTGAATAATGGGAGACGACCGGTTGAATAATAAGAAACGACCGGTCGAATCAGCTGATCCGACCGGTCGTCATTATGAGTGTGTGTGGATTACTTTACAAGAACCTTCTGAGCCTTGCCATCGCGAACGATGATGTTGAGGCCCTTCTGTGCAGCCTTGACTCGTACGCCGGCGAGGTTGTAAACGGCGGCGGGGGCGTCGGTGGTTGTAGCGATGCCTTCAACAGCAACGGGTGTTTCCTGTCCGATGTAGCCGAGCTTGAAGTTGTCGGCAGCAAGCCATGAAGCGTTAGTGCCGCTAACCTTGATGCCAATGGTGGCGGGGTTGACGCCGTCGGAGTAGAAGTCGCAGGTGAAGTGCTGGGGCTTGCCAGTGGTTTCGCTGATGCCGATGGGCGTGGTGGTGGCGATGGTCTCGCCTACCTGAGCGTAGAGTTCTACGCCTGAGATGCCCTCTTCGGGAATGGCGGCCTGGTTGGTGGCGTAGCCGTCGATCTCGAGGCGGTAGTAGCCCTTCGGCAGCACGCCGAGGAGCGTCTGGCTGATGGTACCGTTGTTGAGGACTGTGCCGTTGGGCCGCCATGCTTCGATGAACTGGCTGATGATTACTTCGCCGTTCTCGTAGGATGCGCCCTGGTAGCCCTGGTTCTGGCCGATTCGGATGGGATTGCCTTCCTCGTCAACATCTGTGCCGTTGATGGTCCAGTAGTTGGCGTTGCCGCTGGTGAAGTCGGCGTTCATGATGACAGCTGTGAGGTCGATGACGTTGTCCTCAGTGCCTTCAGCGAAGTCGTCGCGGCTGACGACGTAGTTGAAGAATGCTACGGGCAGGCGGTCGATGAGCTGCTGAATCTCTTCGTTGCTCTCGAAGTCGGCCTCGGCGCGGTCTTCGATGATGCTGATGAGTTCGGTGTCGGTCGGTGTGATCTCAAGGTTGTTGTAGAGCTCGCCGTAAGCTACTACCTGCTCGTCGAACTTATTGATGAGTTCGGCAGAGAGGTCCTTCTCGGCGAGAGCCTTGTTGAGGATTGAGATGGCTTCCTTCATCTGCTCGGGATCGGCGTTGTCGAGGGCCGACTGGCCTTCGCCGATAGCTGTCTCAAGTGCAGTGCCTGTGGCCAGGACGCGGCTAGCTTCGTATGAGCTGTAGGCCTCCTCGGCTCTGGTGATGAGCACTTGCAGCTCTTCGGCGAGGATGCCGTTGTCCATTGCGTTGTAGGCAATCTCGAAGGTGTACCAGACAACCCAGCTGTTGCCTTCCATCTGGTCGGCGGTGATGCCGAAGGTGAGGTCGCCGGTATCGGTGAGCACGGTCTTGGTGCTAGAGGTGACTACGGAAGCGTAGTCGGCGCTCTCGAAGACGTTGTGGGCGGCTTCCTGGCTGTTGGGCACGAAGATGCCTCCGGCATCGGCCCAGCCTGTTACCTCTTCAGCACTGCCTATTTCTACTACGTTAGTGAGCGGAGCGCGGTTGTTGCCTGCGAAGACGAAGGCGTAGTGTGCGTTGGCGTCGTAGTTGGCGTAGTTGGTGGCGTTGTCGCTGGTGCGATAGAAGGCGCGGGTGGTGATGGTGTAGGTGCCTGCGGGCAGGTCGCTGAGCGTCTGGCTGACGGTGAAGGGGCTCTGATTCCACACCTCGGCGGTGCCGAACTGTGTCTTGAAGTTGCTGGCTGAGCCGTACTGCCACTGCTTGTCGGGCACGTTGGTGTTGCTTTGTGCCGTGGTGCTGTAGGTGACGCCGAGGGTGTCGAAGAGGGGCGAGATGTCGAGGTCCTCATCGAGCTGTGCGCCGGAGGCAATGGCATCGTCCCAGCGCTGCTGCACGGCAGCCTTGACGATTGTGGGCAGTGAGGCGATCACCTCGTCGATCTTGGCGTTGTCCCAGTTGCAGTCGGAGAGTGCTGCAGAGACTTCGTCGTCGAGGTCAACGAGCTCGGTGATGTAGGGGTACTTCTGCTGAGCGTTGTTGAGGTCTTTGTTGTAGAAGTCCTCGAGGCGCTTGTAGGCAGCGATGCTGGCCTGTACGTCCTGGAGCATGGCGGTGATCTTCTCCTGAGCGGCCTTGTTGGCTTCGACGTCGGCGCTCTGAGAGTTGATGAGTGCGCGAGCCTCGCTGATGGCGTCCTCGAGCTGGCTGAGGAGGTCGGCGTTGAAGGTCTCCACCTCATAGTTCTCGGCGTTGTTGACTACGCCCTGGAGTGCGAGGAGCGAGGGATCAAACTCGAGCTCACCCTCATATGCCAACGAGATACCGTCGAGGAAGAAGTGAGGCATGTTGCCCGAGCCGCTGTCGGTGGCGGTGTAGCCGAGCGAGAATTTGCCCTCAGTCTCCTCGGTGAGCTCGAAGGTGATGGTCTCGGTGCCCCACTGGCCGACGGGGAAGGTAAGGGTTTCGCCCAGATACTCAGTGCCGTCGTCGGCGATGAAGCCGATGAGGTTCTTGGCCACGGCATTAGCACCGCCTGAGTTGTAGTAGGAGATAGTCAGGGTGTAAGAGCCTGCGGGCAGCGAGACGTGTTGCGTATACTGGATGGTAGCGCTCCAGCATGTTACGAAGCCCAGCACCCTACCTGTTGCCGAGCCGTCGGACATCATCGTGGGAGGCAGGAACTGGCTGCCGCCGAGGAACGAGTTGGAGCCGATTTCGAACACACCGCTGGCATACGAATTCTTGTTGGCATTATTAGCCACCCAGCTCTTAACGGGTTGCATGCCATAGTAGTTGACCACACGGCCATTGGCGCCCTTCGGGTCGGGCATATCATAGTCGTAGGTGGTGATGCCGTTGTCGTTGGGCAGAGGCTCGTCCTGCGAGAAGTGGGGGTTCATGATGAAGAACTCGGAGAGGTCGGTGATTGCGGTGGCGTTGATCTCCTTCTGCTTCTCGATGGCAGCCTGTACCTGTGCGAGGGTAGCGCTGGCGTTGTTGTAGACGGCCTCTGATGCCGAGGTCTCTACGCCGAGGCGCTGTCCGCGTTCGATGAGCGCCTTGAGCTCTTCCTTGGCTTCATCGATGAGGATCTTGTCGTAGGTCGAGGGATCAACCTGCAGGAGGCGAACGTTGTCGATGAAGATGTGGGGAGCTGAGCCTGAACCGCTGCCGAACTGATAGCCGAGGACGACGTCGCCCGAGGCATCAGCTGTCAGACGGATGAACACGGTGTCCTCCACCCAGATGTCCTTGCCCTCGCCTTCGAGTGTGGCGCGAAGGGGGAAAGTCTTCATGGACGAGCGGAAGTAGTTCTCGGCGTCGACGCGGTAGCCGAAGTTGTTGTTGACGGAGCCGTCGCCGGCAACGTTGCACAAGCGTGCGATAAGCAGGTAGTCGCCCTTGGGGAGGCTGACGGTCTGAGAGTACTGAAGGTCGTGCCCCCAGACAGATACGATGCCCAGACCCTGGGTGTCGCCGCCGTCGAGGTTAGGATAGTACTCGCCGCCGAGGCCGGTGGTCGACATGCCGTCGGTGCTGTAGGCGAAGACGCCGGCAGCGCAGGCATTGGCGCCGTCCTCGCGGGCGGGGTCTTTGTCGTTGCTCAGCTGCTTGATGTTGTCTGAGGGGAAGTTGGAGGTCCAGCCTGTCACGGCCTGCTGGCCGAAGAGGCAAAACTCGCCCAGGGCTACGTCTGTGTGGTTGTAGTCGTAGGTGGTGACGGTTCCTGCCAAGGGCGTGTCGGCCTTGAAGTCGGCGTTGGTCAACTTCGAGGTCAAGTCCTGCACTACCGTGTACGTCTGGGCTTGTGCGCCCAAAGTCATCAGCCCTGCTGCGAGGGCCATGAAGTAACGTTTCATCATGCGATTGTTGTGTTAGGATAAATAAAATGAATTAGTTAGCTCTTAGTTGTGCTTAGGTGTAGAAATTACACCTTTGCGGGGCAAAGATACGACTTTATGGTTAAAGATGAAAACGAAAGGGCAAAAATATTGTTCTCAGCCTAATTTTTTTCCTCTGCGCACTGCATCTGGCGCCGCCAACGGTGGAATCCAGCTATGGCGATGACGACGTAGAGGCCGTAGAGCGAAGCCTTGAAAGGGATGTCTTTCTGGAAATAGAGCCAGCATGTGACGACGTCTACAGCTATCCACACTAACCACTGCTCCAGGTACTTATGCGCCAGGGCCCAGATGCCTACGAGCGAGAGGGCTGTGGTGAACGAGTCGGCCACGGGCACGGTGGAGTCGGTGAAGTGTGAGAGCAGGAACCAGATGATGGCCCAGATGGCAGCGAAGATTACGCTCCACCGCAAAGCGAGGTGCGATGGGATGTGGGTTATGGGTGTGGCCTCGGCCCCCTCCCGTCCCCCCCGAGGGGGGGCGTCCCTTTCCACTTGTTCGCCCGAGGATATTTGCTCCCCCCCTCGGGGATGCTGGGAGGGGGCTGCCATCCACCGCCACGCGCCGTAAGCCGTCATGGCCAGATAGTAGAACTCCATGCCGCAGTCGGCATAAAGGCCTTTTTGATAGTAGAGTACGATGCCCAACAGCTGCATGACGGCGCCTACGGCCCACATCCAGATGCTGGCGCGATATTCGAGCAGTATGTAGGCGAGGCCGAGGATGGTCGTTGTGATGTCTAGCCAGTTGAAGTGCATGAAATTTTATTTTTTTACTAATTACGCGAAGCACTGCGCAGGCTTCGAATGCCTCCTATGCATTGGCCTGCATTCAAATTCTCTCCTAAACGTTGTCATTCGAAACATCGCGAAAGCGGTTTCGCTCGGCAATTTGTTAAATTCGAAATAAATTGCTGATACTGTGCAGCCGAAAATTCGTTTAATTCGTGTAATTCGTTGTTTTAAAAAACATCCGAAAGTTGAATGAATAATTGTATCTGTAGTTGGGAAAGGCCTTGACCAGAGGACTGAAGCCCCTCCCTTGGGAGGGGACTGGGGTGGGTCTTTAGAATCTCAGCGTCACGCTGCCCATGGCTGTGAAGCCGGCGGCGGGGATGAAGCCAATCTGATAGTAGCGGTTATCGGCGGGGTGGCCGTAGCTGTCGCAGATGGCGGAGTAAACCCATCCGCTGGCGGCGTAGTGACGGTTGAAGAGGTTCGAGAGCGAGAGGCCGAAGACCATTTCGCGCAGGCCCAGCAGTCGTTGGCTATCGCGCCCGATATTGAAGGCGTTGAGAGTGTACTGCAGATTGAGGTTTGAGGTGGTGAAGGCAGGCAGCGAGCGATCCTTGTCGGCGCTGTTGTCGAGGAACTGTCGCGAGACGTAGTTGGTGTGCCAGGTTGCCTTGAAGCCTTTGGCATGAAAATCGATGAAACCGTTCAAAATCGCGCTCGGCGAGAATGCCAAGGTGGAGTGGTCGTAGTGGATTGTGCGCGTGCCGAGGTCCCAGTCCTCAACCACTTCGTCGAAGTCGAGAATGCGGTTTTGCGAGAGCGCGGCGTTGCCTTCGAGCGAAAGCCAGCGTGTGATGTCCCATCCCGCAGTCAGTTCGGCGCCGAGGCGGTAGCTGCTGCGGATGTTGGTGGTCAGTTTTTCACCTATGTCGCTCTCCATGCCTGTCTGCACGAACTGGTTGGTGTAGTACATGTAATATAGGTTTGCGCCTGCGCGGAAGCGTGGGCCGGCATAGTTGTAGCCCAGTTCGTAGTCGAACACCCACTCGGCCTCGGGCGCGGGGTAAGAGCCGTTGTCGGTGAAGTTGTTGCGCTCGGGCTCGCGGTGGGCGATGGCTTCTGAGAAGTAGAAGTTGTGGCCGTCGCGGTGCCAGCTGATGCCGGCCTTGGGATTGAAGAAGTGGTAGTGGCGGTCGATGTCGAGGCGCTGGTTGTAGAAGCGGCTGTCCTCTTCGTAGAACTTATCGTTGATGCCGTCGGTGCGATAGCCTACGTGGCGATATTGGACGTCGCCGAAGACCGTCCACTCGGGATCTACGCGGTAAGACGCCTTGAGGAATATGCTGTGGTCGTCCTTCGTGGCGTCGGAGTCGTAGTAGGTGTATCGGCCGTTGCTCAGCAGCTTTGCTGCGAGCTCGGGGTCGGAGGCGTAAGTGAGGTGGCCGAAGTGGTTGCCTGTGAAGCGCTGTAGCGAGAGTCCGGTGATGATGTCCCAGCTGTCGTCGGTGTAGTTGGCATTGGCCACGAGGCCGTAGGTGTGCTGCTCCAGTCCCTTCTGCCGCACGAAGTCGGCCTTCTTGAGCGTGCTGCCGTCGGCCGTGGTGAAGTTCTCGAGCCCGAACTTCTTCAGCTTGTTCTGCGGACGGAACTCCTCGTAGTAGCCGTAGCCGTAGGTGTAGTGCAGAGTGGCGGCAGCTTTCCAGTGGCTGTTGATGTCCCAAGCGGCCGAGAGCAGGTTGTGGTCCTGGTTGAAGTTGTCGGTGGTGCGGGGCCATAGGCTGCCGTCGGCCATGCGGTAGCGCTCGGTGCGGTAGTTGCCCGCGGCGTCGCTGGCGAAGGAGCCTTCGGCATTGTAGGCGAGGGCTTCGTAGAGCGAGTTGAAGCGCCCGAGTCCGTGGTCGTACATATCTTCGTACGTGCGTATGCCTGTCTCGGCGCCATAGGTACCGTGCATGAGGCTGAGGTCGTTGTCGCCGGCGGTTACGCCGTTCCAAGCTTGGCCGGTATGTTCGTAGTTGCCGATATTCTTGTATCTGACGACCAGATTATCCGATGCTTTCCACGTCAGGCCTCCGTAGAACGAGCCTGAGCGGCCGTTGGTGCCGTGGACGAAGCCGTCGGTCTGCGTCTGGTGCCAGGCGCCGTCGATTACGAGGCGGTTCCACAGCAGGCCCGTAGAGAGCGAACCGCCGTAGTTCATGGTGTTGTACGAGCCGTAGGAGAACGACGCTTCGCCGCCGGGCGTCAGGCGCGGCGAGGCCGTCTGCAGCGCTATGGTGCCGCCGAAGGCGCCGTCGCCGTTGGTCGATGAGCCCACGCCGCGCTGCACCTGCACGCTGCCGAGCAGCGAGGCGTAGGAGTTCATATTGGCCCAGAACACGCACTGGTCCTCGGGCGAGTTAAGCGCCACGCCGTCGATCGTCACGTTGATACGCGAGTCGCCGGCGCCGCGGATGCGCATATAAGTGGTGCCCGTGCCGAGGCCGTTCTCGCCCCAGGCAATGATGCCGGGCGTGCGAGCCAGCAGGAAAGGCAGCTCGCGGCCGGTGGTGGAGTGCTGCTGCAGCTCTTGCCGCGTGATGTTGGCTACGGCGAAGGGCGCGTTTTTCTGCACGCGCACGGCGTTGACGACAATCTCCTGCATCCGTTCCAGGCGCAGCGAGTCGGTGTCGGCGTCCTGTGCAAAGGCATTGGTCATTGGGCTCATAAGGCCTATGAGCCCTACGATGCTCGACTTGATGTTTCTGTTCATGATGGTGGTTTCCTTTATTATTTTGGGTTAAACAATAAAGGGGCTTGGACTTGTTAGCACGTTGACACGTTAACAGATTAACAGGTTAACAGATTAACAAATTAACGGGTTGGCATGCTAAAAGATTAGCTCGCGAGGAGCCAACCTTCCCTTATCATCCCTACGTCGGCATTATCCGCATCAGGTCTGAAGGGTTTAATCTCAGCCCGCCACTTGGCGGACACCCCTTGATAATTCGGCTGCAAAGGTACGGATAATAATGAAAAGTGGAAAATGAAAAGTGAAAAATTTAATGAAAAACGAAAAAAATGGCAATGATATACTATTTGGCCCTATAATGGATAGGCGAATGCCCCGAGGGGCAATGAGCAGTTAGCCCGGGGCAACGCCCTGGGTAACCCGCGACAAAAGTATATCCTATCCATTATGGGGCCAAATAGTATATAGTTGCCTTAATTTTTTCACTTTTCATTTTCCACTTTTCATTATTATCCGTACCTTTGCAGCCGAAAATCAGATTATAAGTTATTAGTTATGAAAATAGAACAGATGTTGGCAGCCAAGATCGGAGCTGCAATTGAGACGCTGTACGGGCAGGCTGTGCCCGAGAAAATGATACAACTGGGGGCTACGAAGAAGGAGTTTGAGGGGCACCTGACGCTCGTCGTGTTCCCGTTCCTGAAGATTAGTCGTAAGGCTCCCGAGGCTACGGCGCATGAGATAGGCGAGCAGCTCGTGGCCACGGCGCCGGAACTGGTGGCCGGCTTTAACGTCATAAAAGGTTTCCTCAACCTGGTCATCGCCGACGCGGCGTGGCTCGACCTCCTGACCGATATTCAGCGCGACGCCAGCTACGGCCTGAAGCCCGTGACGGATGAGTCGCCCCTGGTGATGATTGAGTATTCGAGCCCCAACACCAATAAGCCCTTGCACCTGGGCCACGTGCGCAACAATCTGCTCGGCTGGGCCCTGGCGCAGGTGATGCAGGCCAACGGAAACCGCGTCGTGAAGACCAATATCGTCAACGACCGCGGCATACACATCTGCAAGTCGATGCTCGCGTGGCTCAAGTGGGGCAACGGCGAGACGCCCGAGAGCACGGGCAAGAAGGGCGACCACCTCATCGGCGACTACTACGTGGCCTTCGACCGCCACTATCGCGCCGAACTGAAGGAACTGACCGAGCGCTTCGTGGCCGAAGGCATGGACGAGGAGGCCGCCAAGGAGCGGGCCGAGAAAGAGAGCCCGCTGATGCAGGAGGCCCGCGCCATGCTGGTGCGTTGGGAGCAGAACGACCCCGAGGTGCGCGCCCTGTGGAAGCGCATGAACGACTGGGTGTACGCCGGCTTCGACGAGACCTACCGCGCGCTGGGCGTAGGCTTCGACAAGATCTACTACGAGAGCCAGACCTATCTCGAGGGTAAGGAGAAAGTGATGGAAGGCCTCGAGAAAGGTTTCTTCTATCGCCGCGACGACGGCAGCGTGTGGGCTGACCTCACGAAGGAGGGCCTCGACGAGAAGCTGCTGCTGCGCTCCGACGGCACCAGCGTCTATATGACCCAGGACATCGGCACGGCCAAGCTGCGCTACGAGGATTTCCCCATCGACAAGATGATCTACGTCGTAGGCAACGAACAGAACTATCACTTCCAGGTGCTCTCAATACTTTTGGACAAGCTCGGCTTCAAGTGGGGCAAGGACCTTGTACACTTCTCCTACGGAATGGTGGAGCTGCCCAATGGCAAGATGAAGTCGCGCGAAGGCACCGTGGTCGATGCCGACGACCTCATCGCCAAGATGATCAGCGATGCCCGCGAGATGAGCAAGGACAAGGTAAATAAGCTTGAAGGCATCAGCGAGGAAGAGGCGCAGGAGATAGCCCGCATCGTAGGAATGGGCGCTCTGAAGTACTTCATCCTCAAGGTGGACGCCCGCAAGAATATGCTCTTCAATCCCGAGGAGTCAATCGACTTCAACGGCAATACGGGTCCGTTCATCCAATATACTTATGCGCGCATAAAGAGCATTCTGAGGAAAAAAGCAGCACTTGACAATGCAAGCGTAAACGAAAGTCTCCCCTTGCAGGGAGATTTAGCGGGGGCTGAAATCGCCCTCATCCAGCAGCTTTCAGCCTTCGGCGAAGCAGTGGCGCAAGCCGGCTCGGACTACAATGTCAGCGTAATAGCCAACTATTGCTACGACCTGGCAAAGGAATTCAACGGTTTCTACCACGACTTCCAGATTCTGAAGGAGCCCGACGAGCAGAAGCGTGCCGTGCGCCTGGCGCTCTGCGAGGCAGTGGCCAAAGTCATCAAGACGGGCATGGGCCTGCTGGGCATTGAAGTGCCTGAGCGCATGTAAGACCATTGAACTTTGACCATTGAACTTTGACCATTGACCAGTCAATAAAAGCCGATGGTAAATGGTAAATTGTTAAATAGTAAATATTAGTAGATTGTCAAATAATAGACTAGTTAACCCTCCTGACTATCGCCACGACACGGTGCTTCCGCTGCCCATGGAAGTGCCGGCAGAGGCTATTGCCGTGGATGCCGCTTGCAGCGGTAATCCGGGGCCGATGGAGTATCGCGGTATCTACCTGAAGACGGGCCAGGAGATCTTTCACTATGGTCCGGTCCACGGGACGAATAATATCGGCGAGTTCCTGGCCATCGTCCACGCCATGGCCCTGCTGAAGCAGCAAGGGCTGTCGATGCCCGTCTATAGCGATTCGCGAACGGCCATCATCTGGGTTAACAAGCGTAAGGCCAAGACCACGTTGGCGCCGACGCCCCAGAACCAGCCCCTCTTGCAGCTCGTGGCCCGCGCCGAGGCGTGGCTCCGCCAGAACGGAACGCCCTTTCCGCTTATCAAATGGGAGACGGAGCGCTGGGGCGAGGTGCCGGCCGACTTCGGCAGGAAGTGATTTTTTAAAGGAATAGAGTTTAGGGAATAATGAAAGAGTTTTTGAAAGTCCTGCGCCGCTTCGCCATGCCTTACAAGGGCTACATGATCGGCGCCGTGCTGGCCAATATGTTGTCGGCAGTGCTCAACGTGTTCTCGTTCATGAGCATTATGCCTATGCTCAACATGCTCTTCGGCATGGACACTGCGGCCTACGAGTACCAACCCTGGCAATGGGACGGACTCAAAGACATCGCCGTCAACAATCTCTACTACTACACAAGCCTGCTCATAGGCAGCTTCGGGCGGCAGACGGCGCTCTTGCTCATAGGCCTGTTCCTAGTCGTGACAACCTTCCTGAAGACTTTCTGCTACTTCATTTCATCGGCCGTGATGGTGCCCTTGCGTACGGGCATCGTGCGCGACATTCGCATCATGGTCTACGACAAGGTCCTTCACCTGCCCCTGGCCTTCGTGACCGACGAGCGGCGCGGCGACATCATAGCACGCATGAGCGGCGACGTCACCGAGGTGGAGACGAGCGTCACGTCGTCGCTCGACATGCTCATCAAGAACCCGATCCTCATCATCTTCTACTTCGCAACGCTCATCTTCATCTCTTGGCAGCTGACGCTCTTCACTTTGCTCGTAATTCCCTTACTGGGGTGGATCATGGGCGCCATAGGACGTAAGCTCAAGGCCAAGAGCCTCTATGCCCAGTCGAAATGGAGCGAGACGATGTCGCAGCTCGATGAGATGTTGGGCGGCCTGCGCATCATCAAGGCCTTCATCGCCGAAGATAAGATGATCGCACGCTTCCGCCGGGTAAGCAACGAATTCCGCGACGCCACGAACCGCGTAGCCATTCGCCAGGCTTCGGCACACCCCGTGAGCGAGTTCCTCGGCACATGCATCATCGTCATCGTGCTGTGGTTTGGCGGCACGCTCATCTTCTCCGACCATTCGCCAATTGATGCGCCCACGTTCATCTTCTACATGGTCATTCTCTACAGCGTCATCAACCCGCTGAAGGAACTGTCGAAGGCCAGTTATGCTATTCCCAAAGGTCTGGCGTCGATGGAGCGTATCGATAAGATCCTGAAGGCCGAGAATCCCATCAAGGAGCCGGAGCATCCGGCGCAAATCGGCGGGCTGGAGAATAAGATTGAGTTCCGCAACGTCCACTTCACTTATTCCAACAACCCGCAGGAAGTCATCCACGGCATCGACCTCTGCGTGGAGCGCGGAAAGACGATAGCACTCGTGGGGCAGTCTGGGTCGGGGAAATCGACGCTCGTGGACCTGCTGCCGCGCTACCACGACGTCACCGCCGGGCAGATCCTCATCGGCGGCACCGATGTGCGCCAGCTGCGCCTCCACGACCTGCGCTCGCTCATCGGCAACGTGAATCAGGAGGCCATCCTCTTCAACGACACCTTCTTCAATAATATAGCCTTTGGCGTAGAGGACGCCACCATGGAGCAGGTCGTCGAAGCGGCCAAGATAGCCAATGCCCACGAGTTCATCATGCAGAGCGAGCAAGGCTACGACACTTTCGTGGGCGACCGCGGATGCCGCCTCAGCGGCGGGCAGCGCCAGCGCATCAGCATAGCACGCGCCATACTGAAGAACCCGCCAATCCTCATCCTCGACGAAGCCACTAGCGCCCTCGACACCGAGAGCGAGCGCCTGGTGCATGAAGCCTTGGAGCGACTGATGAAGAGCCGTACGACCATTGCCATCGCCCACCGATTGTCGACCATCAAGAATGCCGATGAGATTTTTGTGATGCACGAAGGGCGAATCGTGGAGCACGGCACCCACGAACAGCTAATCGAGCTCGGAGGCTACTACAAGCATCTTAACGACATGCAGCAGCTCTGAGGTTCGCCCACAGCTGCTCGGCCAAAGCCTCGACGCTGATAGAACGACGACGCGCCACCGCCGCGGAGAA
>JAFRNY010000035.1 GCA_017429945.1 Bacteroidaceae bacterium
AAATTGAATATTGCCCACTGGCCATTGGCCATTGGGGGTGCGTCAGGCGGTTTTCCCGCCTGAATCCCAGTGCTTCCCCGCCTGAATCCCCCTCCTTCTTTGAAATAACCCAAAATCCAAAATATATGACCAAACTTGAAGCCGTGATGGCGGAGAACCGCCGATGGCAAGAAATCGTAGGCCTGCGGACGGCAGCCGACCTCAACAAAGCCGTGCGCCTGGGTCACGCCACAGACATCATCAACGTAACCGAAGCGCTGCAGGAGCGCCGCATAGCCTCCGTGGCTGACGAGATCCTCGACTACGGCAGCCGGCTGGTGCTGCTGGCAGGGCCTTCGAGCAGCGGCAAGACGACGACGTGCAAGCGCCTGGCCGTACAGCTGCGAGCCTGCGGCCTGCGACCGCGCATGATCTCGATGGACAACTACTTCGTCAACCGCGACCAGACGCCGCGCGACGCCAACGGAGAGTACGACTTCGAATGCCTCGAGGCCGTAGATGTGCCATTCTTCAACGAGCAGCTGGCGGCATTGCTCGACGGGCGTGAGGTCGAGGTGCCACGCTTCGATTTCCAGACCGGCACGCGCCAGGCCGGCGGCGAGCGTATGCAGCTGGGCGAGAACGACGTGCTAATCATCGAAGGCATACACGCCCTCAACCCCGACCTCACGCCCGCCATCCCCGACACGCTCAAATACCGCCTCTACGTCTCCGCACTGACCACCATTCAGCTCGACGAAGAGCGCCGCATCTCCACGTCGGATAACCGCCTGATACGCCGCATCATACGTGACTATAAGTTCCGCGGCTACAGCGCCAGCGAAACCATACACCGCTGGCCTAGCGTGCGAGCAGGCGAGGAAAAGTGGATATTCCCCTTTCAGGAGAATGCCGACCGCATGATCAACAGCGCACTCCTCTACGAGCTGGCCGTGCTGCGAGGCTACGTCATGCCGCTGCTCGAGGAGGTGCCCACGGACAGTCCCGATTACGACGAGGCGCTGCGCCTGCGAGGCCTCGTAGGCTTCTTCGAGCCCATATCCACCAAGCAGATACCGCCCGTCTCGCTCCTGCGTGAATTCCTCGGAGGCAGCAGTTTTAAATATTAGTTGAGAGGTATGAAAGCTGAAGACTACTCCCGACACCTCGAAGAGCGCGGCGTGAAGCCTACCGCCACGCGCCTGCTCGTATATCGAGCACTGGCAGAGCACAGCCACCCCATGTCGCTGCGCGAGCTCGACGACGTGCTCGACACCGTGGACCGCTCCACCATCTTCCGCACCCTCACCCTGCTGCTCGAGCACCACCTCGTGCACGCCATCGAAGGCGGAGCCGGCATGGCGCTCTACGAAGCCTGCGGAGGCCACGACGACTGCTCGCTCGACGACCAGCACGTCCACTTCTTCTGCACCCGCTGCCAGCGCACCTTCTGCTTCCGTAGCCTCCACGTGCCGCAGCTGCCGATGCCCGAGGGCTTCCAGGCCACGGCCGTAAACTTCCTCGTCAAAGGGCTTTGTCCCGACTGCGCAACAAAGGGGTAGACGTTAGCATCTTTGCCCACTGCCTCTCCACCCCCATGAAATCCCAGACCCTCCTCCTCCGCCAGCTCATAGCACAGGGCGAGCACAGCCAGCAAGATTTTAAATACAAAATCGACGACGCCGCGAAGCTCGCACACTCCGTATCGGCCTTCGCCAACACCGACGGCGGACGCCTGCTCATAGGCGTGCGCGACGACGGCAGCGTCCACGGCGTGCGCTCCGAGGAGGAGATTTTCATGGTTCACGCTGCGGCATGCAAATACTGCTCGCCAGAGCCCACCGTCAAGTTCGAGACCCTGCACGTGGCCACAGCGCCACACGAAGGTCGGCAGCGCACCGTCGTCATCTGCACCGTCATGCCTTACGCCCTGCGCCCCGTCTTCGCCCTCGACGCCGACAACCGCCCCACGGCCTACGTGCGCATCGCCGACGAGAACATCGTGGTATCGCCCATACACCTCGCCATCTGGCGACAAGAGCAGCGCCTGCAGGGCGAAGCCTTTGCCGACACCGACGCCGAACGAGCCCTCCTCACAGCACTCAACCAACATCCGCAGGGCCTCACCCTCAACCAACTGCTGCGAGCCACAGCCATGCCCGACCTCTCGCGCCCGGCAGCCACCACCATCCTCGCCCGCTTCATACGCTTCGGCCTCGCCCAGCTCCTATGCCGCGACCGCCAATGGCTCCTCCTCCCCGCTTAGCCCTTCTCAGCGAATCATACGGCCTCAGGTACACAAATAAGCATATATTCAACAAAAAAACGTGCAGCCCGCGTTGGCGAGCTGCACGTAGTGTGTATTAGTGTCTCAGGCGCGAGCGCCGGGGCATTTTAGAAAGTGTAGTAGAAACCTACCTGGCCGATGGTGTTGTTCACGTTGAGGCCGAAGTGGCTGTAGTCGTCGGCGTGGCGGAAACCGAAGTAGCCCGTGGTGCCTACGAAGCTCACGTGGTCGGTGATGTTGAAGGCTACGCCGGGGCGGAAGCCCACGTGCCATACCGTGGCAGCGTCGGCGTCCTCAACCTTCACTACGCCGATGCCGAAGCCGCCGTCCACGAAGAAGCTGGCGATGCCGGCCTTGGCGAAAGTGTAGCGGGCGTAGGGAGCCAGCGTCAGAGTCGTCGTGCCGAAGCTGTCGCCGTGCTCGGGGTTGGTGGAGGCGTAGCCCAGGTCGAACTGAAGGCCGATAGCCCATTTGTCGCTGAGCGTGTAGCCCACTTCAGGAGCCAGAGTGAAGCTTGTGACTGTTGCCTCGTCCTTGTGGTTCTCGAAGTCGAAGCCGATGCCGCCGCCGATCCATGCCTGGGCGTTAGCGCTAAGTGAGGCCACTGCGAAAGCAGCCATGAGAAGAATCTTTTTCATCTTTTTTACGTGTATTTTTAATCACTTTTACCATTCCTACTCTTTTCAGGGTTTTCGGATGCCCCCAATTGTTCTGTTTTCGGGGCGCAAAGGTAGTCCTTTTATGAACAATGGCCAAGAAAATATGATTAAAAACATAAAATCAGAGGAATTTTTGACACAAATGAGCGACTTATAGGAAAATTGTATAAGAAGAAGCCCCGGCTGACCATCGGTCAACCGGGGCTTGCGTGGTGTCACCAGGAATCGAACCGGGGACACAAGGATTTTCAGTCCTTTGCTCTACCAACTGAGCTATGACACCATCTGTTTGTCGCGCCTCCTCGTCGGATTTGCGGGTGCAAAGGTAGGCTTTTTCTCTGTTCTGTGCAAATATTTAGATAAAAATCTTCGTCGCGAGCGAAAAAAAAACGATATTTGGCTATGGAATCATAAATAATGCTTACCTTTGCACCCGCAATCGGAAAGTAGCGCAGTTGGTAGCGCACTACGTTCGGGACGTAGGGGTCGGGCGTTCGAGTCGCCTCTTTCCGACGCATAAATGAAAAGCGCGAAGCATCTCTCGGATGTTTCGCGCTTCTTGCGTTTGTGTGCTGTCCTTATTTCTTGATGATGGAGGTCTGGGGGTTGCGGGGCTCGGTCTGCGAGGTGAGGAAGGCTTTGGCAGTGCCGAAGCGCAGGAAGAGATCGAGGCGGACGGGTATGTGGTTTTTGTCGTCGGTGATGTAGAAGGTGACGACTTCCTTGTCCTTCTTGTTCTTGCGCTCGATGAAGGAGAATACGAGACAGCGGTATGTTATGCCCGTGGATTCCATCTTGAAGTTCTCGCGTCCGCGGAAGACGAGTGTCTCGCTCTTGACGCGGCCGTTGTCGGCCATGAGGAAACTGATGCGCTGGCCTTCTTTGTAGGCCGAGGGGTCGAATGAGCGTGCGCGCATCATCATCGACACCATGTCGAAGACGCACTCGGCGGATGTTTGCTCGTTGGTGCGCGGCTCGCTGCCCTCGCGGTGGTAGAGTTGGCGTACGTCAACGGCGCTGGCGCGGTGTGTGTACCATGCCTCGTCGGTGTAGTAGCGCTTGCCTTCGCGGGCTCCCTTGCGGTAGTAGAGGGGCTCGAGTGCGGGCGTGAAGAAGCTGGTGAGCGTGTCGCGCATCATGAAGAACTTGTCGGTGCGCGGACTGCCCTTGGTGATGAGGCTGGCTTTGAGGCATTGCTGTCCTTTGTATGAAGCGTCCTTGATATCTAGGGACGCTGTTCCGGCTTTGAGCCACACGAATTTCCAGTTGAAGTAGAGCTGGTAGCGTAGTGTTTCGCCGGCGTTGAAGGCTGTGTTCTTAAGCGGACACTGTGCTGCTGCGGGCATGAGTGCTGCAGCTGCGAGGACTATTGTGGCAAGGATTTTTTTCATCGTAAGCAGATTTTTAGGGGTTTGTGTATTTGACGGGGCGAGGCGGTGAAAGGTTTAATTCAGGCGGGGAAACCGCCTGACGCAGCCCCGCGGGAGGGGAGATAGGGGAATTGAGCGGAGGCGCCGCAGGGATTCAAGGAAACCGCCTGGCGCAGTCTCGGGGGAGGGGAGATAGAGGAATTGAGCGGAGGCGCCGCAGGGATTCAAGGAAAGCGCCTGACGCGACCAAGGGGCGGGGTGGCGTCATTCGCTATTTGGCGTTAGAGGCTTTCTGGGTGCGTTTGCGTGATTCGCGCTCCATGGCGGCCTCGCGCTCTTTGTTGCGCTGGCGTGGGTCTTTCTTCTTGTCGGCCTTTTGCTTGGTGAGCTTGGCAGGCTTCTGCTTATATGTTTCGATGCCGCGGATGTCCCACTGTTGATCGATTTCCCACTGTGCTTTCACGGTGAGTGGCTGTGGGAAGTAGAATGTCTCCTCGGGCGCTGTGCCGCTGTCGAAGTCGCCGGTGGTCCAGATGCCGTCGCCGTTGCTGTCGATGAAGCAGCGTAGGTAGTAGTCGCCGGGCTTAAGATAGAAGAAGTCGGCTCGTCCGCGTGCGTTGGCGCGTTCTGTTCGCACGGGCTTGTCGCTGCTGTTCATTAGTTGTACTATCGCCGTTGAGTCGGCACCGATGCATTCTATGAAGAGTGCTCCGTAGGTGTCCTCTTTTGGTATTCTGAAATCTTGCTTGAAGGGCTTGTTGGTGTGCCCGAGCAGTCCTCGCACGGCGGCGCTGTCGATCTCGAAGGAGTACTGCTGCTCGAGGTCCCATTCGGCGAAGAGCTGGTAGCGGCGTGGACTGCCCTCGACGGGTTCGAAGCGGAAGGGCGCATCCTCCCAGAGCGAGTCTACTTTAATCTTGAAGTGTACGGCCGAGGTGTCGATGGGTGCTATGGGCTCGGAGAAGGTGAACGTGGGCACTTGATTGGGGTCGAGCGAGCCTGCGGGCTTGCATTCGATGGTGAGCCACGTGATGAGGTTGGGGTTCTCCTCGGGCGGCAAGAGAGGGTCCTTCTTGCGTTTCTTCTTCTGCTCTTTCTCCCATTCCTCGTTCTTTTTGGCCAGTTCCTTGAGCTGCTTCTCGCGCGTGGTCTTTGGTACGAAGTCGAGTGTGTCGCTCTTCCAGACGAGCTGGTGGAGTGTGTCGGTGTCGAGGTATGAGAAGACCATCGTTAGTGTGTCCTGATATGCCAGCGTGGTGTCAGGTATCCAGTAGGTGACGGTGTCGCCGTGGGCCGATGGCTCGGCAATGAATCCTCCGTCGCCCTCGAAGTTTAGGCCTTGTATGCGCGGGAGACTGTCGGAAGGCGCTGTGAAGAATGCTGTGAACTGCTCTGGCACGTCGCGCTGTGTTTTCAGCAGATGACGGTCCTGCCCAGCCTCTTTGAAGGCTCGCAGCACGATGTTGTCGGGGTAGAAATGGGTGTAGTGCACGGGCGTGATGCTGTCGTAGTGCACGCTGTCGGCCCAGATGGTGTCGAGGCGAATGTCGGGGCCGCATGATGTCTCGAAGTAGTTGGTGTCGAAGGCCACGACTTCGCTTTTCTGTGTGAACTGGAAGTTGCCGTCGACGTCCTGCAGTGCGAAGGCCCTGTAGCGGCGGTCGCGAGCCACGCCTTTAATCACGAAGCGTCCGCTGCCATTGGTGCGGCTGACGCGCTCGAAGGATTTTGTGCGGAAAAAGGAGTCGGGCACGATGCCGTCATCGTTGACGGCATAGAGTCCTACGAGTATTCCTTTGATGGGTTCGAGGTCCTCGGCATTGAGTACGTAGCCCGAGACTTCCATTGTGTCGATGGCGTCGCCCGTGGAGAATGAGTAGGTGTAGTTGCCCATGGGGTTGCCCTCGTTGTTGTCGACGATGGCGTCGGAGAAGTCGACGGTGTAGGTGGTGTTGGGCTGCAGGCTGTCGAAGAGGTCGATGCGCACGGTCTTGCCCACGGCTCGTATGTTTGGTGCCTCAACTTGTGGCGGCGAGACGACGACCTTCTCGCTGGCATTCTCTATCTTGACGTATTCGTCGAAGAGTATGGTGATTTTCTTCTTGTCGGCACCGGTGGCCTGGTTGTTTGGCGAACTGGCCAGCACGCGCGGCGGGCGTTCGTCGTAGGGGCCTCCGTCGGGCGAGCCGATGTTGGCACAGGCGCAGATGAAGATGAACGCCGTGAAGAGGAAGAACGGAAGAAATAAAGACTGGGCACGGAAGGCCGAGCCGCGTGGCGATTGCCTGCGGCAGACATCTCTGTTATGTTTGAACAATAGTTTCATGAACATTGAATATTGACCATTGAACATTGACCATTGAACATTGACCATTGAACATTGACCATTGAACGTTGACCATTGAACGTTGGGCCTTTCATCTTTCAGCTACAGCCGTAGGCCGTGAACAACTTTCAACTTTCAACTACGGGCATCGCCCGTGCCTCACACATTCATCGCCAGCAGCTCGTCGATGATTTTGCGGTCGTTGCTCAGGCGTGGCACCTTGTGCTGTCCGCCGAGCTTGCCGCGGCTTTTGAGCCAATCGTTGAAGAGGCCGCTACGGGCGGTGATGAGCTCCAGCGGCTGCAGGGTGATGTTCTTGAAGCGCTTGGCTTCGTAGTCTGAGTTGATGTCTTGCAGGGCCTTGTCGAGCATCTGGGCAAAGACGGACTTGTCGGCAGGCTCCTTGGCGAACTCTACGAGCCACTGGTGGCGGCAGTGGCCTTCGGCATCCATGAATACGGGTGCGGCCGTGTATTCCAGCACTTCTGCTCCCGTGGCATCGCAGGCGCGTGCCAGGCCCTGCTCGGCATTGTCCATCATGAGTTCCTCGCCGAAGGCATTGATGAAGCACTTTGTGCGGCCAGAGATGATGAACTTGTAAGGGTTGGTCTGTGTGAAGCGCACCGTGTCGCCGATGAGGTAGCGCCAAAGGCCGCTCGATGTGGAGATGACCATGGCGTAGTTCTGCCCAGGCGTGACGCCCCAGAGCGGCACCACCGTGGGCTGCTCCTTGTCGAGCTCGTTCATAGGTATGAACTCGAAGAAGACACCGTAGTCGATCATCAGTAGCAGGGCCTTGTCGGCAGGGTCGCTCTGTATGCCGAAGAAGCCTTCGCTGGCGTTGTAGGTCTCCATGTAGTGCATGCGCGATGAGCGGATTATGCGGCGATATTGCTCGCGATAGGGCGTGAAGGCTACGCCTCCGTGCCAGAACACCTCGAGGCGTGGCCACAGCTCGTCGATGGTCTCGCAGCCCGAGATCTCGAGCATGTGGTCGAGCACCGAGAGCATCCATGAGGGCACACCGCTGAGGCTTCGCACGTCGCGGTGCATGGCTTCGCGGGCTATGCGCTCGCGCTTCTGCTCGAAGTCGGCGAGCAGGGCTGTCTTCTTGCTTGGCACGCGTACGTAGTTGACCAGCGGGTTCATATTCTCGATGAGTATGGCGCTGAGGTCGCCCACGAGTGAATGACGCACGTTGTAGTTAGGGGCATGTGAGCCGCCCAGCACCAGCGAACGGCCGTCGAAGAGCCGGCTCTCGGGCGTGTTGTGGAGGTAGAGCGAGACGCTGTCGAAGCCTCCGGCATAGTGCGTGTCTTTCAGTCCTTGTCGCGAGACGGGAATGAACTTGCTCTTGTCGCTTGTGGTGCCGCTCGACTTGGCATACCAGTCTACGCGCCCAGGCCACAGCACGTTGCGCTCGCCATGGCGCATACGGTCGATGAAGCCCTTCAGGGCGTCGTAGTCGCTCACGGGGCACGCCGCTACGAACTGCTCGTAGGTCTCTACGTTCTTGAAATTATGCTGACGCCCCCACTCCGTGTCCTTGGCGGCCGCTATGAGGGTGCGAAGCACCTTCATCTGAATCTCTTCAGCTGCCGTGTCATAATTCTCTATCTTCGTTATGCGTGGAGTGAAGATAGGGCGTACGAGTCGTGTGATATTCATTGATTCTCGTCGATAGTGTCGGGCACGAGCGCCACGGGTTCTTCCTCCTCGGCCGTGCGGCGGGCCTTGGCATCGAAGATGGCGCGTGCCCAGTCTTTATCGGTTTTCAGGGCTGCGAGTGTGGCCTTGGCAGCTTGCTGGTGGCTCTCCTTCTTGGAGTAGCCGCGGCCTGTCTCGCCGTCGAGCCCCTCGATTATTGTTCGCGTGACGAAGACGGGCGTTGAGTTGTTCTCGCGCCGCTCTTCGATGATGCGGAATTCCAGTTTCAGCTTGTTCTTCTGTGCCCACTCTATCAGCTTCGACTTGAAGTTGACCTCCTTGGCGGCCATCTTGTCGATGTTGATGACGGCCTTGAGGATGCGGTCGCGCATAAAGTGCATGCAGGCGTCGTAGCCGCGGTCGAGGTAGATGGCTCCTACGAGTGCCTCGAAAGCGTTGCCGCCCATGTAGCTGTTGTGGCTGGCGGAATGGCTGTTGGAGCGTACGAGTCTCTCGAGCCCAATCTCCGTGGCAAGCTTGTTAAGCGTGTCGCGCTGAACGAGTTTGCTGCGGGTGTTGGTGAGGAAGCCTTCGCGACGGTCGCTATAGCGGCGGTAAAGTATGTCGCTGACGATGCTCTCGAGCACGGCGTCGCCCAAGTATTCCAGGCGTTCGTTGTGCTCGCCGGCGCCTTTCGAGCCCGACCGTGCCGTGGACTTGTGGGCCAGCGCCTGCTTGTAGTACTTGATGTGGTGGGGGTAGAAGCCCAGGATTGAATAAATAGACCGCACCAGCTCCCTGTCTTTGCGGAAGGGCAGCTTGATGCGGTCTATTAGGTTGCAGTTGACAAACACGGCTTAACCTTCGAATTTCTTGAAGATGACACAAGCGTTGTGACCGCCGAACCCGAACGTGTTGCTCAGGGCGGCGCGCACGGTGCGCTTCTGGGCCACGTTGAAGGTGTAGTTCAGGTCGTAGTCGATCTCTTCGTCGCGGTCGTCGTCGGCGTGGTTGATGGTCGGCGGAACGATGTCGTTCTTCACAGCCAGCACGCTGGCAAGGGCCTCTACGGCACCGGCGGCGCCGAGCAGGTGGCCTGTCATCGACTTGGTGGAGGAGATATTCAGCTTGTAGGCGTGGTCGCCAAAGACCTCCTTGATGGCCTTGGCCTCGGAGATATCGCCCACGTGGGTCGATGTGCCGTGGACGTTGATGTAGTCGATCTCATCGGGCTGCATGCCGGCATCGTCGAGGGCGTTCTGCATCACGAGCTTGGCACCGAGGCCTTCGGGATGCGAGGCCGTGATGTGGTGAGCGTCGGCGCTCATGCCTTCGCCTACCATCTCGGCATAGATCTTTGCGCCGCGGGCCTTGGCGTGCTCCAGTTCCTCGAGGATGAGGCAGCCGGCGCCTTCGCCCATGACAAATCCGTCGCGCGATGCGCTGAAGGGGCGGCTGGCTGTCTCGGGCTCGTCGTTGCGCGTCGAGAGGGCTTTCATGGCATTGAAACCGCCTACGCCGCCCTCGGTGATGGCTGCTTCAGCACCGCCGCTGACGATGGCGTCGGCCTTGCCCAGACGAATCAGGTTGAAAGCGTCGGCCAGGGCGCTGGTGCTCGAAGCGCAGGCTGAGGTGGTCACGTAGTTGGGGCCGTGGAAGCCGTGCTGTATGCTGATGTGTCCGGCAGCAATGTCGGCAATCATCTTGGGGATGAAGAACGGACCGAACTTCGGGCCGAGCTCTGCGCCTGTGCGGCCGTAGGCTATAATCTCATCCTCAAACGTCTTGATGCCGCCGATGCCTACGCCAAAGACCACGCCCACGCGGTTCTTGTCCAGACCTTCCTGCTCCAGGCCGCTGTCGGCAATAGCCTGATTGGCGGCGGCCAGGGCAAACTGGCAGTAGAGGTCCATCTTGCGGGCCTCCTTGCGGTCGATATAGTAGTCTTCGGGCTTGAAGTCCTTGACTTCGCAAGCAAATTGTGTCTTGAATTTCTCTGCGTTGAAGTGGGTGATAGGGCCTGCGCCGCTCTTGCCGGCCACCAGGTTCTGCCACGTCTCTTCAACAGAGTTGCCAAGTGGTGTCACAGCGCCGAGGCCTGTCACCACTACTCTTTTTAGTTCCATAGAAATGATATAATAGTTAACGAGTTGACAAGTTGACAAGTTAACAAGTTGGTTGTTTCCTTCACAACTCGTCTGCTTGTTAACTTGTCAACTCGTCTGCTTGTTAATCTGTTAATTTGTTAACCTGTTAGTTTTTCAACCTGTTAACGCGTTAACCTGTTAACGTGTTATTGGTGTGCTTCGATGTAAGCTACAGCGTCGCCGACGGTGGTGATCTTCTCAGCCTCGTCGTCGGGGATGGAGAGACCGAACTCCTTCTCGAACTCCATGATGAGCTCTACGGTGTCGAGAGAATCTGCACCGAGGTCGCCGGTGAAGCTCTTTTCTGCACTTACTTCTGCTGCATCAACGCCAAGCTTGTCGACGATGATATCCTTTACTTTGCTTTCAATTTCAGACATAGTCGTAATGTTTAAAATGATTGATGTGAATAATCTAGTTTAATGACAGCACTGGGGTGCTTATCTGTTTCAGCGTGCAAATGTCGGACTTTTTATTCAGACTACCAAATAAATAGGCAAAAAAATGCACATTTGTGCACACATATATACCCGAGTGTGCAATATTATGATTGTTCGCGCCTTAGAGGGTAGTCGGCTCGCAGGCGTTCGAATGCGTCGGGGTTGGCGCGCAGGCGGGCGGTGTCGGCCTGTGGATTGTAGAGTTGCAGGGCTCTCTCGGCGGTGTTGTGGCTCAGGATTAAGTCGGCGGGCAGTGCCGGCGGTTCGATATCGAACGTCATCGTGCGCCCCATGAAGCGGCATACGGCGGCGAGGGTCATGCGTGTGGCATTGGCTTTGCCGTCGGCGCTGTAGCCTGCAATGTGTGGTGTGGCTATGAAGGCTTTTGCGAGCAGAGGGCGGCTGACCTGTGGCTCGCCTTCCCATGTGTCGACGACGGCCTCGCTGACTATGCCGCTGTCCATAGCTTCCAGCAGTGCGCTTTCGTCGACCACTCCGCCGCGGGCGGCGTTTATGACTATGGGGCTGCGGCGCAGCCATCTGAAGAACGTGGAGTCGGCGAGGTGATGAGTGGGGTGGGGCAGCGTGCTCGTCAGTGGCGTGTGGAAGGTGATGACGTCGGCCTCTGCGGCCAGCCGCTGCAGCGAGCTCCATTCCAGTCCGGCAGGCGCTGCGTCGTGAGCCTCCTGTCGCGGAGGATCGTTCAGCAGGATGTTTTTCACGCCGAGGCCGCTGAGGTGCTCCATGACGGCTGTGCCTACGTGCCCTACGCCAACGATGCCCACCGTAGCCTCGCGGAGATTCAGGCCGCGCTCGCGCTGCAGCAGCAATAGGCTGTTGCCGACGTACTGTGCCACGCTCGTAGCGTTGCAGCCGGGGCAGTTGGTCCACGCTATGCCGGCCTGGCGCAGGTAGTCGGTGTCTAGGTGGTCGTAACCTATCGTGGCAGTGACAATCAGGGCTACCGACGAACCTTCGAGCAGACGGCGGTCGCATCGCGTGCGCGTGCGTACAATTAATATATGAGCGTCGCGCACGTCGTCGGCCGTGATATCGGCACCGCGCTTGGCCACAACATCATCGGCCAGCTCGTGCAGGGCAGGCAGGATGTAAGGGATCTTATCGTCGACGACTATCTTCATGCAGTGCTTCGCAAAGGATTATTCGAATGCTTTATCTTCCATAGCCAGCAGCACTTGAATTCGAATAATTCGTCAGATTCGTTGTGCTAAAGAATATTAGGTTCGTTGTGCTAAAGGATGGCCGGCAGCTGGTGCAGGCGTGTGCTGTTGGAACCTTTGATCAGAATGAGGCGGCCTTCGGGCTTCTCGGTAGCAATGGCCTGAGCTACCGCTTGCACATCGGCATACGACCGCACGCGTGGGCTTATGCGACCGGTCGCATCGGCCTGCGCGACCGGTTGTGTGGCCGCTTGCGGCAGTACGCCTGCAAACTCCGTCCCTACGAACCACGCTTCCTCCACGCCGCTCTCCAGCGCTGCACGCGCCACGCGCTCGTGAGCATCGTGGCTCGCGGAGCCCAGCTCGCGCATATCGCCGAGGATCACCATCTTATGTTCATGGCTGATGCCAGCGAAGTTCTTCAGCGCGGCGAGCATCGAGGTGAGGTTGGCGTTGTAGGCGTCTATGATGAGTTCGTTGCTCTCGGTCTGGCGATATTCCGAACGGCCGAGCGACGGCTGATAGGCCTCGAGGGCGGCGCTGATGTCGGCAGGCGCTACGCCGAAATGGAGGCCTGCGCAGATGGCTGCCAGCACGTTGTCGAGGTTGTAGTCGCCGATGAGGCGGGTGTGAGTGGTAAGGTGCTCAGCGGGAAACGCTGAGCCGCACCCCCAGGCAGAGGATGGCTCGGCGCTGGCTGGGGATGGCTCGGCGCAGGCGGGAGATGGCTCGGCGCAGGCGGCGGGTTGCCAGCTTACGGTGAGGGTGGGATTGCAGGCTGCTACGCTACCTGTGCACAGGGAGCTTGCGGTGGCCTCGCCCTCATGGGCGTAGCTGATGCATTTGCTTGAAGCGATGTCGATGGCGCGCTCGGCAAGCATGCCGCACAGGTCGGGGTTGCTGGCGCATGCGAAGATGCGGGCGGCGGGGGCCTGGCCAAGGAAGTCGTAGAGCTCGCCCTTGGTGCGCTTCACGCCTTCGAACGAGCCGAAGCCCTCGAGGTGGGCGCGGCCGACGTTGGTCACGAGGCCGTAGTCGGGGCGCACGATGTTTGTCAGGAAACGGATCTCGCCAGGGTGGTTGGCGCCAGTCTCTATGATCGCCAGCTCATGCTCCTCGGGGCGCAGGCGCAGCAGGGTCAATGGCACGCCTATATGGTTGTTCAGGTTGCCTTCGGTGTAGAGCACCTTGAAACGGCGCGAGAGCACGGCGGCAAGCAGCTCCTTAGTGGTCGTCTTACCGTTGGTGCCGGTGACTTGTACCACCGGTCCGTGGAACTGTTGGCGGTGGTGTGCGGCCAAAGCCTGTAGCGTCTCCAGCACATCGGCCACAACGATGTAGTGGCCATTGGGCTGTGACGAGTTCAGGAGGTCGCCGTCGGGAACAACGCTTGCATCGTCGACCACGGCCACGGCGGCACCGCCTTCTAAGGCTTTAGCCGCAAACTTGTTGCCATCGAAAGTCTCACCCTTCAAGGCAAAGAACAAACAGCCGTCGGGAGTCCGACGACTGTCTGTGCTTACCACGGGATGCTGTTTGTAAATCTCGTATAAGAAATCTATAGACATAAGATATTCTTGGTTTTATTTGCCGAGGATAATGTTCACTAATGCCGTGACGTCTGCGATCGTTACGGCACCGTCGTCGTTGACGTCAGCCACGACATTCTCATCCTCCTTGCCAAGGATGATATTCACCAGTGCCGTCACATCAGCAATCGTCACCTGCTTGTCGCCATTTACGTCGCCCTTCTTGGGCTTGGCGAACTGGATGGTGTAGGTGTGGAAGTTGTCGGTGTTCTCGTTGATATCTTCGCCCTTAACGGTCACCGTCAGCTTAGCCGTCTCCTCATCATAGCTCTTCTCAATCGTAGCCCCATGACCATTGCTTGTCAATGAAATCTTCTCCTCAGAGTAGAAATCATTGACATCATCCACAGTGCCGTCAGCGTTGATGGTGAGGGGGGTGCCGTTGAAAGTAGCGGAGGCGAGCTCGGAGTAGTAGAGGAGTTTGACGTCGTCAATCATGATATAGTTGCCAGATACAATGCCACTACGGTCGGCGAAATAGTCGGTAGCAGATACTACAATGTTGAGCATCTCAGGTGTGGAATTAGTCTTATAGTCGAATTCCGCAGTCCATGTAGTCCAGCTGCTTTTAGCTTCCGATTGATATGACTCTAAACTTGCGATAAGCTCAGCATCAGCAGATGGAGTGACGGTTCCACCAGTTAAAGTCTCCATATTTAAGATGTTGCGATCGCGATTGGTCATTTCAACCTTGGTAGCAGTGCCCCAACCAAAAACACCAACAGCAGTATTTGATGGGACATCTGCTTGTGTCCACGTACCCTTCCATAAGTATCCTACCAGAGAGCAACGCTCAGCCCCTTTCGCTATGTTTCTCTGATAACGTAGTTGGATAGCATCGGGATGATGTGTGAAAGAAATTCCACCAAAGACGCCGCCATCAGCGTTGCGAACACTTGTTAGGCGAGTCTCAGCTGTTGCCCATGTTGTGCCAAGGGTTATATACCCTGGGCAATTATTATCTCCAATAGATGCTGAAACATTTATAATTTTGACGCCACCGCTACTTTCAAACCCCGAGCACTGTTCTGCAACTATTGGCATTATGCTTTCATCTTGAGATACATTGGAAACGCACCAATTTGGAGGTGTTGTTCCTTTCGCTGACTTAACGTAATCTCCAGACTCCCAAGGATAACATTTTTCCCAATTCCCTTCGAAGTCATTATTTGTCAACTGATACTGTGCCATCGCCCCACCACTTACAGCAGCCATCATGGCGCAGCACATAAAAAACTTTTTCATACGTTATCGTGTTATGTGTTTGAATAATTATTTAAGAATCTTCTTGCCGTTGACAATCACTATGCCGCGAGCATTGTTAGTGTTGACGCGCTGGCCGGCGAGGTTGTAGGCGTTCTGGCCTTTGAGGCTTGAGCCGTTGATGCTGTTGATGCCGTCTACGAGGCTACCGACGATGATAACATCTTGAGCAGGCATCGTCTCGGGCACGTATTCCCAGCCAGCGAAGGTGTAACGCTCGTCGCTCTTGACCTCTACGTCAGGGATTGCTTCGCCGAAAGGAATGCTCATCTCGGTGTAAACCTCGCCGTTGAGCATCCAGGTGACGGTGTATTTGTTGGGGGTGTATGCGCCCTTAATCTCAACGTCGGAGGCAGGCACGGTGGCGGGAATCTCGTCAGTCCAAGCGAAGGTGTAGCCCTCACGCTCTTCCATTTGCGGAGCCGTGATGTCCGAGCCATATTCGAGCTCATACTTTGTAAACTCCTCGCCGTCAACGATGAAGGTTACGGCGTAGGTGTTCTTCGTGTAAGTGCCGTTGATGGTGACATCCTCTGCCGGCATCGTCTCGGGGATGGCATCAGCCCATGCGAAAGTGTAGCCTTCGCGAGCCTCAGGCTCAGGAGCGCTGATGGCGGCACCTTCCTCTAACTCCTCAGTGCTGATGGTCTCGCCGTCGATGACGAAGGTGATAGTGTGTTTGGCAATTATCTTTGGGAAGAGAATTGTATTGTCAAAGGGTGTACCTACTTCTACATGAATGATTTGTCCTAACAATGCGAGGTTGATATCAATGGTGACATAGAGTTTTTTGTCGCAAATGGTACCTTTCAGTACAATGGGGATATCTCCAAGAGCGGGACCAGCCCATACCTCAACGCCTTCCATGTCACCTTCTGTAATCTGAATGTCGCGCTCGACTGTGAAAGTGTATTGGCCTTCGATTTCCGCAGGAACCAGTTCAATGTTATCGAGTGCGATATTGCCTATGCCCAACTTGTCCTCACCGGAAATAAGGCAGAAGTTTTGGAGCGAGAACGTCATCTTGTTGTCATCAGCCACTGTGACTGCAATATTCGCAGGGATAGGCTGGCTTGTTGAGCCGTCAACGGTAACCGTTAGGTAATCTTGGTATACCTTGTTCTTCATTGTAGAGCCATCGATGGGTTTGCCAACTTCGACCTTGATGATTTGACCGAGCAGGGCAAAGTTGATGTCAATGGTTACATAAAGCTTCTCGTTGCAGATGACGCCGTTTAGCACGATAGGGATTTCGCCAAGGCTGGGGCCTGCCCACACTTCAACGCCTTCCATATCGCCTTCCGTAATAGTTATGTCGCGTGTTACGGAGAAAGAATAAACGCCCTCTAATTCTGTCTCAGAGAGGGCTATGTTGTCTAATGCGATATTGCCTACTCCCAACTTGTCTTCGCCAGAAACTAGGCAGAAGTTCTTCAGGGCAAAGGTCATGACATTGTCTGCTACTCTGACGTCTATATTGGCTAAGATGGGTTCGGAGGTAGAACCGTCGACTGTCACGGTCAGATAGTCTGAATACGTCTTCGTAGTCTGTGCTCCAGCCTCTACATTAAAACCCAAGAATGCGGCGAGAGCGATTGCGAGTGAGAGTAAAGTTTGCTTCATGTTCGTTGTATTGTTTATTTTCGTTTCGTTATTATCGTTATTATCGTTGTTCCGTTGTTGTTCGACTAACATATTTAATTGTCTACGCGCACACGCGTATTAAAACGGCGGCAAAGGTACAAAAAAGCATTTGTTGTGCAAAGAAAATCTGGTTAGAACGGCTAATTAACCATTATTTTTTCAAAAAAAGCCCATTTCATCGATTCGATGAGATGGGCTTAATGTCTGGTTGGTGATGTCTGTCGGCCTTAGGACGCTATTGCTGGCGATTGAAGTAATCGAGGATCTTATCCCAGTCGGTGGTGACCACTTCCATGGGTTCGCCGTAGTCGGTGGCTGAGGCGTGGCGCGCTTTAAGGTCGAAGCGGACGACTACGCGATCGTCTACGCAGATGCTCGTGGAGTCCATCTGGATGACGTCGAGGTACTTCATCTTCGATAACACATCGCCGAAATCCTCTTTTCCGTTGGCAAGATGGTCCTCGAAGAGGCATTCATCGTCGCTCTTGACGTACCAGGTGGGTGTGTGCTCGAGCGAGTCGGTGTTGTTGAAGACCGTATCCCTTAGTGTTATCATCGCTGCATCGTGCTGTTTCTGGATTTTTCTTACATGAAAAAAAGATGTGGTGCAGAGGATGAGCATACTCAGGGCGAAGCATATTACAGGCTGGAGCAGACAACCCAGGCAAGCACCTTTCCAGCGTTTGCGTATGAATCCGTACACGGGAATGCCTGTCGAGAGTGATATTATCACCAATATCAAGAAGACGGCGAATAAGTATATAGACAGATCGTTTTCTACCATTGCATTGCTGAAGTGTTAGGTCGTTAGAGTGCCCGGCTGTTATTCACTTGTCGGCGTGTACTGGATTGCGAACATCGTTAGGTCGTCGCTTTGCTCGGCATCGCCGATGAAGAGCTTCACGGAGGAGACCATGGCCTCGATGATGCGCAGCGGTTGTATTGCAGAGACTCTTGCCACCTGCTGCACGCGCTCGATGCCGAAGAGGCGGTGGTCGCTGTCCTCGGCTTCGCTCAGGCCGTCGGTGTATAGGAATACTGTGTCATGGACATTGAGTTGCCGCTCCTGACGGCTGTACTGCCACCCTTCCATCACGCCTACGGGTATGTTGGCATCGCAAGCTAGGCTGTCGACATTGTCGGCAGAGAGGACGAGGGGCGGGTTGTGGCCGGCGTTGGAGTAGTTGAGCATGCCTGTGGCGAGGTTGAGGACTCCCACGAAGAGCGTGGCAAACATGCCGGTGTCGTTGCCGCTGCTGAGCGCCTCGTTGAGGGCTATCAGTATCTGTTCGGGCTCTTTTGTGTAGGCTCCGATATTGCGGAAGAGCGAGCGCGTCACGGCCATGACCAACGATGCCGGCACTCCTTTGCCCGATACGTCGCCGATGCAGAATATCAGTTGATCGTCGCGGATGAAGAAGTCGTAGAGGTCGCCGCCCACGGCTTTGGCCGGCATGACGAGGCCATAGGCATCGATATCGTGGCGGTCGGGGAAGGCGGGATAGGTCTTCGGCAACATCGCCATCTGTATGTTGTGCGCGATATTGAGCTCGCGCTCTATCGAGGCCTTAGATGCCGTGGCGCTCTTGAGTTCCTCGACATAGTCGGTGAGCGAGTGCTGCATGTTCTCGAATGAGTCGCGCAGCAGGTGGATCTCGTCGCGACTGTCGATGGCGGGGAGTGGTGTGTCGAACTGTCCGCTGGCCACCTCGTCGGCCGTGGCTGCCAGCTGCTTCAGCGGCGCTGCGGCACGGCGGATGGCCAAGCGGCAGACGAAGAACGTCACCATGAGCATGCCGATGATAATCAGCAGCATGGCAGCTCCAACGGCAATGCCAAAGAAATCTATGGAGATTACGGGCACGGTGACGGCCATGCTCCAGTCGGTGTCGCTGATGGGGATGTAGAAGAGGTAGGACTTTATGCGATTGACGAGCAGCACTTTGTCGGTCTCGTCGATGCTCCTCTTGCCCTCCTTGAGATTTTCTATCACCCTTTTGGCAACGCCCTCCTCGTCGGCGTCTTTGATATGGGGGTATAATTTGGCTTTGAGAATGCGCTGGTGCTCGGGGTGGGTGATGTAGGTGCCGTCGCGCGTGATGACGTGGCTGTTAAACACCCCATCAATCGTGAAGGCAATAGCCCACGAGTCGTGCCCGAACATGTTGTTGAGCTTCTTCAGCAGCTCTGTCATGAAGCCGAGCGAGAGGTCGGCGCCGAGGATGGCTACTACGCGGCCTTGCTTGTCGTGGATAGGCACCATATAGGCCACAAGGGGCGTGCGGGCGTAGCGGCCGTCGAAGAAAGGCTCCGACCAGTAGGCCGAGTCTGCCTCGAGGGCTTCTGTGAACCACTCGGCCTTGAGATAGTCGTCTCTATGTCCTACGGCGGGGATGCTGTCGGTTTGCACGCTGTCGCGGCTGACGTAGGGGCAGAAGGCACGGCCTTTCTGCGGGTAGTAGCCTTCGATAAAGCTGATGCCACAGCTGCGCACGCGCGGGCTCTGGTCCAAGATGCGGCGCATAATGCCCTCGAGCTGGTCGGGCTGTCCGAGGCTCTGTTCCACGGCGTAGACGTTGGCCCGCACAGTCTTGCTGACATCGGTCATCTCTTTGTTGATGGTCATTGCCGACACGTTCATATTGCTGTGGAAGGTGCCGCCGCTGACTTCAACGACGACAGACTTCGTCATCTGATAGATGAGGTAGCCTAAGGCGCTCATCATGATGAACAGCACGAGCATTACCCATCGCGTGAGTCGGCGGGCAAACGACATATTATATTTTCTCGCTTTCTTCATGTTTCTGTCGAGACTTTCAGGCTACTCCCATTCAATCGTGCCTGTGGGTTTCGGCGTGAGGTCGTACAGCACGCGGTTCACGCCTGGCACCTCGGTGACGATGCGCTGGGTGATATGGTGGAGCAGCGGGTAGGGGATTTCCTCGATAGTGGCCGTCATGGCGTCGCGCGTGTTCACCGCACGAATGATTACCGGCCAGTCCCAGCTGCGCTTGTTATCCTTCACGCCCGTCGATTTGAAGTCGGGCACTACGGTGAAGTACTGCCACACCTTGCCTTCGAGGCCATTCTTGGCGAACTCCTCGCGCAGGATGGCGTCGCTCTCGCGCAGGGCTTCCAAGCGGTCGCGCGTGATGGCACCTGTGCAGCGCACGCCGAGGCCCGGGCCGGGGAAGGGCTGGCGGAATACCATATTGTCGGGCAGACCGAGTTCCTTGCCTACGACGCGCACCTCGTCCTTGAACAACAGCTTGATGGGCTCTACCAACTCAAACTGCATATCCTCGGGCAGGCCGCCTACGTTGTGGTGCGACTTCACGGGACCAGACTCCACGATGTCGGGGTAGATGGTGCCCTGAGCCAGGAAACTGATGCCTTCGAGCTTGCGAGCTTCCTCCTCAAACACGCGGATAAACTCGGCGCCGATGATTTTGCGCTTCTGCTCGGGGTCGGCAACGCCGGCCAGCTTGTCGAGGAAACGGTCGGTTGCATCCACATAAACGAGGTTGGCATCCATTTCGTCGCGGAAGACGCGCACCACCTGTTCGGGCTCGCCCTTGCGCAGCAGGCCGTGGTTGACGTGCACCGACACCAGCTGTTTGCCGACAGCCTTGATCAGCAGGGCTGCCACAACGGATGAATCCACGCCGCCCGAGAGTGCCAGCAGCACCTTGCGGTCGCCAATCTGGGCGCGCAGTTCTTTAATCTGTTCCTCGATGAATTTCTGTGCCAAAGCGGGAGTCGTGATGCGCTCCATCGTCTCGGGTCTGACATTTCCTGTACTCATAGTCGTAAAAATATGTAAGTTAAAGTGATTGTGTCTGCAAAGATATGAAATAGCTGGCAATAATAAGCCGATTTTTGGAAGATTAACATAATCAGCCCTCAAATAAGTCTGACCTAAATGCCTTGACGCAGAAAATGTTGGGCAAATAGAAGTGCATGATGAGTGGTCGATGACGTTGCAGACAAACAAAAAGAGGAGCACTCGCGAGTGCTCCTCTTATTATAGTATTATATGTGTGTCGTTAGCTTATTCAGCCGACCAGTCCTCCTGAGTCTTGCGGACATAGCTCTTGTAGCGGAGCTGTGCCATGCGCTGAGCCTCGGCGAAGAGTTCTTCGGCCTCGTTGGGATAAGCCTTCTTGACGCTGAGGTAGCGCACCTCGCCCATGAGGAAGTCGTGGAACTTGTCCCAGTTGGGCTCCTTGGAGTCGAGCGAGAACGGGTTCTTGCCTTCTTCGATGAGGGCGGGGTTGAAGCGCCAGAGGTGCCAGTAGCCGCACTCTACAGCCTTGGCCTCCTCGGCCTGGCTCTTGCCCATACCGCCCTTGGCCTTCAGGCCGTGGTTGATACAGGGAGCGTAGGCGATGACGACAGAGGGTCCGTGCCAAGCCTCAGCCTCGCGGATGGCCTTGAGGGTCTGAGCGTGGTCAGCGCCCATGGCGATCTGAGCGACATAGACGTAGCCGTAGGTGGTGGCAATCATGCCGAGGTCCTTCTTGCGGATGCGCTTGCCTTGGGCAGCGAACTGAGCGATGGCGCCCAGAGGCGTAGCCTTCGAAGCCTGACCGCCGGTGTTGGAGTACACCTCGGTGTCGAGCACCAGGATGTTGACATCCTCGCCCGTAGCGATGACGTGGTCGAGACCGCCGTAGCCGATATCGTAGGAGGCACCGTCGCCACCGATGATCCACTGCGAGCGCTTCACCAGATAGTGGTCGAGTGTCTGCAGCTCCTTGTTGACGGGGCAACCGGCAGCAGCAGCGGCACGGATGAGTTCGCGCAGCTTCGGAGCGATTTCCTTGGTCTTGTCGGCATCCTCGCAGTTGG
>JAFRNY010000036.1 GCA_017429945.1 Bacteroidaceae bacterium
AATAATACTTATAATCTGTAACCTCTCATCACCCTGTCGAATATGGAAAGGGCTTAATGGGACGATGGGACGGTGGGACGGTGGGACACAATGAGCAGTAAGCCCCTGCCGCTGTGCACGCGCAACCACTTGATTATTAAAGCCTTGCAGTCAGAATGACAAAAAAGTGCCCTTGCGCCGACCCCACTTTTTTCAAAACCTATTGCATAAGTCGGGGAAATGTTGTACCTTTGCAGCGTAGTTCAGAGATGAGGGGACTCGTGAACTAAGGTGAACACATGGCTGATTTCAGCCGACATAAAAAAACAAGGGCGCAGAACTTGCACCCTTGTCGAAAACCAACGAATTGACTGGCGGCGTCAGCAAGACGGTGACTATATCTTCACCTTGTATACCTGGAAGGTTTTGGCGGGGATGGTGGCAGTGATGGCTGCAGCGGCCTTGGAAGCTGCGACGGGGGCCTGCGACTGTGCCGGGCTTACGACCTCGGGCTTCGAGGGCATGTTCTCGGCATCGTAGTTGGAGCAGTCGAGGCTGATGACGTCGGCCGTAGCGGGCAGGTTCTTGGACTTGAGGCCCGCGATGTTGATTGTGGTGGCTACGGCCTCAGGCTTGGTGTTGATGACCTTCACGATCACTTCCTTCTTCTGGCTGTCGACGACGGCGGAGGCAAAGAGGCCGTCCTCGCCCTTGGCCACGGGGTTGACCGAAGGCTTGCCGCCGTCGAGCGCTACGGTGGTGGGCAGCACGTTGGTGCCACGGTTGAGCATGTAGAGCTGCTGGACGTAGTAGGAGGCGGTGCGGGCGGTGGTGAGGTTGTCGTACCAGATGAGGTCGGGGCGCCACTGCCAGCCGTCGACATGTGCGAAGAGGGGTGCGTAGGTGGCCATGTGCACGAGGTCGGCATTGCGCTCGATGTTGGTCATGAAGGCTGCCTCGTAGATGCTGGCTCCAGCGTGGTTGTACTTCTTGCCGCGGTCGTGGCATGCCCATTCGCCGGCGAAGACGCGCGGACCGTCCTTGGTGTAGAACTTACGGTCGTCGTAGCGGTTCATGGAGTTCTGGTACCACTTCACGTCGCGGTAGTAGTGCTCGTCGACGAGGTCGGCCTTGAGCTTGGCCATGGCGGGCCAGCCGTTGCGGAAGTGATCGTCCTCGGCATTGGGGCCGCTGGTGCCAATGAGTTTGATTTCGGGGTGAACCTTGCGCACTTCGGGTGCTATGATGGCGAGGCGGTCGAAGTAGGGCTGCTCCCACTGCTCGTTGCCGATGGCGAGGAACTTGAGGTTGAAGGGTGCGGGGTGACCCATGTCGGCGCGCAGCTTGGCCCACTCGTTCGTGGCGGGGTCGCCGTTGGCGAAGTCGATGAGGTCGATGCAGTCGTCGATGAACTGCTGCAGGCCTTCCTTCGTGGCGGGGGCGTGGGCGTCGTCGCCGTTCTGGAACTGGCATGCCATGCCTACGTTCAGCACGGGCAGTGGCTCGGCACCGATCTCCTCAGCGAGCTGGAAGTACTCGAAGAAGCCGAGACCGTAGCTCTGGAAATAGTCGGGATAGTAGCGGTAGGTGAAGGTGTTCTCCCAACGGTTCTTGTTGATGGGGCGGTTCTCGACGGGCCCTACGGTGTTCTTCCACTGGTAGCGCAGCTCGAGCGTGGTGCCTTCGACGATGCAGCCGCCGGGGAAGCGGAAGACGCCGGGATGGAGGTCCTCGAGGGCCTGTGCTACATCCTTGCGCATGCCGTTCTCATGGCCGCGGTAGGTGTCGACGGGGAAGAGCGAGATGTGCTCCACGTCCATCACGCCGGAACCTGAGCGGCGGCGCTCGTCGCAGAGGAAGAGGCGCAGCTCGGCGCGCTCGATGGTGCGCGGACTCTTGATGACGACGGTATACTTCTTCCAGTCACGAGAATCTACCTTGAGGTCGGTGTTGGTGAACTCCTGGTGCTCGTCCATCGTGTTCTGGTCCACGAACTGAATCCAGAGGTACTGGGCCTTGCCGTCGGGCACGCGGGCCCAGACCGAGAAGCGGTATTCGGCGCCCTTCTCGAGGCCTATGCCGAAGAAGCCTTCGTTCTGCAGGCCCGTCCAGAGGTCGCGGTGGCCGGGCGTGGTGAGGCGCACGTAGTGGGGGTTCTTGTCGAAGGGACCGTCGTTGCGCACTTCAACCTTTCCGAAGGAGTGCCAGCCCATGAGGTGGTCGGGCGTGAACTCGAAGGAGCGGTTCTTCAGGAGCTCGCCGTAGAGGCCTCCGTCGGCAGCGAAATTGATGTCTTCGAAGAAGATGCCCCACTGCGTAGGTTGGATCACGGCGCCGGGCTTCTTGGCGTTGACATTGATGACGGCCTCGGCAGCGCGGAGGGGGGTGAGCTGCGATGATATCGCAGCACACACGACAAGGAGAGAGTGTCTTAAATTCATAGTTGTTTGTGTGAGTTTATAAAGTATGTTTGACTTATTTTGCTATATATTTCTTGCCGCCACCGACGTAGATGTGGCCTTCATGCCTCTCAGCATCGACGACGGGACGTCCGCCGAGGTCATACAATTTACTATTTAAGGATTTACCATTTACGGATTCTCCATTTTCCATTTCGAGGTCGCGGATGGCGGTGGGGATGCTTTCCTTGGTGACGTAGTACTGCGGCAGCGATGGCGTGGTGGAGGTGCCTTTGATGCGGAGCCAGGGCGTGCCGGCGGGCATGCGGGTGGGCTCCGTGATGCGCACGAAGGCTGTGCTGCCCGTCTCCGGATCGTAGCGCAGGGCATAGACGCACTCGTCGGCCTCAAGGTCGGAGACGACAACGCTGTCGGCAGCGCAGCCCTTGAGGTAGGTTTTGTTGACGTTGGCGGCCGAGCGGGTCGTAGGCACAAACTTCACCTGCGCGCCTTCAGCACCGCGGTAGAGCACAGCCGCGCCGGCGGGGATGACGGCTCCGGCGGCCATGCGGGTGATGCGAACGGTGTCGGCCACGGCGTTGACGCCAGTGAGGTTGTAGGCCGTGATGCCGGCGGGCACCGTCACGGGATAGGAGACGTAGAGAGCATCCCAGCCGCCCTCGGGCACGGTGCGCTCGATGGTGTAGCGCGTGCGCAGGTCGTAGCTGAGGTGCGGCGGCTGGTTATAGACGACGTTCTGCGCGATGAGCTGTGCGCGGTAGGAGGCGTCGTCCATCAGGTGTGGCACGCCGTAGTCGGTGGGGTAGTCGGTGGCGTTGATGACGAGGCGGTAGTCGGCGCCCGACTGGTCCCAGGTGACTATCTCCTCGCGCCAGTCGCCGAGGAGGTCGCCGCTGACGCAGGGGTTCTGCTTGGAGGAGTTGTTGTAGTTGCCCACGACGTAGTTGTCGCCATTGATCTGCAGGCGGCCAAAGCTGTTGGATGACGCGTTCCAAGCCTCCAGGACGTTCTTGCCGTAGAAGTCGTCGGCAAGGTCGTCGTTCCAGTAGATGCGGAAGCTCAGGCCGGCACCGCCGCCGTGGCTGACGTTGGTGGCTATGGTCTTACCATCGGTGTCATAGAGGCCGGCGTCGGCGCTGAACTGCCAGTAGGCGTTCTCCGCCTCAGGGTTGAAGTGAGCCATGATGCCTCGGCCCGTGTCGCCGCCGGCAGTCTTGTGCAGCAGCAGCTCGCCCGTGGCAGCGTCGCGGAGGTCCATGCCGTAGGGCTTCTCCTCGTGGACCATGAAGAGCTCCTGTCCGGGCCGCGAGGGCACGAAGTCGCTCAGGTGCATGGCATCGCCGTGGCCGAGGCCGGTGCGGTAGAGCGTGGTGCCGTCGGGCTTGAGGGCGCCGGAGCCGTAGTGAATCTCCTGACGGCCGTCGCCGGTGACGTCGCCGACGCAGATCCAGTGGCAGCCTTCGGCATAGACGGTCTGGGTGAGGTTCTTCACCTTGCCGTCGGCATAGCGCACGGTGCCCTTAGTGGCGCTCTCGCCGCGGTGGAGCCAGCGGAGGGTGAGGTTGGAGCCGTCCCAGTCGTAGGCGCCGATTTTGCAGCCGTAGTAGTAGCCGCGGGCGAAGATGGCCGAGGGTTTGGCGTCGTCGCCGTCGAGCCAGGCTATGGCGGCGAGGTAGCGCTCGGAGCGGTTCTGGTTGCTGTCGCCCCAGAAGGAGGTGGACTCGTCGGCATAGGCGGTGTGGTAGGGTATGGTCTGTAGCTCGGCGCCTGTCATACCGTCGAACACGGTGATGTACTCCGAGCCATGGTCCTGCTTGCCACGCCCACTCTTGAGGTTCTCGGCGGGGTCGTCGTTGCCGAGCAGCACGTAGTTGCCCTCGCCGTCGATGGCGCCGGGGGCTGTCTTGACCATGAACTCACCGTAGCCGTCGCCGTCGAGGTCCCAGGCGATGAAGGGCGTGGTGTGAGCCGAATTGAACATATTGGCACCGGTGTGGAGCATCCACAGGCGCGTGCCGTCCATCTTGTAGCAGGCATAGAACGCGGGCGAGGTGGTGCCGCTGCCGGCGGCGTCCTTCTCGTTGGAGGGTGCCCACTTGAGCACGATGTCGTACTCGCCGTCGCCGTCCATATCGCAGAACGAGGCATCGTTGGGCGTGTAGGTGGCGCCGGCCGACGTCGGGTCGGTGGGAGCGCCGCCCTGCAGAGTGATATACTTCAGCTGATTAGCCCAGGGCTTGACGCCCTCCTGGCGGTCGATGACGCGGCCTTGCGAATCTACCACCTCGAGAGTGTAGACACTCGAGACGGAGCCGCTGGCGTCGAGGTAGTTGGTCTTGCCGCAGACGGGGGTCTTGGTGATAAGCGTCTGGCCACGATAGAGGCGGAAGCGGAGGTCGGCAAGATCGTCGGTGGCACGCAGGCGCCAGCTCACAAGGACGCCGCTGCCGGTCTTCACGGCCATAAGGCCTCGGCTCAAGGGCTTGGCCTCGCCGCGCGGCTGAATATAGCTTACGACGAAGCGCAACGACACGGAGAATACGGCCTTGCCCTCCTTCAGCGCCGTCAGCGTGGCTACCTTATTATTATATGTAACCGTTGCGGTGAAGCCATCGGCGGCCGTGACACTGAAATCCGTGGGGTCGCCATAGAGCTTCGTAAGCCAGGCCACGGTCTCGCCATTCTTCAGCTGAGCGATGGCGCTGAGCAGGTCGCCAGCCGAGCACGAGGCGGCCGTGAAATAGTGCGAGGCGTCGTAGATAGGCTCGTCGGCCTCGCCGCTGACGGTGACGTTGCGGAAGGCAATCGACTTGGGGTTCTCGTTGTCCTGCCCGTTGAAATTATAGACGTAGAGGATTACCTGGAAGGCTTTGCTGCCCTGAACGAGCACGTCGGAGAGCTGCAGCATGTGGTGGCTGCAGGCGTTGGGGTTGCCGTTGTCCACTTTGTTGCGCAAGGGCGCCACGGCGGTGGCCAATGCCGTTTCGGCTGCGGTGCCGTTCTTGACGTAGACGTCGAAGTTGCCGCCGTCGGTGCCGCACTTGACGGCATCGAACTCGATGGTGGTGGGCTTGAACGTGTGGCCGGCAGCGGGCGTGACGGTGAAGGTGAGGCTGTGGCCGGAGGTCTTGGCGGTGACGCGCGTTGAGGGAGTCAGTTGTACGAAGGGGGGATCGTAGGTTACGGCGGTGTAGCCAGAGGCTGCTCCGCTGGAAGCCATGGTGGCCGTGGCTGCGAGGTTGGCCCCAAGGGCAAAACGCGGCGTCAGCAAGGCCTCGCTGCCGGCTGTCTGGGTGGCGGCGGCGAGGTTAGCTTTGTCGGAGAGAGCCCAGCGCACGTCAATTGGCGAGGCTTCAAGGGAGAGGGGGAGGAGGAGGAGTTGCGATAGAATCGCAACGAAAAAGACGGAACGGAACGGGAACTGTTTCATTATTCAAAAATAATTCGGATATTTCGTTTAATTCGGATAATTCGTTGTTAAAAAAGCAAGAGCCCGGTCATTCGTTTAATTCGGATAATTCGCTGTTAAAGAGACAAGAGCCTGGTCATTCGTTTAATTCGGATAATTCGTTGTTAAAGAGACAAGAGCCTGATTATTCGTTTAATTCGGATAATTCGTTGTTAAAGGTAAATGATGAGAGACGGCCGTCATTCGAAGTCGTCGAAGACCTCGTTGAGGAACTGATTGAGGGGCGCCATGGTGCGGAACATCTGCTCGAGGCGGTCCTGGCTGTCGGGCTCGCCGACGAAGGTGTCAGGGATGGGATGCCAGACGGTGTAGAGGCGCGGGCGGATGTACTCGGGGAAGGGGAAATCCTTGGGAAAGCCCTTGGGCATGGTCTTCACTAAGTCTTCGCCTACGACGGGGAACAGCTGCTTGAACGACGGTTCCTCGACAATGGAGCGGAAGCGGTCGATATCGTCGATGATAGTCTCGCGGATGCGCTTGAGCAGCGGAGCCGGCGGGCACCACGACCCTCCGGCTATCAACGAGTTGCCGGGCTCGAGGTGGAGGTAGTAGCCGCCACGGTAGCTCTTGCGGCCATGCGAGCAGACGAAGGCTCCGAAATGGCGCTTGTAGGGCGACTTGTCCTGCGAGAAGCGGGTGTCGCGGGCGAAGCGGTAGGTGCACGTCTTGGGCGTCTGGTAGGCCACAGAGCCATCAAACGAGGCTATGCGCATGATCATCTCCTGGACATAGGCCTCGAACGACGCCCGCGCAGCCTTGTACTCTGGCTGGTGGGCATGGAACCACTCGCGGTCGTTGTGCTCGGCTATCTCGCGCAGGAATTGGTAAATGTGATTCATTCGAGTGTAAGATTTACACGTTTTCGGCACAAAGGTAATAAAAGATTAGGGATTAGGGACAAGGGATTAGAGTTTTTTTCAAGAAATATTGAAAGATTAGCTAATCTTTTATTACCTTTGCCCTCGAAAACAATCTAACTATCGATTATGAACAAACATTTCTTCCGTATGCTGGCAGCTGCCGTCTCTTGCAGCTTCGCTTTACTCTCGTGCACGCCTAGTGCTGTGAATCCTCAGCCCATAGGAGCCATTCTCGACGGCCCCGTAGCCTTGGACGAAGCGCCCGCGGCCGTGCGCAATGTGCTGAGCGCCGCCACGCCCGACGAGCGCTACGAGCTGATTCTCAGCGACGCGCGCAACGATGTCTATGTCTGGGGCCTTATGCAATGCGCCGAGGATGTCCCGGCAGACGGCTTCGGAGTGCTCGTTGTGAAAGAAGGCGTAGCCACTCCCCTACCCGATATCCGCCACGGCCGTCAACCCTCGGCGCGCTTTGACGCCTCGACGGGCAATCTCTGGATTATAGGAGGCGACATCGAGGGCACGGGCACTCAGGTGGAGCGCCCCTATCGCCTGCGCTTCGACGCCGAAGGCAAGGCCGAGGTGGCCTGCACGATAAATCCGTATGATATTCAGCAGGCATTGGCACAGCGCCTGGGATTCACCGTTGACGGCGACCTCGTGACGCTCTATGCCGACAGCGAACGCCTGGACACCGCCACAAACACAATCGACGACATGGGCGCCATCGACGAGGAAGCCGTGTGGATAGGCGAGCAGATAGGCTACCATTTCATCGGCAACGCCCTCTATGTCGACATCACGCCAGGGCTGCGATTCGTGAACGGACCGGCCCTCGCCTACGACGACCTGCCGACGCTGACGGCGCGCGTAGTGGCTGCCGACGACTGCTCGTTCACCATAGAAGAACTGAAGCGCTACGTCGCCGACCCCTTCGCCGGACGGTTCGTCAGCGACTACGATTCGAGCGAGCTTGAGATTTTGCCGCGCGAGGATGGGCGCTACGACGTCGTCGTAAGCCTCACACGCCTCACACTGCTCGACGACGGCGTGGGCTCGCTGGCCGACGACGGCCTGCACTTCAGTGCCACCGACGCTTCCGGCCAGCCTATCGAAGGCACAATCTCGCTGATCGGCGACGCCGCCAGGCTCGTCTTCACGAAATCGACGTGGGGCCTGATCAACAACGGCGACTCGTTTGAATTCGAGAGAAAATACTAAAAGTCTTGTCCTACTGATTATATACGAAAATCCAACCGGTTGCACACGATGATGCAACCGGTTGGATTTGCTTATGCGACCGGTCGAATTGCCTCACACGACCGGTCGCATTTTTTATATCATTTTGCCGTGATGGAGCTGAGGACTGTGGTGGTGCCTACGTGCGAGCTGCCCAGATAGAGTCCGTGCCAGGCTGTGGTGGCATCGGTGGGCTCTGTGGAGGACGACTTGAGCGTGTACTTCGAGCCCGACTTCATGCCCTTTGCGGTGATAAAGGTGCAACGGCTGCTGATGGCCACCGGCAGCTGGAACGTCACGAGATTGTTGCCCGAGGCGTCGGCAAGCGTGTTGTAGACATTAGCCTTCACACTGGCCGATCCGGGGAAGCTGTAGCCCTGCGCGGCGCCCGAGATGGTGCCCGAGCTGCTGCTCTGCTGACCGCCCAGACCGATGGCGTAGCCCGTGCCTGTAATCTGGATATAATTGTTGTTGTCGCAGTCGAAAGCCTCATCGGGGTCGCCCTTGGTCATATAGGCCAGCACGGCGCCGTTGCCGATGGTGATGGCTCCCGAGGAGCCGAGATTGCTGTCGATGACGTCGTTGCCCGTGCTGTAGGCCACGGTGACTCCTCCGCTGAAGAGAATCTTTCCGGCAGAATTGAGGCAGTCGTCGTAGCATTTGAAATAATGCTTGCCGCCAGCCACAGTGATGCTCGACTTCGACTCCAGACCCTCGGCGCCATTGGCGCTGGTGGTTATCTCCGTGGTGCCGCCATAGAGCGTTGCGGCGCAGATGGCTTTGATGCCTTTGTTTGAGGAATTGCTGTTGTAGGAAGAGCTGGTAGTGATGGTCAGCGTGGGACCGGTGCCGTCGCTGAGGCCTTGGGTGTAAGAGCCCGTGATGTTGGTCCACGTGCTGCCGCCGCCCATACCGCCTCCGCCGCCGGGACCGCCTCCATGGCCGCCCCAACCACCCCAGCCTCCGCCGCCTCCGCCGCCACTGGAGCTCTGGGTGCCGTCGCCAGCCTTGATGCCTTTGCCTCCGGCTGCCGTCATATTGATGGTTATGGTGCCGGCGTTGAGGGCTATATTAAGGCCCTTGATGCCCTTGGCGCCTTTATAGTCGCTGCTTACGGTGGCTATGGCGGCGCTGTTGTTGATGGTGAGGGTGCCGCCGTTGGTCACTACGTCGTAGGCCTTGATGCCGCGGCCGGCCGACCCTTTAATCGTAGCATTAATCGTGCCGCCGTTGACGATGACCTTACCGCCGCTGAGCGCTGTCACATACGAGGGGTCGCTGCTGTCGCTGGTGTCAACGGCTCCGCTGCACGTGAGCGTCAGTGTCCCATCGTTGACGACGAGTGTTGAATCGGCCTTGATGGCCTTGCCGCCGGCTGCCGTCGTGGTGATGTTAAGCGTGCCGCCGTTGATGTAGATGTTGCCGCTGTCCTCATCCTCGTGGTCGGTGGTCTCGCCCGTGTTGGTGGTGCCGTCGAGGTCGCACTGTATGCCGTCGTCGCCCACGCCCTTGATTGTGAGGGTGCCGCTCTCCATGAGGAAGTACTCGTCGCACGAGATGCCGTCCTTCACGGCCGCAGCCACGGTGATGTCGGCGTTCTTCATTGTCATATATTCAGCGCTCTTGATGCCGTGGGCATACTTACCATTGACGGTCAGCGTGCCCTTGCCCTTCAGCTCGAGGTGGCCTTTGCAGTAGAGGGCCGACTTCTGTTCGAGGTCGGTCGATGGCGATGCGCAGTCGGTGAGTTCGTTCACGGTGCCGCTCTTCACGCTGAGGTCGATGCGCTTGCCGTTCATTATGCAGACGGCGGCTCCGGAGTAGACAGGCGTGGCGTTCACGAGCGTTAGGCCGCGCAGCTCTACGGTGGCCTTGTACGAGCCAGTAGTGTAGAACTCGCCGTCGGTGGACGAACCCTCGAGGCTGTAGGTGATTTCCTCGGCCACGTCGGTGCTTTGGGCTATGCTGACGTGTGCTCCGCTGACGGCCGGCGTCACCAGATGCGCGATGTCGCCAGCCACGTAGACCTTAGCTGTCGTGCCGCTATAGACGACGCTGACGGTGGCGGGATCAACCGTCGTGGCATCAACGTACATACGAGTGATATCGCTGATAGCGAATGTCTTATTCTCTATCGTAAGGCTCGTGCCGTCGGTGTAAGGCATAGTGCCGGCATCGGCTGCGGGGAACTGATAGATGACGTCGCCCACGACGACGTTCAGCGTCTGAGCCACGGCCGCTGCTGCGCTTGCTGCGAGCAGGGCTAAAGAAAGGATGTACTTTTTCATGGCTATCGGATGTTAAGTTTGATGGTCTTGCTGCCGGAGCTTACTACGTAGAGACCCTTCCGAAGGACGGCTTGGGCCTTGGCCAGAGATTCGAACTGTCCGACGAAGATGCCCGAGGCAGTGAACACCTTCACGCTGCCGCCGACAGCCAGACTGCGTACGGCGTCGTACTCGCCAACGGTGATGGTATACGATGCTTCGCCAGCCTCGTACTCATCGTTGCCGGCGAACGAGACGGTGATAGTTGCCGTGCCGGCACCCACGAGCGTCACGTTGCCGTCGGCATCGACGGTGGCCACGCTCTCGTCGCTGCTCGTCCATGTGACTTCCAGACCATTGGGATTGTCGAGCGTAGGACCGCTGAAGTCCTCGCCCAGCGTGGCTGTGTACTCGGTGACGTCGCTGTCGAAAGCCAGACCGCTCTCTACCTTAACAGGCGTTACCGGCGTCAATTCGCCCGTTGCGGAGAAGGCCATCGAGGCCAGGTCGGCAAGCGCGAGCGTCGTCGTGCCGTCGCCGTTGGTGGCCACGAGCTGCCCGTCAGCAAAAGTTATCTCAAGGGAAGCGACGCTCAACGTCGTCTGAGCCCCTGCGGCATCCGTGATAATGAGATACGGATACGTGTAGTCATCGGCCAACAGAGCTGAAGGGCCCAGAGCCATGACTAAAGCCAAAAACAATAATCTTTTCATACGTCAGTGCTTAATTGCTTACAATTTGGGCGCAAAGGTAGATATTTTTCTGACAATATGAAAGATATTAACGCTTTTTATTATTACATTGTACGATAAAAGCCACAGGCAAAACCTTTAAGAGAGAAGGTTTTGCCCGTGGCTTCTTGTATTAATGAATTTATAGCCGAGAACCTTGCAGGTCAAGCATCTAAGCCATAGCCCCATTTGGGGTAGGCCTATGATGCTACAATTTGGAGACTATCATGCAATCGATGTCGGGCATCCAAGCCTTGGCATTGTAGAGGCGGACCGTATTGGAACCTTTCTGAAGAGGCACGCTGACGGTGATCTTGCCTGGCTTGGACCAGTTGCGGGAGTGCGTGGCAAGCGTGGTTATGTGCTTGCCGTTGACTTCGAGGTCCATGTCGCGCTGTTCGCCGCTGTAGTACACGAAGGTCACCCTGCGATAGCCGGCCTTCTCTACGTAGACGTCCTTCCATACGATGTCGTTGTCGGCGCTCTGGCCAAGGAAGCCAGCGACGTAGCCGCCCATGGCCCCCTCCTTGGCGCTATAGACTGCGGTCTGAGCAGCTACGTTATTGCGAAGTTCCTGATACTTCTGCATGTAAGCCGTCTCGGCTTCATAGACCTTACGGTCGATGCGCTTCTTCGTCTTGGCCGTGAAAATCTGCGTGCCGTGGGCTGGCACCATAGCGTGGAATTCGCCTGAGATGGCGGGATAGTCGAGGTTGTCGAAGCAGTCGTGGCAGACGACGGGGTCAGCCATATCGAGAGCGTCCCATGTGAAGCTCACGTGCTGCTCCTCGTCGCTCGGGTTATAGATGGCGAAAGCGCGCTCAGGGCCGTGGAGCTTCTTAATGTCCTTCACCAGAAGGTAGCACTCGCCTATCTTGGCTGCAACGTAAGCCTGCAGATGCAGCGGGTCCTGGTTCAAGGCTATGAGGTCCTTGTTGCACATGAGCTTCAGCGCGGCCGGCTTGATGTTGGCCATATCGCAACCGATGAGCAAGGGCGAGCTCATGATGCACCACATGCCGAAGTGCGTGCGGTCTTCTATCTCCGACATCGAGCGGCCCACCTCGAGCATGTCCATATCGTTGTAGTGGCCGTCGTGGCAATAGGCGCTCAGGTAGAGGTTCTCGGCCAGGATGCCCTTCACGCTGCGCCAGGCATCGTAGATGTCGCCCGTCGTGCGCCACGAGTCGGCAACGTCGGCACTCCACGTGCCGGGGTAGGCCCAGCGACACATATTATATACTATGCCCTGCTTCTTGCAGCTCTTGATAGCCTTGCTGATCTTGGTGTACTGCTCGCGCTCGTCGAGCCCCATGTGGTTGCCGCCGCAGTAGTCCACCTTGATGAAGTCGAAGTCCCATTCGTCGAAATATAGGCGGCAGTCCTGCTCCTCGTGGCCGGCAAAGCCTACGCCGATGCCCCAGGCATGGCGGTTGCCAGAGCCGCAGGTGTTGTCGCCCGCATCGCTATAGATGCCGGCTTTGAGACCCAGGCTGTGGATATAATCTACCAAAGAGCGCATGCCAGAGGGGAACAGCTTGGTGTTCAGCCGCAAATGGCCGTCGGAGCCGCGGCCATCCCAATAGCCGTCGTCGATGTTGACATACTGGTAGCCGGCCGCCTGCAGACCGTTCTTATGCATGGCATCTGCCTGCTGGCGGATAAGCTGTTCGTTGATATTAAGGGCAAAAGTGTTCCACGACGACCATCCCATCGTGGGCGTTCGCTGTGCTACGGCTGACGTTGCCACAGCCAGCAGCAAAAGGAGAAAGTTTTTACGCATAATGGTGAGTTTTATTAGGGTTTTGCGCCGTAAAGATAACCATAATCTTTCAATTATTCTCTTTTCTCTGTTCTCTTTTTTCTTTTCAGCCTCAATTTTTCTCTTTTCTCTTTTCTCTTTTCCTTAAAATCCCTATCTTTGCGCCAAAATAAACCCTCACAGTCATGAACATAGCCATTTTTGTATCAGGAAGCGGGACGAATTGCGAGAACATCATTCGCTATTTCAAAGATTCCGAGGACTACCGCATGCGACTCGTCGTGAGCAACCGTGCCGACGCCTTTGCCCTCGAGAGGGCCAAACGACTGGGAGTGCCGTCGGCCGTAGTGCCGAAGGCCGAACTCAACAAGCCCGAAGTGATTCTGCCGCTGCTGCGAGAGTACGACATCGACTTCATCGTGCTGGCAGGCTTCCTCCCACTTATCCCCGACTTCCTCATCGACGCCTTCCCGCGTAGAATCGTGAACATACACCCAGCCCTGCTGCCACGCCATGGTGGCAAAGGGATGTGGGGCCACCACGTACACGAAGCCGTGAAGGCTGCCGGCGACACCGAAACGGGCATCACCATTCACTACGTCAGCCCCGTATGCGACGGCGGCGAGATAATTGCACAGTTTAGCACGGCTGTCGAGCCCGACGACACGCCCGAGACGATAGCCGATAAGGTGCACGAGCTGGAGATGGCTCACTTCCCCGCCGTGCTCGAGCAGCTCTGGTCGGCCGACGACTTAAGCTCGGCCACGACGAACTCCGATTGAGTGCCGATGCGGAACCGTCCGCCCCAGATGCCTAAGCCCGACGAGACATAATAGCGGGTGGCACCACGCTGGTGGCTGCCCCAAGAACATTCAAAAAGGCGGTCGGTAATCCACGAGACGGGCCACACCTGGCCGCGGTGAGTGTGACCGCTAAACTGAAAATCTACGCCCGCACGCTCGGCCTCCTCAAGGTTGTAAGGCTCGTGAACGAGGGCTATGGTATAAGCAGTATCGGGCACCCCGGTAAGCAAATCCTTCAGGCGCGCACGGCTCCTGTTGCCATGGTCATCGCGTCCGATAATAGCCAACGACGGCTCGATGAAAGCCACGCTATCGACAAGCAGGCGGATGCCGGCATCCTCGTAAAACCGTTGGGCTGATTCTAAACGGCTATAATATTCATGATTGCCGAGACAGGCATATACGGGAGCCTGAAGACGATGGAACTCCTCGGCCATATTCTCCTCGAGAAGCGGACGTACGCTTATGTCGATGATATCACCGCCTATGAGGACAAGGTCCGGAGCCTCGGCATTGATCATGGTAATCCATCGGGCCAGTTCGCGACGAGAGTTGTGGTAGCCGAGGTGGAGGTCACTGACCATGACAATCTTGTAGTCGCGCGTCAAAGGCTTAGAAGTCGTCAGCGTCTCGCGCACGCGTACCTTATTATAATAATGCAGCTTGCCGTAGGCCAACAGGCCGCCGAGCACTGCAAAGCAAACGGCCGTAGTGTACCAGTTGGCCACCAGCCAACCACGGGGCACAAGGTGAAGCAGACGTCCGAGGTCGAGCACGGCAAAAAGCATCACTGCATAGAGAATCACAATCAACGATGAGGTGCCAACGACGTAAAGCGTGCGCGCCAACGGCAACGGAAGGCTGTCGAGCTTGCCCGTGAAATCTAGGAAAAGGCTTAAGAAACAAAGAATGCCGAGAGCTATCACGGCCACCTTCCAGCCAGAGGCCAGCGGCAGAAGCACCCACAGATGCCAACTAAGATAAGCAATGGCCGACACGGGGATCATGATGAGTATTAAAAACCAAATGATATTCATTGACCTTTGTATTTTTTTCGCCGCAAAGGTATTGCTTTCGGCATAAAAGCCTCACTAACGGCGGTCAACTTTAATCTTTTTTGTAACTTCGCCCACGAAAACTACAAACATTAACGCTCGATCATGAGAATTGTCATCGCAATAGATTCGTTCAAAGGATGCCTCACATCGGCCGAGGCTGCCGAAGCCGCGCGCATCGGGGTGGCCGGAGCCGCACCAACGGCTGAAGTGATCGTCACAAGCATCAGCGACGGCGGCGAAGGTTGGCTCGAAGCCTTTCGCATGCCAGGCGATGACACAATCATGATTGACGTGCGTGATCCGCTCGGACGCACTGTCAGCGCACGCTATCTCAGGCGCGACGCCACGGCCATCATTGAGGTGGCCGAAGCCTGCGGCCTCAGACTTCTCGCACCGGCAGAACGCAACCCTCTCATCGCCAGCACCTATGGCGTAGGCCAAATCGTGGCCGATGCTCTTGCACGAGGGTGCACAGACTTCATCATAGGCCTCGGCGGAAGCGCCACGAGCGATGCCGGGCGAGGGATGATGGCAGCGCTGGCCAATGTCGGCATCCCCGAAGACTGCCGGTTCACCATCGCCACCGATGTTGACAATCCCCTCTATGGACAGCGGGGTGCGGCAGCCGTCTTCGGGCCACAGAAAGGCGCGACACCGGCCATGACAGAGGCTTTGGACGAGCAAGCGAGGGCCTTCGCACAAGAGGCGGCAGCACAGTTAGGTTTCGACCGCTCACAAGAGCCGGGAGCAGGAGCTGCCGGCGGCTTGGGTTATGCCTTCATGCAATTCCTTAATGCAGAGCGCCGCAGCGGCATCGACCTGCTGCTTGACGGCATAGACTTCGACAGCATTATAGCCGACGCCGACCTCATCATCACTGGCGAAGGACGTGCCGACCGCCAGACTCTCATGGGCAAGGCACCAATAGGAATCTTGAAAAGAGCTCATAAGCACAACACGCCCGTCATACTAATCGCAGGACAGATTGCTGACCGCGAACTACTCATTCAGGCCGGCTTCGCAGCTGTCGTCGGCATAAACAAAAAATGCCTCCCCGCCGGGGAGGCCATGAAGCCTGACGTTGCTTTCTGCAACATTAGAGAAACCATAGAAAACATTTGCAAGGAGCTTTGGCCTTAAAGCCATTATAGTATACCTGCAATAATTCCATTATAAGCCTGCAATCTCCCAAGCAAACCTCTTCATGTCAACACAACCATTCTCCTTCAGGCGCACGCCCTCGCTCATCAGGAGGATGGCCTGCTGGTGCCAACCAGGTACTGTGCGCCCTATGCTGTTCACCACCCTATGGCAAGGCAAGCCCAACTCCAACGGCGCCTCCTTCATCGCACGACCTACGGCCCGCGAGTGATTGGGCCAGCCCGCCAGCTCAGCCACACGTCCGTATGACAACACACGTCCGGCAGGAATCTGCCGCACGATATCATATACTTCTGCTACGAAAGCGGAGTGGTCAAACGTCATCGCGATTTATTCAATAGGTAAGGGCGGCAGCTGTTCGCCACTTTCGGGCACGAAGTCGATGCCGAGGACTTTGGCGATGGTGGCCGCAAACTGTTTGGTATAGAAGGGGCCGCCGTCGTGAGCTTCGCCTAAAGCCTGCACGCCTTTGCCCCAAGCCATAAACCAAGTGGCCTCTGAGCCCTTTGTGCTTCCGCCGTGGTTTCCCCATTCGTTGCCAAAGCCCCGCCCGTGGTCGCACGTGATGAGGTAGGTGGTGCGGCCGCGATAGAACTTGTCGCTCTCGCAGGCCTCATAAAGGTCGCGGATAAAGGCATCGGTGTAGTGGGCGGCGTCGAGAAAGAGGTCGTACTTGCGCGAATGAGCCCACTCGTCGGTGTCGCCGAACGAGATCCACATCACTTTGGGATGGTCGTTCATCAGCGTCTCGAGAGCATAGGCATAGGTGAAGGCATCAAAGTGCTCGGAACGCCAATAGTGAGGCATGCCGGCCAGCATGCGCTCTGCCAGCTTGAGGCGCGGCGTCTGTTTTTTAGCAATGGGCGCTTCGTAGGCCACGCTGGCTGGAATACCTGCCGGCTCGTTGTGAATGGCAAAGCGTGTTGACTTCCATGATCCATACATCACTACACTACCTGCATAGCGTTGGTCCTGATTAGCAACTTCGAGCACATTGCGATGCATGTTATTCACTGGGTCGTTATCCTTGATTGCCTCATCCACCATCCCCGTCATCATCTCGGAATAGCCCGGATACGAAATATTGGTTTTGTTGGCCACCTGCATTACGCTATTCTTATTGCGGTTGCCAACCAATACACCTTGCTTGGCGATAGTGTTCCAAACAAATGGCATCAACACCTCGCGCCGTTGCTCAGGCGTATCGCGCCAGAATTTGCGTCGCAGTTCTGCAGTGTCACGTACCTGCTTAGTATCGTTTATAAGTTCCTCGTCGGCACCCGTGAACACCTCCTGCCAGCGCAGACCGTCGATGGTGATGACAACCAAACGAGTATCTTCACGTCCCTTGGCCATGACCAATAGAGGCAAGAAGAAAATAACAAGTAAAGAAATACGTTTCATGATAGATGAAAAATGAAAGACTAAAGGTGAAAAATGTTTGTTTCCGCTGCAAATATATACATAATCTTTCAAAGCATAAAAGAAAACCTTACTTTTATCGCATCCACCCATAGCCGAAGCTTACTGTACATTGTCTTCGATGTCAGTTTTCTGATTATCAAAACTAATCACAAAAATATGATGTGAGCCACTATTGTTTGACGAGGATCGCTTTGGCTGTATAAGCTGTTGACACCTTCTTCATGAAATCAGCAAAGGCGGGATAAATCTGGGGCGGATAGGTTCCTGCATGAATCAACAGTCGATTGATGACAAGAAATTGACCTCCGTCCTGTCTTATCTGCTGGACGAACTCTCCAAAAGGCTGTTGAAGCGAAACGCCAGCAGGAACGGATTCTATCGCATAACCTTCTGGCAAGTGGAACGTTATGGTATCAGCATCCTCATATCCCACCTCAATATATACTGGTTCTTTACGCGCGTCAGCCGGTGACACGTTGGGTGTATGATGGAGCGGACACATAGGCACAATAAGACGTTTTCCTGTGACGGACGCATAACCTTGGCTGAGCGCCTTGGCATCAATGAGAAAAGTGCTTCCAGAAGTAGTCATATTCAATTGAGTAAACGAAACCTTCGGAAACCTAAAGAGTTGACTTGCAGCTCTTTTTTGTTCCTCAGCGCTCAGTTCCAACAAGGGCCAAAGACTTTCAAATTGTCTCTGCCTTGATTCCTGACGCAGTTGTACATTAGCCGAACCATCATCGTGAACCTCTATATCCAATGATGACAGTTGCGTATTGAGGCTGTCGGGATAAACGGGCAATCGGCAGAGCCATCCACCGTCTGGAGTAATTAGCACAGCATCGTGACCTATGATGCCCCCGTGAACATAGCCCAACGGCAATTGGGGATTGGTACATTCTATCCAAAGCGTATCGCCTGGCAACGGCACTTGCAATATAACGTGATTAAGCATTCCTATACTAGGAAAATCAGGCAACTGATGCGGATAATCTGTTCCGATTTCCGTGTAGTAAGAATTGATGCCAACCTCCTTCAACAATGCATGCATATACATAGACAGTCCCTTACAGTCGCCATATCCCGTACGCGCCACCTCGGTTGCTAGCGCCGGTTGATGTCCACCGATGCCCAATTGAATACTGACATAACGTGTAGTCTGAGCTAAGTACTGATAACATCGCTCGACACGCTCGCGGTCTGAAGTACAGCCTTCAACAAGTTTATGCACATGACGAACAATATTTTCAGGCAATTTGTCGCGGTCCTTGAGAAGTCCATAGACCCAACTTCCGTACGATTGCCAAGACTGCAAGCTACCTTCTGTTCCAAAAAAGCTGAACTGCAATGGCATAAAACGTGCAAAGGGTACTCTTTCCTGAACAGGAAGCCCGAATTCCACCCTCTCTATGGCGGGCAAGTCCTTAAGACACAACTCTACTATTTCAGACTTCCCATCAGTTGAAGTCTGAAGTAAAGACTCATCAATGTATTGTAACGCTTTTAAATATTTGAATGACGAAGGTAAAGTTAGACGGTATCGCGCCTGACGGACATCTATATCATAAGCCGTTTGCGGGATGAAGCCCGGGAACTCTAAAAGGTCATTATTGTACTGTATCGTCCAGTCATAAGAAACGGTGACGGGATAAATCGGCGGCACGTAGGAAAGACTTTGGATGTAGGCATCAACAGCTAAATGCGAGGAAAATTCGCTACGTTCCAGGTCGCTTTTCTTGAACTTACGCAATATGCGTCCTGAAGCATCTGAGGCAGTACCAGAGAACTCCTTGAGCTGATCAGTCTTGCCCAACGAGCACATGAAACTGGCTTCATCTGCGCCTTTTTCTGAGTGAATGGTAATCACTAAGCGTCTATGGCAGACCGCTTGTGTCGGGCCATAACAGACGACGTCGACGTCCATATCATCTATGGTAGCCCGTTGAGCCAGCGTGCTTGAAAGGGGCAGTAAAAGGAGTAAGATTACAAGATTTACTCTCATGACTCTTTTTTGAGGATTAACATTTCGCCTAAATGCTGTACGACATAATCGAAGAAATCTTTGAGTCCGGCATACTCTTCAGGAGAAAAATAAATTTGGTTGAGGGTAAATGTGAACTGCAAATTAAACACGTCATCCTGCATACCAGAAAGGACACGGCACATACCTCCATCATTCTCAAGCCGGACTATAAAGTCATTAGGCTTTTCCTCAACGACATATCCTTCAGGCAAAGTCAGACGAACATTGATATTCTCAGTTTGTGCAAAAGGTAGTTCTACTGGCAATTTTCGTTCAGTATCAGTAAACGGGGATTCTTTCATGGGTATAAAAATAAGGGGATTCAGATAGATATGTCCATTCGTAGCATCAACCTGTTTTTTAAACATAGTCGTTTCTATCACTTTTGGCAAGAAATCATGATGTCCTTCAAGTTGGTAACTAAGTATTTGGATGTCGTTCTCATCTGCAATACTATTTACAAAGGTTACACTATCTTTTGAAGCCTTGAAATCCTCACGGAACGACAAAGCAGAATTTTGGATATGACTGGTGGAAACTTTGCCAGAAATGACGCCGTCGGATGTCACCTGAGCATCAATAATAGTGGTAGTCCGTCCTTTGTTAATACGCTGCAAATTCAGCCACTTTTCCTCTGCGGTTCCTCCTATGCAATACGCCGATTCTACCAACAAGCGAGAAGGCAGAACGTTAAGATATCCATTGACGGCAGAAGGATCTATATACGCCACTTGCTTGTCACCCAAGGGTGCAGCTACTATGAACGTATTGAAGGCCTGCAATGTTGGATGAGTCAAAGGTATACGTCCTGTATCACGCCGTCGCAGTAACACAGGAAAAGCTTCAATGCCTTCGTCTTTCAACATCTGAATGAGCAGGAAATTCATGTCTGCATTATTCCCTATCCCATCCTTCAATGCTTGGTTGGAAGCAAAGAGACTATATTTCCCGTTCCATCTCACACGACTTTGCAGAAGCCGTATCGTAGCAAGGATTTTCTCCTGCGGGTCAGACAGTTGATCGATTCCAGCAGCTGTCATCTCTTCTTTCAATGGGTTCTTGCGTTTCAGTCGTCCCCCGAAATCTCTTTCCTCCAAAAATGACTTTACCACATCATCCCATGACAATGTGAATATCTTTGCGAAAGAATTGGGAACATGTACTTGACTGAGCTCGGTGGTAACTTTGGTAATATAATCACCAACGCACCAAATAAAACCATCTGAATGAATGGCTGGAAGTTGTTTACCTATAAAGGTATACTCCGTAGCAACACACTGCAAGAGTTGACCATGAATACTGAATTTGTAATCACGATCCCTTCGTTGATTCTCCAAATGCTCCCAACCTGTTTGCTCAACATAAAAACTGAACCATTCAGGTATAGTGAGCTGGTATGAAGTGTAATATGTTGGAATGGTTGTCTGAGCATACCATTCATTAATATCATAATAATACTCACTCTGCAACTTATATTCGTACTCTATGACTGTTCCTTCTTTAACTTGCGGTATAGTAAATTTTTTGAGCATGTGGTCATTATCTAACCGCTCATCAAAAACTTGACTATTATTCATCTTTGTCTTCACCACTTCACCGCTTTCCATATTATAGGATATCGCTTTCAGACCAAAGATTTCTTCCTGTAACTTTCCATTCTCGACATGATTAACATAAGGTATAGTTACATTAGCTAAATCTGTTCCCTCTGATTTCAAAATCTTAATACGTTTTTTCACATCATATATAATGACAAATTTGTCATCTACGATGTCGTAATATACGTCTTGCTCATTATAAAGTATTACAGCCTTAGCTTCCAGGTCAAGATCATACGAAGTCATCGTCAGTTCTTCCTGGGTCGGGTTCCCCATTTTAAGGTTAACAGCAGGAACATTGGCTAAGGAAAAAAGGGGGAATAATGCATATATAAGCCCAATCGACATTCGAGAGATGTTCATTGTAAATGTTTTCATTTGATATTTTGTTTTTAGGTATTTAAGTATTATTGATTTGTTATTACGCTGGCAAAATGTAAAATCACAACGCAAAGATAAAAAGGTTTCACAGATGAACCAAATAAATCAATTATGGTTCCATTGAATTTAGAATAAATTAACATGTTTTCGCTGCCACATATATCCATTCAGTCTGTTCCTTTGCGACATGACATGAACAAGGTAAAGTAGGCTATGCTCTTCGAGTGTCTGGTGAGCAGCAATCGTTTGAAACAACACACCTTCCCTGCCATGAAAGCAGAGAAGGTGCGTATAACTTTCTTACGCCCCTAGGGCGAAGTGAGGATAACTGAGTCCGGTGTTTATTCTGCGCGGAAACTGTCGAGCGTAGCTGGATCGAAATTACGGATATAAGCGGCCTTGCCTGCTACATCCTCTTCGGCCATGGCCACATAAACCACGGCGCTCTTCTCGAAGAGCTCGGGAGCTTGGGCTGCATCGCGGATGATGAGCAGCGACATCACAATCTCGCAGGTCATGTCGTCGAGACGGCGCGAGAGGAAGTCGATGGCATCCTGGTTGTCGAGCGCCTTGACGGTGGCGAGGGCTTCCTCGTAAATCTCCACCATTTTATCCACACGCTTCAAGAGCCCCTCTCCCACGGGAGAGGCGGGGGTGAGGCTTTCCACCATCTCTTTGATATTCTGAAGCATCGTGCCGTTGATGATATAGCGGATGGCAGCTACCACCTGCAGCTGCGTCGTTCCTTCATAAATGGAGAAGATACGGGCGTCGCGGTAGAGGCGCTGGCTCTTGTACTCCATGATGAAGCCCGAACCGCCATGGATACTGATGGCATCATAAGCGTTCTGGTTAGCATACTCCGAGTTCATGCCCTTAGCCAGCGGCGTGAAGGCGTCGGCCAGACGTTGATATTTCTTCAGTTCCTGCTTCTCCTCGGGCGTGAGTTTGCGGTCGGTGCGCTCGATGTCCTCGAGGCACTTGTAGATGTCGACGTAAGCGGCAGTCTGATAGAGCAGCGAACGGCCGGCATCGAGCTTGGCCTTCATACGGCTGAGCATATCATATACGGCGGGGAAGTTGATAATCTTATCTCCGAACTGCTGACGCTCACGGGCATAGGCGAGGCCCTCGTTGTAGGCTTCCTGCGAGAGGCCTACGCTCTGGGCTGCAATGCCCAGGCGGGCGCCGTTCATGAGAGCCATGACGTATTTGATGAGTCCGAGACGTGTGCTTCCGCAGAGTTCTGCCTTGGCGTTCTTGTAGGTGAGCTCGCAGGTGGGTGAACCGTGGATGCCGAGCTTGTGCTCGATGTGGCGCACATCGACACCGCCCTGACGCTTGTCGTAGATGAACATCGACAGGCCGCGGCCGTCCTTAGTGCCCTCCTCGGAGCGGGCCAACACGAGGTGTATGTCAGAGTCGCCGTTGGTGATGAAACGCTTCACGCCGTTCAGGCGCCAGCAGTTCTCTTTCTCGTCAAAGGTGGCCTTGAGCATCACGCGCTGCAGGTCGGAACCTGCGTCGGGCTCGGTAAGGTCCATAGACATTCCTTCGCCGGCACAAACGCGGGGAATATACTTCTGACGCTGCTCCTCAGAGCCGAACTCATAGAGGGTGTCGATACAGCTCTGCAGGCTCCAGATGTTCTGGAAACCGGCATCGGCGGCTGAGATAACTTCCGAGAGCATCGAGAATACGATGTTAGGCAGGTTGAGGCCGCCGTAGCGACGGGGCATAGAGACACCCCACAGGCCAGCCTTGCGGGTGGCGTCGAGGTTCTCATATGTCTTCGAGGCGTAAATCATGCGGCCGTTCTCGAGGTGCGGACCTTCGAGGTCGACGCTCTCAGAGTTGGGGGCGATGATGTTAGCGGCCACGTCGCCGGTGATGTCGAGGATCTGACGATAGTTCTCGATGGCATCGCCAAGGTCGACAGGAGCGTAGTCGTATTCCTTTGCGTCAGCAAAGCCCTTCTCACGAAGTTCTACAATGCGCTCCATCAACGGATGGTTGAGGTGAAACGCTATTTCGGGATGATCGGTATAATAGTTTGCCATTATTATTTACAATTTGACAATTTACAATTTACTATTTGCTGTTCTGCTTGTAGTACTTAATCAGCTTCGGCACCACTTCCTCCACCGTGCCGACAATGACGTAGTCGGCTATCTTGTTGATAGGAGCATCGGGGTCGCTGTTGACACTGATGATGATGCCAGAATCCTGCATGCCGGCGATGTGCTGGATCTGTCCGCTGATACCGCAGGCGATATAGACTTTCGGATGAACGGTGACACCGGTCTGACCGATCTGACGGTCGTGGTCGCAGAAGCCTGCATCGACGGCAGCACGCGAGCCGCCTACTTCGCCGTGGAGCACCTTAGCCAGGTCAAACAGCATGTCGAAGCCTTCCTTCGAGCCCATGCCGTAACCGCCGGCAACGACGATGGATGAGCCTTTCAAATTGTGCTTGGCAGCCTCAACATGGTGGTCGAGCACCTTCACGACGTAAGCCTCGGGCGAAACATACTTCGAGACCTCAGGATATACCACCTCGTGGCGCGCGACAGGGTTTTCCCCCGTCGGTTCGTAGAGAGCCTTCTGCATGACACCGCTACGCACGGTAGCCATCTGCGGACGATGCTCGGGGTTGACGATGGTGGCAACGATATTACCGCCGAAGGCGGGACGAATCTGATAGAGCAGCTGATCGTAGTGCTTGCCACTCTTCTTGTCGTCGTACTCGCCTATCTCCAGCTCGGTGCAGTCGGCGGTCAGTCCGCTGGTCAGCGAAGAACTTACGCGGGGACCGAGGTCGCGACCGATGACGGTAGCGCCCATCAGACAGATCTGCGGCTGCTCCTCACGGAAGAGATTAACAAGAATGTCGGTGTGGGGCGCCGAGGTGTAGGGGAAGAGGCCTTCGCCGTCGAAGACGAAGAGCTTGTCGACGCCATAGGGCAGTATCTGGTCCTCCACCTGACCTTTGATGCCTGTGCCGGCAACGACAGCGTGGAGCTCCACCTTTAAATCATTGGCCAGTTTACGTCCTTTGGTCAACAATTCCTGAGACACTTCTTTTACTTCAGTATTCTCAAGTTCAATATATACGAATACGTTATTCATGATTAGCCAATGATTTTTTCGTTTAACAACTCTTGAATGAGCGAATTGATATCTTCGTCCTTCGGGGTCAGCGTCTTAGACTCCTTAGCCTGGAACGAAATATTCTTGACGGCCTTCACCTTCGTAGGCGAGCCGGCCAGGCCACATTGTTCGGGGTCGCCATCGACATCGGCCACGCTCCACTGGTTGAGCGTCAGGTAGGGGCGCTCCTCGTAGAGGTAGTCGTAGGGCGTGCCTTCAGCGGGGCGCTCCATGGGACATGTGGCGCGCTTATACTTCATCACCAGCTTGGCGTTCTGCGGGCGGCATGGTGCTGCGCTGCCATTTACGGTGATGACTACAGGCAGAGGAGCCTCCACGGTCTCCACGCCGCCGTCGATAAGGCGTTTGATGGTAGCAACGCCATCCTTGACGCTAACCTCCTCGGCGTAGGTCACCTGATTCAGGCCCAGCTTCTGAGCCACCTGCGGTCCTACCTGAGCCGTGTCGCCGTCGATAGCCTGTCGGCCACCGATGACGATGTCCACATCGCCAATCTTCTTGATAGCCGTAGCGAGCGCATAGGATGTTGCCAACGTGTCAGCGCCGGCGAAGAGGCGGTCGGTGAGGAGCCAGCCGGTGTCGGCGCCGCGATAGAGGCCCTGGCGTATAATCTCGCCGGCACGTGGAGGACCCATCGTGAGTATGCCCACCGTGGAGCCCGGGTGCTGCTCCTTCAGGCGGAGAGCCTGCTCCAGAGCGTTGAGGTCTTCAGGATTAAAGATAGCAGGCAGGGCGGAGCGGTTGACCGTTCCTTCGGCTGTCATAGCGTCCTTGCCCACATTGCGGGTGTCTGGCACCTGTTTGGCCAGCACAACGATTTTCAATGCCATATTTTATTTGTTTATCGTTTTAGCTCTTATACATTAATTATTTAAAAGCGGCGCAAAGGTACGCTTTTTCTTTAGAATGACCAAAAAAGAGGGCGCAATAATGTTAAAGTCAGGCAAAGTTGTGATTGAAAAACCGATTTATTATTACTTTTGGGACGTCTGTACAAAGAAACTATTTCACCTAACTTTCACACAACATGAAACGAACTACAACGGAGTGGCTGAAGCTAATCGCGGCCATCATTATTGTAACAGCTTTCGGCATTGCAGGCATCACAGCCGACAGCACAAGCAGCGGCTATTCGCTCGGAACCGCACATTTCATCGGATGGTTTTGCCTGATAGTTGCTGTTTTAGCAGCCATTTCCGCAATCCTGCAAGCTCGAGGCGTGGGCCCAATCATCAAGAGCAAAAACCGTCTGCCGCTTCCTCAGCCCGACTGTTGCGGAGGGCTGTGCCTGATCCGTGTCGCAGGCACTGACACCGCGGCCTTGGAGCGCACCATAGATGCTTTCATCGAACTCTACGGCAAAGAAGGCCGTCCGCCCGTGCGACCTGATATTCAGCGCTCGGCCGACAGCCTTCTTCTCATTTTCCCTGAAGCCGGCGGCAAAGCCGACATCGACTTCGAGATATTTTGCTATTGGGTGAACTACATCTGCTGGGAGACAGACGGGCGCAAACGCGACGTCATCGGTTGGTTTGAGACAGGCGCAATCAAGCCCGACGCCACCGACGCCGTGCTTGGCAGCCGCACACTCATGGTCTTCGTTGCAGACAACGACACTGCTGGCGACAACGTCTGCATCACCACGGCCGACGGCACTTGCTGCCTCCACTCTTTCAGGGGAGCCTCATCGCTGAAGCTGATCAGCCCTTCGCCTCGCCGCTTTGAAGCAATGCCTGCGCTCCCTACCGCGTGAGGTTACCGAGGATATCGCGCGTAAGCTCTTTGGTGATAGTGCGCGTGGCAGCGCTCGTGGCATTCTTCACCACCTTCTCCTTGGCCGAAGTTCTGGACTTCGACTGTTTGCCTGAGACCTTATTGCTGACGTATGTGCCTAAGAGCGTGGCAATTGTAGAGGTCACGGCCGTCATCACGGCAGCGAGGACCTTGCTCACCATGCCCTGTTTCTTCTTAGTAGTCTTCTCGCCCTTCTTGCCCTTTTCCTCATTCTCTTCAGCCTCTGCGGCAGCTGCTGCAGCCTCTTCGGTCTCCTGCAACTGGCGGTCGGCCTCCGCCATGAGCACTTCGAAGGCACTCTCACGGTCGACGGGCGTATCGTATTTGCCATAGACGCGGCTCTGCTTGATGATGTCGAGTCGCTGTCCTTCGGTGACGGCGCCTATCTGCGAGAGGGGAAAGAGGATCTTGGCACGTTCCACGACGTTGGGCGCACCCTTGGCATCGAGAAAACTGACCAGCGCCTCGCCCGTCTCGAGATTCATGATTGCCTCGTCGGTCTTGAATTCGGGATTGGCACGGAAGGTGTCGGCCGCCGTCTTCACAGCCTTCTGATCCTTAGGCGTATAAGCTCTGAGGGCGTGCTGCACGCGGTTGCCGAGCTGTCCGAGAATATTCTCCGGGATGTCCGTGGGGCTTTGTGTGATGAAATAGAGGCCCACGCCCTTCGAACGTATCAGGCGTATCACCTGTTCAATCTTGTCGAGCAGAGCCTTGCTGGTGTCGGTGAAGAGCATGTGGGCCTCATCGAAGAAGAACACCAGTTTGGGCAGCGGCAGGTCGCCTACTTCGGGCAATGTGGAGTAGAGCTCAGACAGCAGCCAGAGCAGGAACGTGGAATAGAGCTTAGGCTGCATCATCAGTTTGTCTGCTGCCAGCACGCTCATGACGCCCTTGCCACCCTCGGTCTGCAGGAGGTCGTAGATATCGAACGACGGTTCGCCGAAGAAGTGGTCGGCGCCCTGAGCCTCGAGTTGCAAGAGTGCGCGCTGTATTGCGCCCACCGTTGCAGTGGAGATATTACCATATTTAGTAGTATATTCCTTCGAGTGCTTCGACACCCAATCGAGCATCGAACGCAAGTCCTTGAGGTCGATCAGGAGCATGCCGCGCTCGTCGGCGATACGAAAGACGATGTTCAGCACTCCGTCCTGCGTCTCGTTAAGCTGCAACAGGCGGCTCAGCAGCTGCGGACCCATCTGCGAAATTGTAGCTCGCATGGGATGTCCTTGCTCACCGAAGACATCGTAGAAGCGCACTGGACAAGCCTGGAACTGAGGATTTTCGATGCCAAACTCCGGCAGACGTTTCTCTATGAAGCCGCTCATCTTGCCGACCTGCGAGATTCCCGAGAGGTCGCCTTTCATGTCGGCCATAAAGCAGGGTACGCCGGCCTGGCAGAACGTCTCGGCTATAACTTGCAGAGTTACGGTCTTGCCCGTGCCCGTGGCGCCGGCGATGAGTCCGTGGCGGTTGGCCATCTTACCTTCGATGGATAGTGCTCCCTTGGAGCAATGGGCGATGTAGAGCCCGCGTTCGTTGTCTAACATAATCGTTCTTGTTGGTTAAATTCTTTGGCGCAAAGATAAGAACTTTTTGTGGTACGACAACATTTCTGCCTCCTTTTCTTTTGCGAACAAACAAATAAATTCCAATTCGTTCCTCTTTCTCGCATTTTATAAGTACCTTTGCCACAAATTTAAACGAATTGTAAACCTTATGAAGAGATTTCTTTCGATTTGCGCTATCCTCACGGCAGGATGCGCGACAGTAGCAGCACAGCAGAACACATTCCGCCCGATGGACGACGAGAACAAAGTCGTCGACCTCACGCTCGACAGTCTGGAAAAGGTGAAGACGGCACGCCCCGTGGCGGGCAGCAGCCGTCGTGGGCAAAACCCGGTACTCTTTCTCGTTGGTAACTCCACCATGCGAACCGGCACCAAGGGCAACGGCGACAACGGCCAGTGGGGCTGGGGCTTCTATGAGCACAAGTATTTCGACGAGTCGAAGATCACCGTCGAGAACCAAGCCCTCGGCGGCACAAGCTCGCGCACGTTCTACCGCCAGCTGTGGCCCGACGTGAAGAAAGGCATCCGCCCGGGCGACTACGTCGTCATAGAGCTCGGCCACAACGACAACGGACCCTTCGACAGCGGACGCTGCCGGGCCACCATTCGCGGAATCTCGGCCACCGACTCGCTTGTAGTCACGCTCAAGGAAGGGCCCAACAAGGGCAAGACTGAAACGGTCTACAGCTACGGCGAATATATGCGCCGCTTCATCCGCGAGACCAGAGCGCTGGGCGCCCACCCCATTCTGATGAGTCTGACGCCGAGGAAAGCCCCCTCACGTACTCCCCGAGTGGGAGGAGCTGTTTCCAATAGTTCGACCGAGGATATGAGCGCCCCCCCTCGGGGGGGACGGGAGGGGGCTTCATGGCAGCCTGTCCGCGTGGCCGACACCTTCGGCGGCTGGGCCAGGCAGATTGCCGAGGAGATGAATGTGCCCTTCGTCGACCTCAACGAAATCTCTGCCGGCAAATATGATAAAATGAGCCCATGGAAGCTCAACTACCACTTCTATCTCGACAACATCCACACCAGCAAATTCGGCGCCGAGCACAACGCACGCTGCGCAGCCGAAGGGCTCATGGCGTGCACTCACCCCGAGCTTGCACCGCTGAAGGCTATGATGACCGGCCTGGCGCTGCCCACGACCGGCGTGCGGCGCGAGAAGGGCAAGCCCGTAGTCTTCATTACAGGCGACTCCACCGTGAAGAATACCGACAACGACTCCACCGGCATGTGGGGCTGGGGCTCGCAGGCCTGGCGCATCTTCGACGAGAATAAAATCACGTATATCAACTGCGCCATGGCCGGGCGCTCTTGCCGCACCTACATCCGCGAAGGGCGATGGGAGAAAGTCTATAACGACCTGCACAAGGGCGACTTCGTGCTCATACAGTTCGGCCACAACGACATCGGCGAACTGCACCGCGGCAAGCACCGCGGCGAGATTCCAGGCACGGCTGATACGAGCTGCGTAAGCCGCGTCACACTGCAGAACGAGGCCTACAACGAGGTCGTTTACTCGTTCGGATGGTACCTGAAAAAGATGATCGATGACTGCCGCGAGAAGGGCGCCACGCCCATCCTCGTCAGCTTGACGCCCCGCAACGAATGGCCCGGCGGCCGAATTGAGCGGCGCAACGACTCCTACGGCCGATGGTATCGTGCCGTGGCTGAAGAGACGGGCTGCGAGCTCGTCGACCTGCACAACATCACGGCCGACGCCCTCGATGGCATAGGGCAGAAAGCCGCGAAACGTTATTACAACCACGACCACACCCACACCTCGCTCCTCGGCGCACGCTTGAACGCCATCGGCGTTGCCGTCGGACTGACGCGCAACAACAGTCCCTTGGCTAAGTACCTGCAGTAGTCTGGCCCCACGAGCCCTTATGTCTAAGAGGATACGACCAATAGTTCTGAAGTAAAACAAGTTGTTTTACCTGAGATCGACCAGGGGCTTCGGCCAAAACACCCAATGGTTATGGCCCTAACCCTTAGTCCTTTTTGCCTACAAGCGAAAGATATATTTCGCACGCACACAATAAAGAGGCCCCTTCGCGCGTTAATATATATGTCTTGCGTGCGCACATAGGGCTTCCAGACCCTGCCACACCAACCGGAAACATACTAGAACAATGATTGAATACATACGCGGCTCAATAGCCGAACTCTCCCCCACCCTCGCCGTGCTCGACGCCAACGGCGTGGGCTACGGACTCAGCATCAGCCTGAACACCTATACCGCCATCCAAGGTCTCCAAGGCGACGTGAAGCTCTACGCTTACGAGAGCATCCGCGAGGACGCCTATCAGCTCTGGGGCTTCGCCACGAAAGTGGAGCGCGAGCTCTTCCTGCTGCTGACGAGCGTCAGCGGCGTGGGAGGCCAAAGCGCCCGCGTGATCCTCAGTTCCATGACGCCCGCCGAGCTGTGCGACGCCATAAGCCGCAGCGACGAGCGCTTGCTCAAGTCGGCCAAAGGCATCGGCGGCAAGACGGCACAGCGCATAATCGTGGAGCTCAAGGATAAGATTGTGAGCCTCGGGCTCGATGCCGCTGCAGGTTCGCCATCGTCGCAGCCCGTGACAGCCGCCAACAAGGAGGTACAGGACGAAGCCGTGCAGGCGCTCACTATGCTCGGTTTCTCACCCGCGCCATCGCAGAAAGCCGTCGTCGGCATCCTCCGTGCCGAGCCCGATGCCAGCGTGGAGCGCGTCATCAAGCTGGCGCTGAAGATGCTTTGAGACCCACCCCCCTACCCCTCCCTCCCAAGGGAGGGGCGTGATTACCAAGTGAAATTTGTGAGCATATCACAAGTGATAAATAACAATTTAAAAAGCAAAAATTGAAAAAGTTCTTTGCATTTAGCCTGATTATGCTGACAGCCGCACTTTTGGCTGCCAGCTCTTCGCTTTTTGCAAAGGCAATAACTCTCCCCCTTCAGGGGGAGCGGGGAGAGGGTCCCGACAGCCTCCGCACCACTCCCCAGAAGACCGTTCCAGAGACCGTCGAAGACCTCGACTCCGCAGCCGTAGCGCTGCGGCGCCCCGACAACCTCAAGCAAGTGGCCGAGCTCGACTCGCTCACAGGCTACTACCGTATTGGCACAAAGCTGGGCACGGGCGGCTACCTCAACACCCCTATCCTGATGACGCCCGAGGAATACCAGCAGTGGAGCCTCCGGAGGTCCATGCGAAGCTACTACCGCCAGCAGGGGCAGAAGGAATATGAGACGGAGGGAAAGAGTAAGTTTGACTTCACCGACATCAATTTCGACCTCGGACCTGCCGAGAAGATTTTCGGCCCCGGCGGCGTGAGCATCAAGACGCAAGGCTCGGCCGAACTGAAGATGGGCGCGAACCTCAAGAAGGTGAACAATCCTTCGCTGGCCGCCAACCGCCGCAAAACCGTGGGTTTCGACTTCGACGAGAAGATCAACCTCAACGTCACTGGTAAGGTGGGCGACAAGGTGAACATGAATATCAACTACAACACCGAGGCCACCATGGAAGTCGATGCACAGCAGATGAAGCTGAAGTACGACGGCAAGGAGGATGAGATTGTTAAGCTGGTGGAGGCCGGTAATGTCTCGATGCCTTCAAACTCCACGCTCATCCATGGCGTCTCAAGTCTCTTCGGTCTGCGCACCGACCTGCAGTTCGGCAAGCTGAAGCTGCAGACCGTGGTCAGTCAGAAGAAGTCAGCCTCGAAGAGCGTAAGCTCGAAAGGCGGCTCGCAGACCACCAACTTCGAGATCTCGGCCGACGACTACGAAGAGAACCGCCACTTCTGGCTCTCGCACTTCTTCCGCGACAACTACGACCGCTGGATGCGCACCCTGCCCACCATTGCCAGCGGTGTGACGCTCAAGCGCGTCGAGCTATGGGTCACGAACAAGACGTCTTCGACTCAGAACAACCGCAACCTCATCGCTTTCGTCGACCTCGGCGAAGCCAAGCACATTTGGAATACAGCATGGAGCGGAACGGCACAGCCACAGCCTAACAACCGCTCCAACGACCTCTACCAGACCATAATCAGCGAGCATCCAGGCGCACGCGACATCAGCCAGGCGATGAACGAGCTCGACGCCATACCGGGCTTCAGTGGAGGCGCCGACTACGACAAGCTGCAGTCGGCACGCCTGCTCTCGTCGTCGGAATACACTATCAACCACGCCCTCGGCTACGTCTCGCTCAACTTCCAGCTCGAGCCCGACGAGGTGCTGGCCGCTGCCTTCGAGTACACCTACAACGGGCAGACTTACCAAGTGGGCGAATTCGCCAGCGACCTCACCGACAACACTCAGTGCCTCTACGTCAAAGCCATCAAGAGCACCACCAGCTCGCCCCGCATGGGCAACTGGCCGCTGATGATGAAGAACATCTACGACCTCGGGGCCACCTCGACGCAGCGCGAGAAATTCCGCCTCGACATTAAATTCCAGAACGACACCGCCGGCGTCTATCAGACCTACCTGCCCGAGGCACGCCTCAAGAGCACGCCGCTCTTACGCGCCCTCAACCTCGACCGTCTCGACAACAACAACCGCGCCAACGCCGACGGACAGTTCGACTACGTCGAAGGCTACACTATCTCGAAAGGCCGTATCATCTTCCCCGTGGCAGAGCCCTTCGGCGACCACCTGCGTTCGTGGATCGGCAGCGATGCCATCGCCGACAAATATTGCTTCGACGCGCTCTACGACAGCACCAAGACCATTGCCAAGCAGATGGCCGAGCAGAACAAATTCCTGCTTGCCGGACGTTACAAAGGCACTAACGGCGCACAGATCGACCTCGGCGCCACGAACATTGCCCCTGGAAGCGTCCACGTGACGGCTGGCGGGCAGGAACTGCAGGAGAACGTCGACTACCGCGTCGACTACTCAATGGGTATGGTGACTATCCTCAACCAGAGCATCATTGAGTCGGGCACGAAAGTGAACGCCAGCGTGGAATCCAACGACACCTACGGCATGCAACGCAAGACTATGCTGGGCGTCAACTGGGACTATGAATTCTCGAAGAACTTCGTCGTGGGAGGTACGTTCCAGTTCCTCAACGAACAACCGCTGACCACAAAAGTGAACATGGGCAGTGAGCCGCTGAAAAACACTCTGTGGGGACTGCACATGGACTGGAAGAAAGAGGCGCAATGGCTCACGACAGCACTCAATGCCATACCGCTGCTCCACTTCACAGCACCCTCACAGATAGCCTTCAGCGCCGACTTCGCGCAGCTCATTGCAGGGCAGAACCGCAAGGTGCAGGGCGGAGCCTCCTATATGGACGACTTCGAGAACACGAAGAACCGCATGAGCATCTCGTCGCCCACGATGTGGATGATGTCCTCAGTGCCCACAGCCTTCGAAGGCTCCAAGCTGACGAACGACGTGCGCAGCGGCTACCAGCGCGCGCTACTCTCGTGGTACTACATCGACCCCATCTTCACACGCCGCAGCTCGTCGCTAACACCTTCTCACATCAAGAGCGACCTCAACCAACTCTCCGACAGTTACGTCCGTGAGGTCTATGAGCGCGAGCTCTACCCAAACAAGCAGCTCAACTCCTACTCCGAAGCAGCATCGCTGAACGTGCTTAATCTGGCATACTACCCCACCGAGCGCGGAGCCTACAACCTCAACCCCGACCTCGACAGCCGCGGGCGCCTCACGAATCCACGCGAGAACTGGGGCGGCATGATGCGCAAGACCGACAACCCCGACTTCGAGGCACAGAACATCGAGTACATAGAGTTCTGGATGCTCGACCCCTTCCTCTACACCGGCGACGACCGTAGCTACGGTGGCGAGCTCTACATCGATCTCGGCGAGGTTTCTGAAGATATCCTCAAGGACGGCAAGAAGTTCTACGAGAGCGGCTTGCCCATCGACGACGACCAGCGCTATTTCGAGAATACGCTCTGGGGACGCGTGCCCATAGGCACCAGCGTGACCTACGCGTTCAATAATGAGAGCGGCGCACGCACCCGACAGGACGTGGGCCTCAACGGTATCAACTCCGAGCAGGAGCGCACGTTCGGCATCTATCAGGACTACCTCTCGCAAATCCAAGGCAAAGTGTCGCCCGAAGTGTTCGACAGCATCTGGGCCGACCCCGCAGGCGACGACTACCACTACTACCGCGGCAGCGACTTCGACCGCGACCGCGTAGGCATTCTCCAGCGCTACAAACGCATCAATATGCCCGAAGGCAACTCGCCCGACACACAGAACTCGCCCGAAAGCTACGAGACAGCCTACAAGACCAACCCCGACGTCGAGGACCTCAACCAAGACTACACTCTCAACGAATACGAGAAATTCTTCCAGTACCATATCAGCATTCACCCGCAGGACACCGTAGTCGGGCGCAACTACATCTCCGACATCCGTCGCATCACAGCCAAGCTGCGCAACGGCGATAAGCGCGAGGAACGGTGGTTCCAGTTCCGTGTGCCGCTCGAGGAATACGAGCGGGCCTACGGTGGCATCACTGACTTCACCAGCATACGTTTCGTGCGCATGTTCCTCACCGGCTTCGAGAAACCTATAATCCTGCGCTTCGCCACGCTCGACCTCGTGCAGGCCGACTGGCGACAATACGAGCAATCGCTCTACGCCGGGCAGGCCCCGTCGGTGAGCGCCACGCTCGAGGTGAGCGCCGTGAACATCGAGGAGAACAACGAGAAGCAGCCCGTCAACTATGTGCTGCCGCCCGGAATATCGCCCATCACCGACCCCGCACAGACGCAACTCGTGGAGCAGAATGAGCAAGCTCTCTCGATCATAGCCAAGAACCTATCGCCTGGCGACGCCCGTGCCGTGTTCAAGAACTGCCGCTACGATATGCGACAGTACAAGCACCTGCAGATGTTCGTCCACGCCAACGCCCTGGCCAACGATATCACCAACCTGCGCGACGGCGAGACATCGGTGTTCCTCCGCATCGGTTCCGACTACAAATCCAACTTCTACGAGTATGAAGTGCCACTGCAGCTGACGCCCGAGCGGCTCTACGACCGCTACAACCCCAACGACTGCCGCACGGTGTGGCCTGCCGAGAATATGATCGACATAGACCTCACCAAATTCACCTCTGTGAAGAAAAACCGCAACCGCGAGAAGAGCCTCGGCAACGCCAGCTACAACCTGGAGTACAGCGAGTTCGACTCCGACCGCCCCAGCAATCGCATCACCGTAATGGGTAATCCTACGCTGGGCGAGATAAAGACAATCATGATTGGCGTGCGCAACAACGGACGAACAGTCAAGAGCGTCGAAGTGTGGGCCAACGAACTGCGCCTGCAGGAATTCTCCAACGAAGGCGGCTGGGCCGCACAGGCCGCACTGAACATTCAGCTCTCGGACCTCGGCAGCGTGAACGTGCAGGGCCACTACGAGAAAGCCGGTTTCGGAGGCATAGAGCAAAGCGTGAGCGAGCGCTCCAACGACAACACTCTCGACTATACCATCACCACTCAGATGGACCTCGGCAAGCTGCTGCCGCCCAAGGCTAAGGTTAACTTCCCGATGTACTACAGCTACGCCAAGGAGACGGTGAGCCCGAAGTACAACCCTCTCGACACCGATATGGAACTCTCCGACGCCCTCGACGCCGCCACGACGAAGCACGAGAAGGACAGCATCACAAGCCTCACCACGCAAAAGCAGATATCCAAGAGCCTCTCGTTCACAGGAGTGAAGGTCAATGTGCAGACGCGCAAGCATCCTATGCCCTACGACCCCGCCAACTTCACCTTCAACTATAGCCACACCCACACCTACAACACAGGCGAGACAACCGTCTACGAGCACGAGCGCACCTGGCGCGGAGGCATGAACTACAGTTGGACGCCCAACTGGAAGGCCTGGGAGCCGTTCAAGAATCTGAAGTCGAAATCCAAATGGCTCGACCTGGTGAAGGCGCAGAACTTCAACTTCGCCCCGCAGAGCCTGACGTTCAACACCGACATCGTCCGCAACTACTACGAGATTCAGGAGCGCGACATGGACAATCTCGAGTCGCCAAACGCTATCCCCGTGCGCTGGACGCCATCGTTCCTCTGGAACCGCGAGTTCAACCTGCGCTGGGACCTCACCAAAGCCCTGCATTTTACCTTCCAGAGCGGCACACACGCCGAGATCGAGGAGCCCTACACTCCCGTGAACAAAGATCTCTACTTCGACAGCTTCGCAGCATGGAAGGACAGCGTGATGCACAGCATCCGCGGCTTCGGCACGCCGCTCGACTACTCACAGTCGGTGCAGGCATCCTACAAAGTGCCCCTCGAGAAGATCCCGGCTTTAGACTGGATTTCTGTCGATGGCACCTACAAGGGCGACTACTCCTGGAAGCGAGGCGCCGAGCTCGACGACGGCAGCACGCTGGGCAACACCATCAACACGCAGCGTGCCATAAACCTCAACGGCAAGCTGAACATGGAGACGCTCTACAACCACAGCACCTTCCTCAAGGACGCCAACAAGCGCTTTTCCACCTCCACAATCAAGAGCGAAGGCCGCAAGAAGGACCAAGCCAAGCAGAAAGAGCGCGATGCCAAGAAGAAAGAAGAGCTCGAAGCCGCCCGCAAGCTGGCCGAGGCGCAGAAGAAAGCAGCCGCCGGCGACAGCACGGCGCTCAAGGCTCTGCAAGACCCGTCGAAAGCCAAGATTCAGGGCAACGCCAAGGGCATAAGCCAGCAGAAAAAGCAGATCAAAGGCTTCGCGGGCGAAGTGCAGCTGCCCGATTCCGCCATCAACCTCAAGCACAACCAGAAGAGCAAGCGTATCGTCGTCACGGCCAAGGACGAGAACGGCAAGCCGTATAAGCTCCGCTATAAAGTCGTCGACGAGAACACAATCCGCATAAAGCCGCCGAAGGAATTGGCGGCGGCCGCTAAGCGTGCACGTAAGGAAGCTGAGCGCAAAGCCAAGGAATTAGCCGAGACCGACAGCCTGACGGCCGACTCACTCGCAAGCCTGGCAGCCACCACACCTGAGCCCGACGACAGCTCTGCGGCCAATGCTCTCAAGCCCCTGCCTCTGCGCGTCAACGTCGTGGCCAAGCCCAAGCTCGAGGACCAGAAGTGGTATCAGTGGACGCAGGCCGGAGCCCGCTTCCTGATGATGCTGCGCAACGTCAGCGTCAGCTACCGCAACACCTACGCGCTCGTCCTGCCAGGCTTTATGCCCAACGTAGGCGACATGCTTGGCCAAAGCCGCCACGGCAGCACCATGGCACCGGGCGCCGGTTTTGCCTTTGGTTTCGTGGGCGACAGCTTCATAGACAAAGCACAGGACGAAGGCTGGCTGCTCAACAGCGACAGCGTGGCTACGCCCGCCACCTCCAACTCAATGGAGGACCTGCAGATCAAAGCCACCCTCGAGCCGCTGCCCGACCTGAAGATCGACCTCAACGCCAGCCGCACCGTCAACGGCTCGAAGAGCATGCAATATATGTATGCTGGAAATCCCACCACGCGCACTGGCTCGTTCAACATGACCACTATAAGCCTGCGCACAGCCTTCCAGAGCCGCGGCAACGCCTCCAACGGCTATGACAGCAAAGCCTTCCGCCGTTTCCAGGAGTATCTGGGAATCATGCAAGGGCGAGTCGAAGGCCGATACATCGGCACTCGCTACCCCGAAGCAACGGGCATGAGCGGCACCTTCAACCCCGAAAACGGAACCGTCGATCCCTACAGCGGCGACGTCATGATACCGGCCTTCCTAGCCGCCTACACAGGCAAGCGCGCGGCAGCCACGCCACTCGACATCTTCCCGTCGGTAGCACGCATCCTGCCCAACTGGAGCCTCTCCTACAAAGGACTGAGCAACTTGCCTTGGGTGCGCGACCATCTGAAGAGCGTCACGCTCACCCACGGCTACAAGAGCATCTACGCCGTAGGCTCCTACAACAGCTATTCCTCATGGGTAGAATACCTCGGCGGCAATGATATGGGCTACGTCATGAATACCACTACGGGCCTCTACTCGCCCTCGTCGATGTACGATATCTCCACCGTCAGCATCAACGAATCCTTCTCGCCACTCATCGGCCTGAACGTGACGATGCAGAACAACATGACCGTGAAGCTGGAGTACCGCAAGACGCGTGTGCTGACGCTCTCCATGACCTCGGCACAGATCAACGAAGCCAGCTCGGCCGACCTCGTCTTCGGCTGGGGCTATAAGATCGACGACTTCAAGATAGCCCAGCTCTTCTCAGGCAAGAGCAGCAGCCAGAAGGCCGCTGCCAAGAACAAGGGCAGGCAAAAGGCCGACGCCGACGATGCCGACAACAAAGCCGGCAGCCGCAACCAGAGATCCTCCAGTCGGAGCAGTAACTTCGCACACTCGCTGAACCTGCGATTCGATTTCTCGCTGCGCAACCAGGACGCCATCACGCGCAACATTCAGACATCGCTCTCCGAGGCCACCAGCGGCAACCGCGCCGTCAAGACAAGCTTCATCGCCGACTACGCTATGAGCCGCTACGTAACCTTCTCGCTCTACTACAACCGCCAGCGCAACCAGCCGCTGCTCTCCTCCTCGGCCTACCCCACCATCACCCAGGACTTCGGCGTAAATCTCAAGCTCACTCTCACACGATAACCGCGCCCGTCCTTATTTTATATCAAAAAACGAGAATGGCAGAAAAATAATGCCCTGAAAAACTTCGCATCTCACGAATAATGATTACCTTTGCACCGCCTTTCGGGAGAAAGCGTGCGTCCTGTCTTCAGGATATAGCCACAAAAAGAGATACACATTAATTATATTATACTACGCGAGTCAACGCCTAAAACTTCACCCTCACATCCGATTCATTCACTTTGCTATGGAATTAAACTCACTCACGGCCGTTTCGCCCATCGATGGCCGCTACCGTTCGAAAACACAATCGCTCGACCAATATTTCTCTGAGTTCGCACTCATACGCTACCGCGTACGCGTCGAGATAGAATACTTCATCGCACTTTGCGAACTGCCATTGCCACAGCTGGCAGCCTTTCCCCACGACCTCTTCCCGCGCCTGCGTGATATCTACGGCACCTTTGCCGAAGCCGATGCCGCACGTGTCAAGGAAATCGAGAGCGTGACGAACCACGACGTCAAGGCCGTGGAATATTTCATCAAAGAGCGCTTCGATGCCATCGGCGGCCTCGAGGCTTACAAAGAATTCATTCATTTCGGCCTCACCTCGCAGGACATCAACAACACCAGCGTGCCACTGAGCATAAAGGAAGCGCTCGACGACGTCATCATCCCGCAGTTGCAACAGCTCGCCACCACCCTAGCCACGATGGCCGACGAGTGGGCTGAGACACCCATGCTGGCCAAGACCCACGGGCAGCCCGCCTCGCCCACACGCCTGGGCAAGGAAATCAAGGTGTTCGAGTATCGCCTGTCGCGCCAGATGGAGATGCTGCGCGCATGCCCCATCACAGCCAAGTTCGGCGGCGCCACTGGCAACTTCAACGCCCACCACGTGGCATACCCTGCCATTGACTGGCGCGCCTTCGGCAACAGTTTCGTAAGCCAGAGCCTCGGACTCGAGCGCGAGCAGTGGACCACACAGATTTCCAACTATGATTGTCTGGCTGCACTCTTCGACGCACTGCGCCGTATAGCCACCATCATCATCGACCTCGACCGCGACGTATGGCAGTATATCTCCATGGGCTATTTCCGCCAGCGCGTGAAAGCCGGAGAGGTAGGCAGCAGCGCAATGCCGCATAAGGTCAACCCCATCGACTTCGAGAACTCCGAGGGCAACCTCGGCGTGGCCAACGCACTGCTCACCCACCTGGCAGAGAAGCTGCCCGTGAGCCGCCTGCAGCGCGACCTCACCGACTCCACAGTGCTGCGCAACGTTGGCGTACCACTCGGTCACATCGCCATTGCCGTGAAAAGCACGCTCAAAGGCCTCGGCAAACTGCTGCTCAACGAGGACGCCATGCGTGCCGACCTCGAGCGCAATTGGGCCGTGGTGGCCGAAGCCATACAGACAATACTGCGCCGCGAGGCATACCCCAACCCCTACGAAGCCCTCAAGCAACTCACACGCACAGGCGCAGCCATCAGCCACGAGACAATTTCAAACTTCATAGAGACCCTTGACGTCAGCGAGGCTGTGAAAGCCGAGTTGCGCCAAATCACACCAAACAATTACACAGGTATTTAATTACAACAATGGAAAACAACGACGAGAAATGGCGCGAGAACTTCGCGCAGAACGACAACAACGAAGAGAACAAAAGCTATGGCAATCAGGGCCGCACACCACGCCCTCGTATTCAGCGCCCCGTATATGGCAGTAATGCCGACGGCGAGCGCCGCACCTACCAACAGCGCAACAGCTACCAGCAACGCGAGGGAGGCTATCAGCCACGTTTCCAGCGCGAGGGAGGCTACCAGCAGCGCGAAGGAGGCTACCAGCCACGCAACAACTACAACCGCGAAGGAGGCTACCAGCCACGTTTCCAGCGCGAGGGAGGCTACCAGCAGCGCGAAGGAGGCTATCAGTCGCGCTTCCAGCAGCACGAAGGAGGCTACCAGCCCCGCAACAACTTCCGCCGCGAAGGAGGTTTCCAGCAGCGTGAAGGAGGCTACCAGCCCCGTTTCCAGCGCGAGGGTGGCTACGGCCAGCAGCGCGGTGGCTACCAGCAGCGCGGAGGCTACGGCCAGCAACGCGGAGGCTATGGTCAGCAGCAGCGCGGCGGCTATGGCCAGCAGCGTCGTCCCCGCTCCGCCGGCTACGATCCCAACGCCAAATATAGCTTCAAGAAACGTATAGAATACTCCGAGGCACACATCGACCCCGAAGCACCCATCCGCCTCAACAAGTTCCTCGCCAACGCCGGCGTATGCTCGCGCCGCGAGGCCGACACATTCATCGAGGCAGGCGTGGTCAGCGTCAACGGCGTAGTCGTAACAGAGCTCGGCACAAAGGTCAAGCGCACCGATGAGGTCAAGTTCCACGACCAGCCCGTGAAAATCGAGAAGAAGGTCTACGTGCTGCTCAACAAGCCCAAGGACTACGTCACCACCAGCGACGACCCACAGAACCGCAAGACCGTCATGGACCTCGTCAAGGGTGCCTGCGACGAGCGCATCTACCCCGTAGGGCGCCTCGACCGCAACACCACAGGCGTGCTGCTGCTCACCAACGACGGCGAGCTGGCATCGAAGCTCACACACCCACAGTTCCTTAAGAAGAAGGTCTACCACGTCACCACCGACAAACCCGTGACGGCCGCCGACCTGCGCCAGATTGCCGAAGGCATACAGCTCGACGACGGCGAGATCCACGCCGACGCCGTAGAATATGCCCACGCCACCGACAAGAAGCAGGTGGGCATAGAGATCCACAGCGGGCGCAACCGCATCGTGCGTCGCATCTTCGAGCACCTGGGATACAAAGTCACCAAGCTCGACCGCGTACTCTTCGCCGGACTGACGAAGAAGAACGTCAAGCGCGGCGACTGGCGCTACCTCACCGAGCAAGAAGTGACGATGCTGCGAATGGGAGCGTTTGAGTAAATAAAGTTTCTGATTACTCAGATTACTCAGATTACTCAGATTATTCAGATTACTCAGATCACTCCGATAATTCAGATTACTCCGATAATTCAGATTATTCCGATAAAATGAAACGAACAAAAATAATTGACGCACTTAAGCGCACTGACTTCGGCAGCGAGATCACAGTCATGGGCTGGGTACGTTCCAAGCGCGGCTCAAAAGGCATCTTCTTCATCGCACTCAACGACGGCTCCACAATCAAGAACATCCAAATCGTAGGCGAAGATCAAAACTTCGACGAGGAAATGGTGAAACTCATTACGACTGGAGCCTGCCTGAAAGTGAACGGCATATTGGTTGAGAGCCCTGCCGCCGGACAAGCAAGCGAGATACAGGCCAAAGAAATCGAAGTGCTCGGCACCTGCGACAGCACCTACCCCATGCAGAAAAAAGGCCAGACATTCGAGTTCATGCGCCAGCACGCCCACATGCGCCTGCGCACCAACACCTTCGGTGCCGTCATGCGCATTCGCCACAATATGGCAATTGCCATCCACACCTACTTCCACGAGCACGGTTTCTTCTATTTCCACACGCCCCTCATAACAGCATCTGACTGCGAGGGCGCCGGCAATATGTTCCAGGTGACCACGAAGAACCTCTACGACCTCAAGAAAGGTGAAGACGGCAAGATTATCTACGACGACGACTTCTTCGGCGAACAGACATCGCTCACCGTGAGCGGACAGCTCGAAGGCGAGCTCGGAGCCACAGCCCTCGGAGCCATCTACACCTTCGGACCCACCTTCCGCGCCGAGAACAGCAACACGCCGCGCCACCTCGCCGAGTTCTGGATGATAGAGCCCGAAGTGGCCTTCCTCGACCAGGAAGAACTCATGGACCTCGAGGAGGACTTCATTAAATACTGCGTTCGTTGGGCCCTCGACCACTGTCAGGACGACCTCGACTTCCTCAACCGCATGATCGACAAGACGCTCATCGAGCGCCTACAGGGTGTCCTGCGCGAAGATTTCGTACGTCTGCCCTACACCGAAGGCATCAACATCCTGCAAGAAGCTATCAAGAACGGCCACAAATTCGAGTTCCCCTGCAACTGGGGCGACGACCTGGCCAGCGAGCACGAGCGCTACCTCGTTGAGGAGCACTTCCGCAAGCCCGTCATCATGACCGACTACCCGCGCGCATTCAAGTCGTTCTACATGAAGCAGAACACGCCCGTAGATGCCGCCAACCCCGACGGACCCTCCGTAGGCTACCGCGGAGCTGTGGCACCAGGCCCCACCATGCAGGGCACCGACGTCCTCTTCCCCGCCATCGGCGAGATTATCGGCGGCAGCGTGCGCGAAGCCGACTACGACAAGCTGATGTCTGAGATCGAGCGCCGACAGATGGATCAGACACACCTCTGGTGGTACATCGACACGCGCCGCTGGGGCTCATGCCCACATGCCGGCTTCGGCCTCGGCTTCGAGCGCCTCATCCTCTTCGTCACCGGCATGCAGAACATACGCGACGTCATTCCTTTCCCACGCACGCCAAAGAACGCTGCCTTCTGACGCCACACCAGCGTTCCGCACATACACATCACCCAAAAGGCTTCGTCCACTACGGACGAAGCCTTTTTTTCTGCAACCTGCACATCAGGCATTCCGCACGCACCCGTTCATCCACAAAAAAGGGGCTGTCTCTTTCCTATTCTGACACAGCCCCTTTTCATTTATATTATATCAACCCTTATTGCTCCTCCAAGGCGTCGATGTCGAGCTTGCGGACGTAGAACTTGGCCTTGGCACAGAGCTCATCGAAGTGCTGACGCATCTCGAAGAGCCGACGCTGCTGCGCATAGTAGGCCTCGTTGGTCTGCCCGTTCTGCCGCGGCTGCATCTGCTCGAAGGCTTTCTGCTCGGCATGCAGGCGACGCTCGTAGCGCGCAATGCTGTCACGCGTCTCCATGAGCTCCACGCTGTCGAGCGTCAGGATAGCAGCGCGCCGCACGTTGAGTGCTGTCGGGTGCTGCTGCCGCAGGCTCATGATAGTGTCGCGCGCAGCGGCAAACTGCTTGCGGCTCATCAGTGCGCGGGCCTCGTCCAGCTGTTGCTCGGCCATGAGGTCGGAGGCCTCCTCAGCCGACCGGCAAGAGACGAGAGCGGTGAGCAATGCCGCCAAAGACGCGAATATGTAGGTGTGACGTATCATCTTGAGTGCAAAAGTACGAGTTTATTTAAAAAACTCAGCTCTCACAAGGCATAACTCAACCTTTTTTATTACTTTTGCCGCGTTTTTAACAAGGCTTAAACAATATGCGACACCTCACACGCCAACAACTCACCGAACTACTGTCGGCTCCTATCTTCCACACCATAGGCCAGGCGGCCGATAGCCTCGGCACGGAATGCTATGTCGTGGGCGGTTTCGTGCGCGACCTCTTCCTCGAGCGCCCGTCGAAGGACATCGATGTGGTGTGCGTGGGCAGCGGCATTGAATTGGCGCGCGAAGTGAGCAAGCGCCTCGGACGAGGCACCCACCTAAGCGTCTTCCGCAACTTCGGCACAGCGCAGGTCAAAGGCAAGGGTCTGGAGGTGGAGTTCGTGGGCGCACGCCGCGAGAGCTACAGCCACGACTCGCGCAAGCCCATCGTAGAGGACGGCACACTCGAGGACGACCAGCAGCGGCGCGACTTCACTATCAACGCCATGGCCGTGTGTCTTAACGCCGAACGCTTCGGCGAGCTCGTGGACCCCTTTGACGGCATATGGGACCTCGAGGACCGCATAATTGCTACGCCCCTCGACCCCGACGTCACTTTCTCCGACGACCCGCTGCGCATGATGCGCGCCATACGCTTTGCCACACAGCTCAACTTCGAGATAGAGTCCGAGACTTTCGAGGCACTGCATCGCAACCGCGAGCGCATACGCATCATCTCGGCCGAGCGCATCGCCGACGAGTTGCAGAAGATAATGGCCTCCGATGCGCCCGCACGAGGATGGGAACTGATGTTCCAATGCGGACTGCTCGACATCATCTTCCCCGAGCTCGCGGCACTGCAGGGCGTGGAGACGCGCAACGGGCGCGCCCACAAGGACAACTTCTGGCATACGCTCGAGGTGCTGACAAATATCGTTAATGTAGAATTAAGAATGAAGAATGAAGAATTACAAACACCTGCAAACGTAGAAAGTGACTCTCATTCTTCATTCGGAGGCGAAGCCGACATTCTTCATTCTTCATTTCTCTGGCTCCGCTGGGCCGCCCTGCTCCACGATATCGGCAAGCCTCGTTCCAAGCGCTGGGATCCCGTTCAAGGTTGGACGTTCCACAACCACAACTACCTGGGCGAGAAAATGGTGCCGCAGATCTTCCGACGCCTGAAACTGCCGCTCGACGAGCGAATGAAATATGTCGAGAAACTCGTGGGATTGCACATGCGCCCCATTGCCATTGCCGATGACGAGGTAACTGACTCGGCCGTTCGACGCCTGCTCTTCGAGGCCGGCGACGACATCGACGACCTGATGCTGATGTGCGAGGCCGACATCACCTCTAAGAACGAGCAGCGCAAGCAACGCTTCCTCGACAATTTCCAGCTCGTGCGCCAGAAACTTGTTGACCTTGAGGAGCGCGACCGCATCCGCAACTTCCAGCCCCCCGTCACCGGCGACGAGATCATGGAGCGCTATGGTCTCGCGCCGTCACGACCCGTAGGCGTGCTCAAAGAGGCCGTGAAAGACGCCATCCTCGACGGCATCATCCCCAACGACCATGACGCCGCCCTCGCCTTCGTCGACAACAAGGCACAGGGGATGGGACTAACAATAATGAAAAGTTAGGCAAAGTTGAAAGAGCACAGCCTACACCCGTAGTTCAATGTTCAACGTTCCAAGTTCAATGTTCAAAGTTCAACGTTCAAAGTTCAATGTTCCAAGTTCAACGTTCAACGTTCAACGTTTGCTCTTGTGAATACAATACGTTACCACGCCCCAAATGACGCCCGACTGTTCGGGCGTTATTCGTATGCGCTGGTAGTTCTTGTTGTGAGGCACGAGCCACACCGTGCCCTTTTCTTTCTCTGAGAGGTCGAGTTCCTTGATGGTGAATCCGTCTTCCTCGCCGCCCACGAACGCCACGACGATATCTCCGTGCTGCGGTTCTATGGCGCGGTCCACCACGAGCAGGTCGCCGGGCATAATGCCCGCATCAATCATCGATTCACCCTTGACACGCGCATAGAACGTGGCCTCGCGGTGCGCGATGAGCTCACGGTTAAGGTCGATGGCCTCCTCCTCATAGTCGGTGGCCGGCGAGGGGAAGCCAGCACGGATGCCCTCCGGGAAAAACGGCAGGGCCGTAGGCTCACCCACTCCAACAGTAAAGAATTCAACTTCGTTTGGCATTGCTCTTAACTTTGTTTCGGGTGCAAAGATACAGGAAAAAGAGAAAAGAGAAAAAAGGGGAGGAGAAAAATTGAAAGATAAAAGAGAAAATTTAAAAAGGGAAAGAGAAAAAGGATTTTTCTTATTATCTTTGCCAAAGAATTCCCTCAACCCTAAACGATAAACGCTCAACGCTAAACCCTAAACCCTCAACCAATCCCATCCCATCCCGGACCCCCTCCCCGCTCCCCCTCTAGGGGGAGAGTTAATACCATCAAGAAGGGTTGGCCGTCATTCTTCATTCTCCATTCTTCACTCTTCATTACGGCCGCAGGCCGTTCCGCTCTCCGCTCGGCTTTGCCGCTTCGCTCTGCGAAGAACCCTAAACCCTAAACCCTCAACTCTAAACGCTAAACCCTAAGCGCTCAACGCTAAACCCTAAACCAACCCCCCTCCCATGTACGCTCTCGTCGACTGCGATAACTGTTACGTCTCTTGCGAGCGGGTGTTCAACCCCGCGCTCGAAGGCAAAGCTGTGGTTGTTCTCTCTAACAACGACGGCTGCGTCGTGGCTCGCTCGCCCGAGGCCAAGGCCATGGGCATTCCCGAGGGCTTGCCCTTCTATCAGCTGCCGACGCGCTTCCCAGGGAAAGAGATCCACGCCCTGAGCAGCAACTACACACTCTACGGCGATATGTCGGCACGCGTGATGAGCATCTTGCGCGCGAGCGCGCCCGACATATTTATATATAGCATCGACGAAGCCTTCCTCACGCTGCCCGAGTCAAAATATATCGACATCGACGTCAAGGCGTGGGGCGAGGCGCTGGCCGCTAAGGTGCGACGCTGGACAGGCATGCCCGTGAGCATAGGCATAGCCCCCACGAAGACGCTGGCCAAGGTGGCCAGTAAGTTTGCCAAGCGCTACCCTGGCTATCACAAATGCTGCGTCATCGACAACGAGGAACGGCGACAGAAAGCCCTCGCGCTATTCCCCATAGGCGATGTCTGGGGCATCGGACACCGTTCGGCCTTGCGTCTGGAGGCGGCAGGCATTCACACGGCGCTCGATTTCACACACCTCGACGCCACCACCGTGCAACGCGCCATGACCGTCACCGGCCTACGCACATGGCAGGAACTCCACGGCCGCGACTGCATCAGTCTCGACCACCTGCCGCGCAAGCAGACTATCTGCACCAGCCGCAGTTTCCCTAAGATGCTCACCACGCGCGACGAGCTGGCCGTGGCCCTCTCCTCCTTCGCCGCACGCTGCGCCTTCAAGCTGCGGCAGCAGCACAGCATGGCACAATACGTCACCGCCTTCATCTCCACGAACCCCTTCCGCGACGATCTCGAGCAGAGCTGCCTCGCACACTCCGTGGCCCTGCCCGCTCCCGCCTCCTCCGACCCCGAGATCGTAGGGGCCGCACTCAGCGCCCTCGACGCCTGCTTCCGTCAAGGTTTCCGATGGAAACGTGCCGGCGTGGTCGTCAGCGGCATCGTACCCGACGATGAGTTGCAGACGAGTTTTCTTGACATACCGGCTGAACTGAAAAAGAAATTTATGGAGATGTCTGCCGCGGCCGACGAAATCAACCGCCACCATGGCGACGAAAGTCTGCAGCTGGCCAGCGCCATGCACACCCCCGACCCTGCCACGGGCAAGGCCACAACCTTCCGCAACAGCATCCTCCACGCACGTCGCTCGCCGTTCTACACGACCGACATACGCGACATTATTGAGGTACTATAAACAGGAGGAGTTAAGGAAGTTAAAGGAGTTATCGCTTCGCTCGCCCTTCGGGCAGAAGTTAAAGATTCTAGTTTCGCATGTTTTTAATCAATAGCCTTCAATTATTTATATATCAAGAATTAGAGAATTAGAGCGCTCGAGCTTGCTCGCTTGACCCTTCAAGAATTGTCCTCGTGATAATGAATTAATGAGAATCAAAAGAAGGTTTTTGCGGCGCAAAAACTTTTCTCGAATTCTTGATAATTCAGTCGCAGACAGCTTTGAAAAATTCTCTAATTCTCTAATTCTTGATATAAAAATTACATGCGAAACTTGAATTAAAGACGATACTTTTGCTAAAAGTGGACTTTCAGACAAGAAACAGCAAGCTAAGGTTTCGTCTTTAACTTCCTTAACTCCCTTAACTCCCTTAACTCCCTTAACTTCCTTAACTCCCTTAACTCCTTTCAAAGTTCAATCCCTCATCTCCTGGAACGTCAGTTCGTAGAAGCAGGGATAGACGCCCGACTGCGCATTGGCCTGGCCCTGTGAGTGCGGCACAATCATGCGCACTTTGGCAATCTTGTCGTCGGCCGACACTTGGCGCCCGATGCGCACATAGGTGAAAGGCACGAGCCAGCCCTTGGGCACGGCCGTAGAATTGTAGATGCGGTAGAAAGCGCCACCGCCGTTCTCGGTATTGAACGATGCCGTGAACGTGCCATACGAATTAGTGATATCAATGATATCGGGCGTGGTGGAATAATAAAGTACGTCGGAGCGCGACTGCACGCTATCGGTAAGGATATTGTATTCGAGGTAGCGCGTGATGATGCGCTTCGACTGCCCGTGGCCCAGCTTCTCGCCAGCACCCTTACGCACAATCTGCATATAGATGCCGGTGCCAGAGAAGAGCACATATTCGTTCTTCGACACGTCAGTCATACTGTCCTGACGCAGGAACTGATCCTCGCTGATGACGTTGATACGTCCCACGTACAATGCCGTGTCGCCATTGCTGTTGCACAGCGCCACATCGCGGCTGAGGAATGCGTTGATGGCCTTGCGCTCCTTCTCCTTCTGGTCGGCATAGGTCTCGCCCTTGTTGCACGAAACGGCAGAGAGCAGCACTGTTGCAAGGATGACTAACGACGTATAACGCATGATGAATCTATTTCGCATAACTTTCAATATTTCAATTGTCAATATTTCAACTTTCGGCCGCAAAGGTACAAAGAAATGAAGAATGACGAGCGAAGAATGCCGAATTATTTGAGGCTGATGAGAAAAATTAACGTATCACGAGCCATAAAGACAGCCCGCAAGCTTTAGAAATGTTAAAAAATCACTGATTCTTGACTAAAGGCTTGGCGCGTATCTGTTTTTCATCTACTTTTGCCCCGTCGATTTAAAACGACCTATCATAAAAAACATTTCCAAGTACATGAGAAGAAACAGCATTAACCCGCTCGGTTGCCAGGCCGCGGCGGGCGCAAGGCTTGTGCTTTGCGTTGCGGCAGTGTGTGCTCCGGCAAGCTGTGGGCTAATGTGCGCTCTTTGACTTGTTGTACTACCGTCGTTTTTTGTGATAGGGATTTCACGAAAAGATTTCTCTATGATTCCCACGGGCTCCTGCCACGGCAGCGGCCCGTCACTCTCTTGCGCCCTTGGCATCAAGGGCGATAAGCTGTGTTTTTGATTGTATATCTACAGATTTACGATTTGATTATGGAGAACACTTACAAAATCATTACCGGTTTCATGAAACAAGACCGGACTACTATCGAAAGACACCTCGCACTCCTGGCCGAGAACTTTGCTGTTTACTCCGAACACATCAAGGGTTTCAGCCCGCATCTCGAACACAACGACATTTATTTCTACATCCACGAGAGATGTATAGTCCTCGTGTGCATAGACAACGGCACCCCAGCCGACGAACTGGCCGACGAAGACAACTTCCGCAACGAGGCGCCGCTCTACTTCGCGTCTGACAGCCATCGCACAAGCCCCGTATGGAAGCTGGCCGAGACGATGAGACTCGTGAGGCTGAAGCTGCGCGAGGCCGATATCTGCGGCACCGACCTCTGGGGGGTGCTCCTCTCGGAGAGCAACTTCATCAACGCCGACAATATGAAGGATGCCTGGGAAGACCGCGACATCTCAGTCATCGACAACCTGAAGGGCCTCGCCAAATGGCGCATTGGCGTCAACCCCGACCCCGAACTGACTTTCGGCGCAGAGGTGATGGCGACCATTGAAGGCTTGGCCAAACGCCTCGGGCCCGAAGAGGCCGAGGCTGCGAAAGCGCCTGAAAGGTCTGAGGCCGATTTGGTGCTCGAACAGCTCATTGATGAGTTCGTAAACGGAGAGACATCCGAGGAAACGGAGGGAAAGGTCTCCGGACAAGAGGCGCCCGACGATGACGAGGACGACGAGCCGGCTGGCGCCACCGCTTCGACCGACTGTGCCGGCCCCGACGACCTCGCGTTCGAGGTGCCCGAGAACAGCCTGAAGGGCAGGGTGAAGATTCTCAAGCCTCTGGCGAATCCTCGGGCCGAGCTCGACAAGCTGGTGGGCTGTGCCGACATCAAGGAGCGCATCGACGAGCTCCTGGCGCTGACACGCTACAACGCCATGGTCGCACAGGCCTTCCCTGGGGCCAAGCCGCACGACGTGTCGCTCCACAGCCTCTTCCTCGGGCGCCCGGGCACGGGCAAGACCACCGTCTGCAAGATCTTCGGCTCGCTGCTGCGCGAGGCCGGAGCGCTCTCGCGAGGTCACGTCGTGGCTACCGACCGCGGCACCTTCATAGGCAAGCACTGGGGCGATGAGGAGGACAATGTGCGGCAGGCCATAGACCTTGCCAGAGGAGGGGTGCTGATGATCGACGAGGCCTACCTGCTCAACTCCAAGAACGAGCAAGACCCGGGCAAGCTGGTGCTCCAGCTGCTCATGGATGTGCTGGCCGACGAGCAGCAGCGCGACATTGCCGTAGTCCTCTGCGGCTACAAAGAGCCGATGATGAAGCTCTTGGAGACCAACCCCGGCCTCCTCTCGCGCTTCCCCAATCGCTTTGAGTTCAACGACTTCACGGTCGACGAGCTCATTGAGATCACCAACCGCCGCATCGGCGAATACCACTACAGCTTCACCGAGGAGGCATGGCTGAAGTTCAAGGACGTGCTCGCTCAGGCCTACTCCGTGCGCGACCCGCTGTCGTGGGGCAACGCCCGCTTCGTGGCCAATCAGCTGGAGCGCATCTATATTCAGCACGCCCGACGCTGCGTCAGCGAATGTCCCGCCGACACGCGCCAGCTGCGGATGCTCACCCCGGCCGACATCCTCCCCATCGACGTGCCGCGGCCACGACAGAGCATCGGCTTCTGAGCCTGTTTGAAGTCAAGGAGTTACTCATTTAACTCCTTGACTCACTAACTTTTTCTCAAAAAAAATACCTAAATCGCTTGCCAATTCACGAAAAAGCAGTACCTTTGCAAGCCGATTATTATCAGGGTGTGGTGTAACACACTCTAAATCTGCGTGTTAATAGCTTTTCTCATTGGCCTGGGAGAGCGGTTAGTGAATCGCAGACCGACAAAAGCGCGCCGGTGCAAGCCCGGCGGTGTGACACATTAATTATTTATAGTAGTAACAAACAGAAGTACAAAAAACAGTAAAATGGACACTTTAAGTTACAAGACCATTTCTGCCAACAAGGTCACGGTGAAGAAGGAATGGCTCGTGGTGGACGCCACCGACCAGGTCCTCGGCCGTATGGCTTCGAAGGTTGCCAAGCTGCTCCGCGGCAAGTACAAGCCTTCATTCACGCCCCACGTAGATTGTGGCGACAACGTTATCATCATCAACGCCGAGAAGATTCAGCTCACAGGTAAGAAAATGACCGACCGCGTCTACCTCCGCTACAGCCTCTACCCCGGTGGTCAGAAGGCAAGCACACCCGCTGACATCATCGCTAAGCCCAACGGCTACGAGAAGCTCATCCGCCGCGTCGTCAAGGGCATGCTCCCCAAGAACAAACTGGCTGCTAAGGTTCTGAACAACCTCTACATCTACGAGGGTCCCGAGCACAAGCAGGAGGCACAGAGCCCCAAGGCCATTGATATTAACCTCTATAAGTAAACAGAAATGGCAGTAATTAACGCATTAGGCCGCCGCAAGAGCGCCGTTGCCCGTGTTTATGTAACAGAGGGCACAGGTAAGATTACCATCAACAAGAAGGACATCACGGAATACTTCCCCAACCCCATCCTTCAGTTCGTCGTCAAGCAGCCCCTCGCTCTTCTCGACGTAGCAGAGAAATACGACGTCAAAGTGAACCTCTTCGGAGGCGGTTACACCGGACAGAGCCAGGCCCTCCGCCTCGCCATCGCCCGCGCACTCGTAAAGATCAACGCCGAAGACAAGAAGGCACTCCGCGCCAACGGCTTCATGACTCGCGATCCCCGTGAGGTTGAGCGTAAGAAGCCCGGACAGCCCAAGGCACGTCGTCGCTTCCAGTTCAGCAAACGTTAATATATCGGTACCACTTTGCTGGGCTGCATAGATTGCGTTTAGTATCTAAATCGTGCGGACACTTCCTTTAAACGTTCAACGTCAAACTAAGCCTACCGTGCGATTGGTTAACAATTAACCCAAAAGAAAGTAAACACTTTATTAAAAAACAACTATGTCAAGAACTAATTTCGACCAACTGCTTGAGGCAGGTTGCCATTTCGGTCACCTCAAGCGCAAGTGGAATCCCGCCATGGCTCCTTACATCTTCATGGAGAAGAATGGCATCCATATCATCGACCTCCACAAAACTGTGGTGAAGATCGACGAAGCCGCCGAGGCTCTTAAGAACATCGCCAAGAGCGGCCGCAAGATTCTCTTTGTTGCTACTAAGAAACAGGCCAAGCCCGTCATAGCTGAGAAAGCTACGTCTATCAACATGCCCTACGTCATCGAGCGCTGGCCCGGTGGCATGCTCACCAACTTCGCCACCATCCGCAAGGCCGTGAAGAAGATGGCTAACATCGACAAGCTCACCGCCGACGGCACCTTCGCAAACCTCAGCAAGCGCGAGGCTCTGCAGGTAAGCCGCCAGCGTGCTAAGCTCGAGAAGAACCTCGGCTCTGTGGCCGACCTCACACGTCTGCCCGCTGCCCTCTTCGTAGTCGATGTCCTCAAAGAGCAGATTGCCGTGCGCGAGGCTAACCGTCTCGGCATTCCCGTATTCGGTATCGTAGATACCAACTCCGATCCCTCCAACGTAGACTTCGTCATCCCCGCAAACGACGACGCCAACAAGAGCGTAGAGGTTATCCTCGACGCCTGCTGCGCTGCCATCGCCGAGGGCCTCGAAGAGCGCAAGGCTGAGCGCGTCGACGCTGAAGCCGCTGCCGAGAAGCAGGAGAAAGCTCCCAAGCAGAGCGCACGCGTAGAGGAAGAGCCCGAGGACGAGGCTCCCGTAGAGGAGTAAAGTGATTCGCCCGCGAATCAGAGTGAAAAGTGAAAGAGTGAAAAGTGAAAAACAACCACTTAGCTCTTTCACGTTCACATTTACACTTTAGGTATTTGAATTTTTCACTTTTCATTCTTTCATTTTTCATTTTAATACAATGGCTGTTTCAATCAAAGATATTCAGAAGCTGCGCGAGATGACCGGCGCAGGTCTGGCAGACTGCAAGAAAGCTCTCGAAGAGAGCGAAGGCAATATCGACGCCGCTATCGAAATCATCCGCAAGAAGGGTCAGGCCGTTGCCGCTAAGCGTAGCGACCGCGAGGCTTCCGAGGGCTGCGTCCTCGTGAAGGTCGACGGCGACTTCGCCGCCATCATCGCCCTCAAGTGCGAGACCGACTTCGTGGCTAACAACGCCGACTTCGTGAAGCTCACGCAGGACATCCTCGACGCCGCTGTGGCAGCACGCTGCAAGACGCTCGACGAGGTGAAGGCTCTGCCCATGGGCGACGCTACCGTTCAGGACGCCGTCGTTGCACGCAGCGGTATCACAGGTGAGAAGATGGAGCTCGACGGCTACAGCGTAGTCGAGGGCGCAAGCATCGCCACCTACGACCACCAGAACAAGCACACCCTCTGCGTCATGGTCGCACTCAACAAGGCCGTTGAGGACGCTACCGTAGGCAAGAACGTCGCCATGCAGATCGCCAGCGCCAACCCCGTGGCCATCGACCAGACCGCCGTTCCTCAGGAGACTATCGACAGCGAGCTCCGCGTAGCCGTCGAGAAGACCAAGGAAGAGCAGATCGCCAAGGCTGTGGAGGCCGCTATCCGCAAGGCTGGCGTCAACCCCGCACACGTCGACAGCGACGACCACATCGAGAGCAATATGGCCAAGGGTTGGATCACACCCGAGCAGGCTCAGATGGTGCGCGAGCTCAAGGTCAAGGTTGCCGAGGAGAAGGCTGCCAACCTCCCCGAGCAGATGATTCAGAACATCGCTCAGGGCCGCCTCAAGAAGTTCTTCAAGGAGAACTGCCTCCTCGAGCAGGAGTACATCTGGGACAAGAACCAGACTGTTGCCCAGTACCTCCACAGCGTCGACAAGGAGCTCACCGTCACCGCCTTCCGTCGCTTCACTCTCCGCGCCGAGTAAAAACATCTTTGCATAAGCCCCATCGCATCACTGCGATAACGCTATAACCTAAATCCGCCAGCTGCACCCCGCAGCTGGCGGACTTTTTTTCACCCACCTCCCAGTTCATACAACGCTAAAAATCCATTCCAATTGATATTTATCTCCATTTTTTTTGCAGAGCTGGCACTTTTGTATACCTTTGCAACAGAAAAAGACAAAGATTATGACCGAGAGAAGCAAGACATACCGACTAACGTCTATCGAAGAACCTACCGACGACATGCTTCTGGAACTGATGGAGGATGTGGCCGAGGCAGCCAAGGAATCTAGCGCCAAGGCTGAGGTTGAAAAGAGGCGCAGGCTATCTGAAGTCGCACTTATCATTAAAAAAAATCGTCTGCAACGCGAGCTTGCTGCCAATGTCTGAGAAGCGCCCTTCACTATGCGTGGTTGCTGGCCCAAATGGTTCAGGGAAGACGACCACTACAGTCCAATTGCTGAATGACGAATGGACTGCTGATAGTTTGTATATAAACCCAGACAACATAGCACAGGAAATGTTTGGCAGCTGGAACTCACCCGAAGCTGTATTACAAGCGGCCAAACACGCGACTCAACTTCGTTATGAATGTTTGCAACAAGGAAGAAATTTTGTTTTTGAAACAGTTTTTTCCTCTGTAGAGAAGTTAGAGTTCTTGAAAACGGCAAAAGAAAAGGGGTTCTTCATTCGATTCTTTTATGTTTGCACATCAGATCCTACAATAAATGTAGCACGGATCACTCAGCGTTATCTCACAGGTGGACATGAAGTCCCAATCTCCAAAGTTGTTTCTCGCTACTACAAGTCGCTCATAAACGCCGAAGAAGCGATTTCGTTTGTTGACCGAGCTTACGTATATGACAACTCCATTGACAATCATCTCCCTCAGCTTCTTTACCGCACCATAAATGGACATCTCTTTAAGAGCTACACCAACGAGATTCCTGAATGGGCTAGAATGTTGATTAAGTAACGACCGTCTTCTACATTTGAAACAAACCAACATTTCATTTGATAATACTGTCAAAAAGTCTTCTCGCCCCTTCGCCTTTTCGCCCTTTTCCGCAATCCACAATCTTTTATTACTAAAACCTGCAAACAACGAATACAGCAAAAAAATCTTTTTTTGTTGCAAAAGTACCGCACATGTCACTCGAGCGCGTACGAAAAAATGTCTTAACCCTATTGTTTTAAGACATTCGACTCACACACCCGGTCATTCGGAGATTGACGATTAGATTTACGAAGATTGACGTCAATCCTCATCAATCTTCTCGTCAATCTTCCACTCAATCTTATCCATTCTCCATTGTCCATTGTCCATTATCCATGCTCCATTCTCCTCCCCTCCGTGTCCTCTGTCTCCTCTGCGTCCTCTGTGCTGCCCGCGCAGCGGCAGTCCGGCACGTCAGAAACAAACGAAATAAGTCCTTAAGGACAACTCTTATACCAATAAAACCAAAAAAGACTGCCTTTTAAGTAATTTTAACTGGGGAAGGCTAATCTGTTAATAAGAATTTGTATTATTTTTGTGCCATCAGGCTAATATTAAAAATACAAAGACATATGAAAACGAAGAACTTCTTCCCGCAGCGACTGCTTCTCTTAGTCTGCACTCTGCTCGCCCTGGTTGGGGCAAGTGAAATGCGAGCAGCGGTCTCAATTTCATCGAGCCAAACGTTCAAGCTCCACTGTGCCCGAGGCTACATATACTTCGATGGCACCAATTTAGCCGGCACGTCGAACGCCAGCAACGCTTCTACGTTCGCTCTCATCGCGCATACCAAGACCCTCAACAGCGGCGTGTACTATCTTTACGATGTCACCAAAGATCAAATTGTATGCCATACAGAAAACCCCAACACAACGAATCAATATGGGAATTATTCCAGAGAGAGTAAGACCGATTTGACCTATCCTGTGTATGGCGTGTTTTATCTCGACGAAACAGGCAACAGCAGTTACCCTTATATGATTAAGGACAGTCGAAACAACTATCTGAATCTCGACAGTCAGAATAAGGCAGGATTCAACAAATGGGCTACATCTGATGAAGGCAACCGTTTTGCCATAGAATACGTGGGCACTTTCAACTCCAGTACTGCGTTCTATCAAACGGCCACGACAATGTTGGATAATTTTTTCACCTATGCCGAACTTAGCAGCGACCAGACAACGCTGACGTTCCGCTACGACAATGAACGCGGCACCCACGAAGGCACGACTACCTTCAGCCTCAACACCGGCACTAACGATCCGGGCTGGTATGAATATAGGGAGAGCATAACAAATGTCTTGTTCAACCCCTCCTTTTCTGCTGTCAAACCCACCTCCACATACCGCTGGTTCTCTGGTATGTCCAACCTGACAAGCATACAGGGCGATTTTATCACCAGCGAAGTGACTAATATGAGAAGCATGTTCTATGGTTGTTCTAAACTTACGAGCCTCAACTTGACTGGATATAACACGGCAAAGGTGACGAACATGTCCTATATGTTCCAGAACTGTTCCTCACTTACAAGCCTCAATGTCTCGAGTTTCAATACTGCCAACGTCACGGATATGACGGCTATGTTTGATAATTGTTCCTCGTTGACATCGCTCGACGTTTCGGGCTTCAACACGTCCAACTGCAAGAGTTTATATCAGATGTTCGGTGGATGCTCCAAGCTGACGTCCCTCAACGTTTCAAACTTCAACACTGGAAAGGTCACAGATATGAGATCGACTTTCTCCGGATGCTCTGCACTCACTAATGTTGATGTCTCTGGCTTCAACACGGCGAATGTGACTATGATGGCACATATGTTCAATAACTGTTCCTCACTTACTGCACTCGACGTTTCTGGCTTCAACACCGAAAAGGTTGTATCGATGAACAATATGTTCACTAATTGCAGGAACCTTACAGCCCTTGACGTATCCGGCTTCAACACAGCAAAGGTCAAAAATATGAGCTATATGTTCGACAATTGCTCTAAGCTGACGTCACTTGATGTGTCTAAATTCAACACAGCGTTGGTAACGGATATGCATAATATGTTCTGTTATTGCAGTAAAGTTCCCAACCTTGACGTCTCACGTTTCAACACTGCGAATGTGACGAATATGAGCTATATGTTCCGTGGTTGCTATCTGCTTAAGTTACTTAACGTCACGAGCTTCAATACGGCATTGGTAACAAACATGGACTATATGTTCGCCAACTGCGACAGCTTGAAAACGATATACGCCAGTGATGCCTGGACGACGGAAGCCGTTACGTCTTCAAACTATATGTTCACAATGAGCCGAAAGCTCGTCGGTGGCGCCGGCACCACTTACAATGAAACGAACCCCACTGACGCCACCTATGCCCACATCGACGGCGGCACAGCCAACCCAGGATATTTCACTGTTCCGCGGAACATAACGTTTGCCGACGCCAACGTCAAGGCGCTTTTAACGACCGACTATATTGGCATTGACGCCAACGGCGACGGCGAGGTGAGTGAGGCTGAGGCGGCTTCCGCAACAGCAGATCAGATTCAAGATGCGTTCCGCCAGGATGCTACGAGAGCTGCGACCATCACCTCATTCGACGAGTTCCAATATTTCACAGGACTGACGGAAATCAGAAACAGCACGTTCAGCTATTGCACCGCACTGAAATCTATCACGCTGCCTGCTACCATCACCTCCATTGACAACTTCGCCTTTGATGGCTGTGCCGCGCTTGAGAACATCGTGCTCAACGAAGGCCTTACCACCATTGGCAGGAATGCCTTTGAAGACTACACCGGCATCGTCACCCTGCCATCGACGGTCACCAACATCGACTTCAAGGCTTTCTACAACTGCGCCGGCCTCAAAGTCAGCTGGACCACGCCGCCCGACTACAACAACCTTCTCGAGAGCCAACAGTTCGGGCCGAATAATGCCGACCCCAAGAAGCCGCTCTACGTCCCCATCGGCTCTTACGACGCCTATCACGTCGCCGGCTGGTGGCGCTTCGACGTCCGTGAGTACGGCATCATCCACTTCGCCGACGCCAAAGTCAAAGCCATCTGCGTCAGCAAATGGGACACCAACGGCGACGGCGAGCTGGGCGCCGAGGAGGCAGAGGTGGTGCAGTCGTGGGATTTTTATAGCGTGTTCCAAGAGAACACCGATATAACGTCCTTCGACGAGCTGAAGTACTTCATCGGCATGACTTATATTCCGGAATCAGCATTTAACACCTGCACGAATCTGTCCAGCATCACACTGCCGCGCACGATTACCGAGGTAAAAGGTTGGGCCCTTTTTGGCTGCACATCGCTGACGTCCATCGACATCCCAGAAGGCGTGAAGGCTATTGGCCAATCCGCTTTTTATGGATGCTCCAGCTTGACTGAAATTGGACTCTATTATGGTTTGGAAACAATCGGTGAAGAGGCATTTACCAAAACCGCGTTAGAGCGCTTCACCATCCCCGGCTCCGTAACCAATATGGACGATGCCTTCCAAGCCCAGACTACGGTCATACCTCAGTACGTCACCGCCCCGTGGTGGGAGCCTATCGCCATCACCGAGAACACCTTCCCCAAGCGCGCCCAAGCCACACTCTTCGTGCCCGAAGGTAAGGAAGAGGTCTATCGCAGCGCCCCCTACTGGCAGGACTTCGGCACCATCGTCAGCAAGATTGAGTTCAACGACCCGGCCGTCAAAGCCATCTGCATTGCCAACTTCGACAGCAACGGCGACGGTGAGCTGACCCTCGACGAGGCGGCAGCAGTGACCACCCTCGGCACGGCTTTCAAGGGCAACACCGAGATCCAATCCTTCAACGAACTGCAGTACTTCACGGGGTTGGACGATGGCTCGGAATGGCATAATCACATACTGACAGGTGAAGCCTTCCAAGGCTGCACCAACCTGGTGGCTGTGACCCTGCCCCCAAACATAACACGAATATATAATCGGGCCTTCGAGGGATGCAGTAGTCTCCAATATGTCTACGGCATGCCCGATGCAGTGACGCTGCTCGGCGACGCCACCTTCTCCGGCTGCACATCGCTGCAATCTCTCAATCTGCCGACATCGATCCGTATGATCAACTATCGTCTGTTCTACGGCTGCAGCAGCCTTCGTTCGGTTACTATCCCCGAAGGCGTTACCTACTATGGCGACGAAGCCTTCGCAGGTTGCACCGCCCTCACGCAGGTCACCGTGAAGAATCCCACGCCGGCTACTGGCAGCAACATCAATGGCGACCCCTTCCCCACGCGCGCGAACATTAATCTTATAGTGCCGCCACATACACTCGAGGCTTACAGCACGACAGACTACTGGAAGGACTTCAAGAACTTCAAGGAACTGGAGCCCGACTGGCTGCAGTACACCGACGAGAACGGCGACATCTATCAGTACGAGCCAGGCTACTCCGCACAGCTCTACCGCTATGCCGACAAGAACGGCCGCACCACCTTCGTAATGCCCGAGAGCATCACCGTCGACGGCGTCGTATACCCCGTTACAGCTATCGCAGGGCTCCACTCCAGCTACCTCCAGTCGCTCACCATACCCGCCAGCGTCACCGCCCTGAAGGACAATGCCTTCAGCTGCACGCCTGTCCCAGGCAGCGGCTTCTCGCTCCAGGATATCTACATGCGCTCCAGCCAGCCGCCAACGGCAGGCAGTCAAACAGACTGGATAACATCAATCGTATCTTTCAACCATCTGATGCAGGCGCAGTATCCCAACGACCCCTCCAAGCAGGTCAGCCTCAAGAACATCACCCTCCACGTGCCCGCCGGCTCCCTCGCCGCCTACCAGGCCGCCACATTCTGGAAGGAGTTCACCGTCGTGGAGTACAGCGTACCCGCCACCGAGGCCTACGCCCTCCTCTCCACCGACGGCAAGACGCTCACCTTCTACTACGACTGTGAGAAAGCCAACCGCCAAGGCACGGCCTACGCCTTGAACTCGGGCAACAGCGTCCCCGAATGGGCAAAGGGAGGCGTGCAAAGCAACATCGAGACTGCCGTCTTCGATCCCTCATTCAGCAATGCACGACCCACGAGCACTGCATATTGGTTCCATCAGATGGGCAAGCTGACAGCCATCAACGGCATGGAGAACCTCAACACCAGCGAGGTCACCCGCATGAACAATATGTTCTACAACTTACAGAAGCTTGAGACCCTCGACCTCACACACTTCAACACCGCCAAGGTGACGAGCATGAGCTATATGTTTGAGACCTGTTCGAAGCTGACGTCGCTCGACCTCAGCAGCTTCAACACCGAGAACGTCACCTTAATGGACCGTATGTTTGAGAGCTGCAACAGCCTGTCGTCACTCGACCTTAGCAACTTCAACACCGAGAATGTCAAGGACATGTTGAGTATGTTCAGCGGTTGCAGCAGCCTGACGTCGCTCGACCTCAGCAGCTTCAACACCGCCAATGTAATCGACATGCGCTATATGTTCACCAATTGCCAGGGTTTGAAGGTCATCGACCTCAGCAGCTTCAACACCGCCAAGGTCAAATACACCTATAAAATGTTCCGCAACTGCTCCAACCTCACGACCATCTATGCCGGCAGCGGTTGGACGATGGATGCCGTGGACACGAGCAAGGCAAATAACTACGACGAGATGTTCTTTGACGACGCAAAGCTCATTGGGCACGCCGGAACGGCCTACGACAGCAACGAATACACTGCCGCAGACTACCACGACATCGTCAAAGCCCGCATCGACGGCGGCACCTCTGCCCCCGGCTACTTCTCACTGAAACCCTACGCCCACCTCTCTGCCGACGGCAAGACGCTCACTTTCTACAACGACGGCAAGTCCAAGGAGAAGGTCGGACATATTTACGATGTCCTTAAATACGGATATTCCGGATGGTACGCCGACGGCTCTGCAGCAAACATCACCGACGTGGTCTTCGATCCCTCCTTTGCCGACGCACGCCCCACCACCACCGCCTTCTGGTTCTATAATATGCCGTACCTCACTACAATCACCGGCTTAGAGTATCTCAACACCAGCGAGGTGACTACAATGCGGGCAATGTTCTACAACTGTCAGAACCTCACCAGCCTCAACCTCAGCAGTTTCAACACCGATAATGTGACCAATATGTCTTACATGTTCGCCAGTTGCTACAATCTCCGCTCGCTCGACCTCAGCAGTTTCAACACCGATAATGTGACAAACATGCAATCCATGTTCGCAAGTTGCGCCGACCTCCGGTCGCTCGACCTCAGCAGATTCAACACCGCCCAGGTGACCAACATGAGCAATATGTTCCTCTTCTGCTCGAGCCTCACCAGCCTCGACATCAGCAGCTTCAACACAGCCGCCGTGAAGAATATGACACAGATGTTCGGTGGCTGCAGCGAGCTCACCACCATCTACGCCGGCGACGGCTGGACCACAGCAGCCCTCGAGAGCGACGGCAAACAGAGGCTGTTCCTTTATGACACTAAACTCGTGGGCGGCGCAGGCACTACCTACGACGAAAGTGCCTACATCGTCACGAGCGAAGACAACGGCGGCGTCGACACTCAATATGCCCGCATCGATGGCGGCACCTCCGCCCCCGGTTATTTCACCCGCGAGGGTGCTCCCATGCACGGCGATGTCAACGGCGACGGCGTCGTCACCATAGCCGACGTCACCTCCCTCGTCAACATCATCCTCGGCAAGAGTCCCGCACCCGCCACCGGCGTGGCCGACGTCAACACCGACGGCTCCGTCACCATCGCCGACGTCACAGCACTGGTGAATAAGATACTGGGCAAGTGAGCCTAAAAATTAGAAAATTAGAGATTTAGAGAATTAGAAGATTAGAAGATTAGAGCGCTCGACCTTTCTTGAAGAGTCGAGCGCTCTAATTCTTGATAAAAACACAGCCGAAACTTGAATCACAGATATTATTCTTTCACACGCTCGAGCTTTCTTCAGGCGTGAAGCGTCGCAAAGCGCCGAGCGGCTCGCTTGAAACTTCAAGAATTCAAGACACGAATTCAAGACATAAATTCTCCACGAACCCTATCCATGATAAATTAATGCCCCCATTCTTCAAGTGTGAAGCGTCCTTAGGGACGAGCGTATGGCCATTATATGTGAAAAGAAAAACCGTAAAATCCGTATAATCCGTAGTTGTAATAAACACCTGTGAACCGTAGTTTAAATAAACATCTGTGCTATCCGCGTTCGAAAAAATTATGTCCATTACGCCAATTCTTCAAGCGTGAAGCGAGCCGCTCGGCGCTTTGCGACGCTTCACGCTTGAAGAAGTTCGAGCGCGTTACCATAAACATATCTGTTATCTGTGAGACTGGTCACACTGAAATACGACAAATAGTCATTTTGAGCATTGGAATGACTAAAATAATCAAATATCTTATGCTTTTTCGTCAAAACTCTTGCACAAAATCTCAAAAAGGTGTATGTCTGCATTGTCAAAAATCTCAAAAAGGTGTAAGATATGAAAGATCAGAAATCTCAGAAAGGTGCGGATGACATCATTTTTAAGCGTAAACTATATCAGCAACTCCTGAGAATGGTATCACCTATCTTCCGCTTTACATGACACCTTTATTGTAAGTTGGAAAAAACGTGTTCGAGTTCGCCAAGACGGAAATATTTGCCCGTTTCTTTGGCCATGTCAAAGATATTTGCGTAATTTGCGCTTCATAAAACATGAAATCACTCATGAGGAACCAACGATTAATAGCCAAGCATTATGAATGAAGATTTTGCAATACAACTCTTTGAGGGAAAGAAAGTGCGTTTCGTGTGGAACGAAGAGCAAGAAAAGTACTATTTCGCTGTCGTAGATATAGTGCAAGTGTTAACCAACAGCGCCGACTATCAGACCGCACGCAAGTATTGGAAAGTACTGAAAGGTAGGCTCTTAAAAGAAGGTAATGAAACGGTAACAAATTGTTACCAGTTGAAACTTCCTGCTGCCGATGGTAAAAAACGACTGACAGACGTAGCTGATCTGGAACAAATCTTCCGTATCATACAATCTATTCCATCTAAAAAAGCTGAACCGGTAAAGAGATGGCTGGCCGAAGTGGGAGCCAATCGCATTGACCAGATGATTGACCCGGAGTTGACCTTTCAGATGGCCGTCGAGGACTACCGCCGGCAGGGCTACAGCGACCGTTGGATAAACGAGCGTATGCGCTCCATTGAGATGCGCAAGGAACTTACGGACGAGTGGCATCGCTCTGGCATACATGAGCCGAAGGACTTTGCAATCCTCACCAATGTCCTAACCAAGGCGTGGAGTGGTATGACTACTGGTGAGTACAAACGACACAAGGGGCTCACGAAAGAGAACCTGCGCGATAACATGACAAACGTCGAACTGGCACTTAATACCCTTGCAGAAGTTGCGACAACAGAAATAGCACGCCAGCGCCAGACGCAAGGTATGAAGGAAAGCAGGCAGGCGGCACAAGCAGGCGGACAGATTGCGAAAAATACCCGCGATGATTTAGAACGTCAGCTGGGACGCACCGTAATATCGTCTGAGCGGGCGTCGGACTACATCAGGCCCATTGAAGGCCATGAGACCGAAACCCTCCCTATAACTGACAATCCAGATCTTTCTTAAACACAAATTTCCATAAATTACTCATTAATTCATTCAAGTTTCGCAAGTACTCAACTTGTTAGGTTGTAAGGTTGTAAGGTTATGAGGTTGTAAGGTTGTTAGGTTGTAAGGTTGTAAGGTTATGAGGTTATGAGGTAAAATATGTTTCGTCCGTCATTTTGGTAGATATTCTCACCTTAAAACCCAAAAGCGAAGCGACCTGCTAACCTAATAACCTTACAAAACTGAAGCTTGCGAAAGTTGAGTGAAATCTTTCTCCCCGCTCGGCGCTTTGCGACGCTTCACACCTGAAGAATTAGTGAAAAGCGATTTTTCTCTTTTATTTTTTTCTCATTCAAATAATATTCCCTATCTTTGCAGCAGAATCACAAGTAACGTACGGACTCATCGACAACGTCCTTGAATACCCCTTCCGCGTCTTCGCCCATCAAGAAGACCAGACAAACGAATTTTTCACTTTTCATTTCTCACGATTCATTTATAATACATGCAGTGGAAAGCCGAAGAAGACCATAAAGAATCACAAAATACACACTTTTAACAATCTTTAACGACAAAAACTGCAACGTTTCGCTCTTTTATTCATACTTTTGCACCAAATAGTAGTGCTATGCACTCACTATGCCTTAATGGCTACCATTATCTTTTCAGCAAAAAACAAGAGACAAACAACTGATAAATAAACAAATTAAATATTTAAATCTATGAAAAAGTTTTTACTTTCTCTCGTTGCGCTGATGACTTTCGGCGTTAGCGCTTGGGCAGACAATGTGTCTATTCCAAACACGGAGGTTAGGCAAGGCAAATCTGGCGTTCTGCAAATTATTCTGAACGTTGACACCAAGACAACCTATTCTTCTATTGCTGCAGACATCCAGCTTCCTGATGGAATATCTTGTGAAGAGATGACCTTTAAGCAGGAAGTTTCAGAAGGCGTATTTGAAGAAAAGACTGGTCCTAAAGCAGAATTGACTGATGTAACTACAGGATTTTCAGTAGCAAGTAGTTATATCAATGATGGAGACACTCAGAACATCCGTGTTCTTACTTTTGCCTCCACGCAAACAATTAACTATGGCGAAAATGGAGAATTCATACTCTTGACCGTACCTTTTAATGCCAGTTCCGAACTTGCTATTGACACCGAATTAAATGGAATCGCCAGCAATATACACCTTGGAACTTCAGGAGGTAAAGACGTTGCAATGGACGATGTTAATTTCATCATTAAGGTCGTTGAAGATCGTATTATCTTTGACGAGATGGCTGAAAAGTTACCGACTTATACTGCAGGTGAAAAGAGTAACGTTCGTGTCCTTCGCACAATGAAAGCAGGTAATTGGAGCACCATTGTATTACCGTTTACGATTACAACAGCTAATTTGAAAACTGCATTTGGAAACGATGCTGAATATGCATATTTCAGTGGTTGGAAAGCTGAATATGATTTTGATAATGAAGACTATTCGCCTAAATCAATAGAAATTCAATTCACTACTAAGGGAGTTACTCCTAATGTTCCTGGCGGTATCGCATTCTTGGTTAAGCCTTCAAAGGATGTAGAATCATTCGAATTTGATAACGTGACGATGACTTCGACTATAGACGAGAACAACACAACAGATAAGCATAAGAATACTCGAAGCGATGCTGATGGATATGGCTTGACAGGTGTATTTAAGAGTACATTTACGGCAACTAAAGTTCCTGCAGATGGTCTATTTATTCGAGACAACAAGTTCTATTATTCTACTGGCGAAACAGTTCTTAAAGGTTTCCGCGGATGGTTTGAATTAGGTGCTGTCCTTGGTAAGGATTCTGATTTTGGTGTTAAGATGTATATTGATGGCATACCAACAGCTATCAACGATATTGACTTCGTTACCGTTCCTGAAGGTGTCTTCACTATCGATGGCAAGAAGATGAACAATGACGTAACCAAGTTGCCGAAGGGTGTTTACATTATCGACGGCAAGAAGGTTGCCATCAAGTAAGCGAATCGCAAATATTGTCTAACCTTTAAAGAAGATACGATTATGAAAAAGATATATATTCAACCACAGACAGATGTTTGCGAGATTCTTCCCTCACAGATAGTAGCAGCCAGTCCTAGCGTAACAGGTACTGGTGCAGCCGAGATTGGTTGGGGTGGTAATGATGATAACCCCGAAGCTGGAGGTGACGTCAAGGAAAACAGCTTCGAATTCGAATGGTAATCTAAGATTCAATAATACAAAGTTCTGCCGCCGGCACTCTTTCATAGAGCTGCCGGCGGCAGTCGCTATATGGATAATGTATACTGCCGCTGCGCGGACAGCACAGAGAGCGCAGAGGGGACAGAGGACACGGAGGGGATGAGAATTGAGAATTGATAATGGATAATTGGGCTGCCGCTGCGCGGACAGCACAGAGGGCGCAGAGGTGACAGAGGACACGGAGGAAGTATTATTAGAGGGAGGGGGGGAAAGGAGGGGTAGGAGGGAATGGAGAATGGATTGCGGATATCTTCTGAGGTAGCCGGACAACGACTGAACAGATATGGTGCCATGGCATTGTGCGACAAGCACTATAAACAATGCGGCCTTCCTTGCATAACTGAAGGAAAGCCGTATATTCATACACGCGCGCGGGCGATATATATAAAGGAAATCATTTACGCATTTCGAGCAAGTCGTAATACATTAGTCGTGTAGTAAGGACTACTGGTTGCCCTTTCTTACCGCCTGTATAAAGGAATTCCTGCTCTTCAGAGGAAAAGAGACAGTGAAAGTCATTTTTCTCATAGAATGCGATGACTTGCGGCTCGTTGACAGCATCTACGATGACAAAGCGGCAGCCAGTTTTGTTACTACTGGAGAAGAACCATCCCTTAATGAACTGCAATGCCTCGCTACCTATGCCCTGACCTTCAAAATCACGACTCACTCCAAGACGGCCAATCAGCACACCAGGATAGCGACGCAAGGGCTTCTCATGGTGTGTAAGGCTTTTCATGTGATCGCGACGACTGCGAGGCAAGTCATAGATACGAATACTGTCGTTAGATATGGTCAGAGCGCAGACTATCTTTGAAGGATCGCTGCCTAAAAGGAAACAATATGTCTTGCCCATCAAGAAGTGGGCATATCGTGTGGCATCATGAGCGAAGAAGTCATCAAGGTCTTCATTGCCACATGAAAAGGGTTGACAGGCGGCAAGAGTATCGTCTGTCAGTTCATGGAATGTGCAGCTATCAGATAAAAACGCCATGC
>JAFRNY010000037.1 GCA_017429945.1 Bacteroidaceae bacterium
CTCATAACCTCATAACCTCACTACTAATGAAATTTATCTCCTGGAACGTCAACGGCCTGCGCGCCGTCTGTGGCAAAGGCTTCAGTGATATCTTCCTCGCCTTCGACGCCGACTTCTTCTGCCTGCAAGAGACCAAGCTGCAGGCCGGACAGCTCGACCTCGCCTTCCCTGGCTACCAGAGCTACTGGAGCTATGCCGACAAGAAAGGCTACTCGGGCACAGCCATCTTCACCCGCCACACGCCCTTGAGCGTGGCCTACGGACTCGGTATCGACGAGCACGACCACGAAGGGCGCGTCATCACTCTCGAATACGACGGTTTCTACGTCGTAACCGTCTATACCCCCAACTCACAGGACGGCCTGCGCCGCCTCGACTACCGAATGACGTGGGACGATGCCTTCCGCGACTACCTCTGCCGCCTTGATGCCCGCAAGCCTGTGCTCGTGTGCGGCGATATGAATGTGGCTCACGAGGAAATCGACCTCAAGAACCCGAAGACCAACCACATGAACGCTGGCTTCACCGACCAGGAGCGCGAGAAATTCACGCAGCTCCTCGACGCCGGATTCATCGACACGTGGCGCACGCGCAACCCGGAGGTCGCCGACGTCTATTCATGGTGGAGCTATCGTTTCCGTGCCCGCGAGAAGAATGTTGGCTGGCGCATCGACTACTGGCTCGTTTCCAACCGCCTCTTCCCGCAGGTCACCGACGCCCGCATCCACACCGATATTCTCGGCAGCGACCATTGCCCCGTGGAGGTCGACGTAGACTTGTGATTATTATCTCTTAAAGCAAAGAAGGAAGCCTTTCGGCTTCCTTCTGATGCGGAGAGAGAGGGATTCGCGCTCGGCATCCCGTAGGGTGACGCTTTCGCGAAGACGAAAGAACTCCCCCGGGGGTGAGAGTGCCTCTCAAGAAGCAAAGAAGGAAGCCTTTTGGGCTTCCTTCTGATGCGGAGAGAGAGGGATTCGCGCTCGGCATCCCGCCGGGTGACGCTTTCGCGAAGACGAAAGAACCCCGGGGGTGAGAGTGCCTCTCAAGAAGCAAAAAAGGAAGCCTTTTGGGCTTCCTCCTTTTGCGGAGAGAGAGGGATTCGAACCCCCGGTACCTTTCAGTACGTCGGTTTTCAAGACCGATGCAATCGACCACTCTGCCATCTCTCCAGTGAGCGCACATTTGTGGTTTGCGGGCGCAAAGGTAAGCAAATAAATGAAAAGAGAGAAATGAAAAGAGAAAAATTTTATTTCGGCGTCACTTTTTTCATCTGAGGAGTATATGTTGAGTAATTCTGCATACTCCAACACACCTTAATTTCATTCATCTTTCGTCATTCATCATTTCTGAATGGTGGCTTTGAACTTAAATCTTACTTAAATCTGAACTTAAAACTGTTATTTGGTGGCTTCTTCGGCTTATCGCCTCAGAAGTTTACGGCCGCATGCGGCCTACCCATAAACGATAAACGATAAACGAAATTTCATTCGTCATTCATCATTCGTCATTACCCCTCTCCCCTTATCCCCTGCCAGGGTCCTTCAGCGGGCAGCGGAGCCTCTACGTGGATCTGCTTGTGCGAAACGGGGTGCTCGAAACTGATGCTGCGGGCATGCAGGCTGATGCTGCCATCGGGGTTGCTGCGCGGCGCTCCATATTTGAGGTCGCCGCGAATGGGGCAGCCTATGGCTGCGAGCTGGCATCTGATCTGATGGTGGCGCCCAGTGTGGAGGTGCACCTCGATGAGGTGGTAGCGGTCGGAATGTCCGATGACCTCGTAGTCGAGCACGGCTTTCTTGGCTCCCGGGCGCTCGTGGTCGTAGGCGAACGATTTGTTCTTCTGTTCGTTGCGCACGATGTAGTGCGTGAGCGTGGCTTTAGGTTCTCGAGGCGCATTTTGCACGAGCGCCCAGTAAGTCTTGTGGACGCCTTGGGTGCGGAAGAGCTCGTTGAGGCGTGTCAGCGCTTTGCTTGTGCGCGCGAAGACGACCACGCCGCTGACGGGGCGGTCCAAACGGTGCACCACACCAAGGAACACTTCGCCGGGTTTGGCGTAGCGTTCCTTGATGTATGCTTTCACCATGTCGGAGAGCGGCGCGTCGCCAGTCTTGTCGCCCTGGACAATCTCGCCGGCCTGCTTCGCAACGATGATAATGTGGTTGTCTTCGTAGAGAACTTTCAACTTTTGGAGCAGTGAGAGCAATCAAGCTTGCTTGAATTGCCGAGTCGTGACAAAAGTCAGCGAAGCTAACTTTGAACTTTGAACGTTGAACATTGAACATTGAACGTTGACCATTGAACGTTGACCATTGACCATTGACCATTGGCCATTGACCATTGAACGTTGAACATTGAACGTTGACCATTGACCATTGAACGTTGAACGTTGACCATTGACCATTGACCATTGAACGTTGAACATTCAACTTTGAACTTTGTACTTTGTACTTTGAAATTTGTACTTTGAAATTTGTACTTTGAAATTTGAACTATGGCCGCGTTCTACATATTCATTCCGCCGTCGATCTGTATGACCTGTCCGCTGACATACGAGCTGAGGTCAGATGCGAGGAAGAGGGCTACGTCGGCCACGTCCTCGGGCTTGCCGCCGCGGCGCAGTGGTATTTTCTTCATCCAGTCTTCGCGCACGGCATCGGGCAGTGCGGCGGTCATGGCTGTCTCGATAAAGCCGGGTGCTATGGCGTTGGCGCGGATGCCCTTGGGGCCCATCTCCTGTGCGATGCTCTTGGCCAGTGCTATCATTCCGGCTTTTGAGGCTGCGTAGTTGGCCTGTCCGGCGTTGCCGTGTACGCCTACTACGCTGGCCATATTGATGATTGAGCCACCGCGCTGGCGCATCATCACGGGCACACAGGCGTGAATGAAGTTGAACGCCGACTTGAGGTTCACGCCGATGACGGCATCCCATTGCTGTTCGGTCATGCGCAGCATGAGTCCGTCTTTGGTGATGCCTGCGTTGTTGACGAGGACGTCGATTGTGCCGAAGTCTTCTTTGACTTGCTTCACGAGCGCTTCCGTCTCGACGAAGTCTGCGGCGTTGCTGGCATAGCTCTTGCACTTGACGCCGAGCGCTGCTATTTCGGCTTGGGTCTCCTCGTTCACGGCGAGGTCTGTGAATGCGATGTTGGCGCCTTCAGCGGCGAATTTCAGGGCAATGGCCTTGCCAATGCCCCGTGCAGCGCCGGTGATGAGCGCTGTCTTTCCTTGTAATAGTCCCATTTTTTATGTTTTGATTGTTTTGTTGGTTTTATAGTCAGTAGCGTTCGCGCCATAGCACTCGACGGATGATTTTCGTCACTATTGGGCGGGTGGCCTTTATGTCCATTCCAGCGCCTAGGCGCCCGTAGATATATGGTACCTCGAGTCCTTTGGCTGTGGCCTGGATGATGTCGGTGTAGAGCGTGATGTTGTCTATGTCGAACATCTTCATTTCCAAGCCTTCTTCGAGCGTCTTCTGTATGATGTCGTGCTCTTTCTTGTCGTACTTCTTGCGCACGCTCTCTACCTGCCAGATATTGCGGAAGAATTCGGCACGCAGGTATCCGTTGCGCTCGACGGCTTCTTTCATGAGGCTAAGGTGCGCGAAGATGAGCTCTACGAGTTTGTCGAGCGGCGAGAGTTGCTTGCGTGCCACGGCGAGGAACGTCGATGAGATGCGCTGCAGTTCTCCGTTGATGACGGCTTCGTAGATGTCGTCCTTGCTTTTGAAGTAAGTGTAGAGCGTGCGTCGTCCCTTGCCTGAGGCTTCTGCGATGTCGTTCATCGTAGTGCCGTCGAAGCCTCGCTTGGCAAACTGCAGGCGGGCTATGTCGATGAGCAGCTGTCTCGTTTTAAGTTGTGCCATCTGTGTCTTGACTTTGTTCGGGTTAGGAATATTTGGCTCTCGGTTGACGAGTAATCTTCTTTTTCGACCGCACAAAAGTACGTCTTTTATGCTTATTGAGCAAGAAAAGGCGACACACTTTTTGCGCACGTGTGCAAAAACGGGTCTTATTTAGCAATTTTTATTGAAAAAGCTTGGCAGTTCGATAAAAATAGCGTACCTTTGCACCCGCAAACGACAAGATAGCTTGTCTGAGGCGCTAAATTAACATCGCGGAGTGGAGCAGTTGGTAGCTCGCCAGGCTCATAACCTGGAGGTCGCTCGTTCGAGTCGAGCCTCCGCAACTCAAAGCTCGAGAGACCGTGTCTGGATTACCGGACACGGCCTTTTTTTGTTGCCCGGAACGAAGCTCTCGGAGGCGGTTATATTAATTAATGTACGCACGTGAGAGAAGATTTTCGGCTAAAAGCTTGCCTGTTACGTTAACTTGGGCTACCTTTGCAGCCGCAAACGAGCAATACTTATGCGGTTCGCCCTTTCGCACGGGAAGGGCGCGAAGAGGGAAGCAGGTGTGAGTCCTGCACAGTCCCGCTGCTGTAAGCTCCGTCGTCGGGCCGGCAGACGTAAGCCACTGCACGTGCTGCCACGAGCATTGTAAGCGCACGCTCATCGTGCCTGCATTGCCGTTGCTGCCGTTGGGAAGGCGCCGTCCCGGGAGCGAGTCAGAAGACCTGCCACATGAGTTCGTACCTCTGTCGCCTCGAGGAAAGGTGCAGGGTCATAGGCGTGCTGCGTGCTGTGCGTTGCGCTGTCGCCGCCTGATGTTTCCCTTACTCTCATTCCTTGTGGCGGTGTCAGGCACAGCACTGTTGCAACGTAACGTCTTAATACATAATTCTAAAACTTACACAAGGAATGAAAAAGAATCTTTTCGCACTCGCAGCGCTCACACTGAGCCTGACAGTTTTCACAGGTTGTAACGACGAGGATGAAGTGGTCATACGCACAGCCACGTTAACCTTCGAGGGCTCTGAATGGAACGCCCTGATCGACGATGCCCAATATGGCGGTAAGCTCCTCTATGGCGAGAACTGCAAGAGCTATGCCTGGAGCGACGCAGCCACCGGCCTCTCGGGCGGCATGACGAATGCCTGGGGCGGCGACTATGGTTTCTCTGAGGGCGGCACGGCAATCTCCAATTACGTGGATTCCGACATCGCCAATCACGCCACCTACAACTATCAGCTCTCCGTGCCGGCCACGAATGGCAGCTCCAACTTCGCCATCGTCTACTGTGATGCTACAATCAAGTTCCCCACAGGTGTCAGCCGCTTAATCCGCTCGATGGAGATAGGACCTACGACCTATGAGCTCGGCGTGGTCACCAACGGCGACGGCTATGCCTCATCGCTGGCTGAGAGCGGCAACCTCACTCTGACCATCACGGCCGATAATGGCAACAGCCTCAACGTAGATATGGCTCGTGACGGCTCAATCCTGGACAAATGGGTCACTGTAGACCTCACGAACCTCGGCCCGGTCAACAGCCTCACGTTCACGATGGACGGCAGCGACCGCAGCGACTATGGCGTCAAGCATCCTAAATACTTCGCTTTCGACAACGTCGTCGTTCAGCTCTAAGATCTCTTGATGTCGTTCGACAATAGATGAAACTCCCGTTCAATCATATCGCTACATTCTGCAAGCTGCTGGCGGCCTTGGCGCTGCTGGCAGCTTGCAGCAATTCTGACCCAGGCACCGATGAAGAGCCTTTCGATGCCCAGGGGCGTGGCGTCTTTATCTTGTGCGAGGGTAACTTCAATGCAGGTAACGCGTCGCTGTCCTTCTATGCGCCCGACACTCGTCGCGTGGAGAACGCTGTGTTCCAGCGTGCCAACGACCGCCGGCTGGGCGACACGGGGCAGAGCATAAGCCTGCGAGGCTCCACGGCTTACATCGCCGTAGAGAACAGCGGCATCATCTGGGCCATAGATGCCCAGACGTTCCGAGTGCGCGGGCAGCTCGTGGCAGGGCAGACAGCGCACATGACCAACCCGCGCTACATCCATTTCCTTAGCGACACCAAGGCTTACGCCACCGACCTCTATGCCCCTTACATCACCGTCTTCAATCCGCAGACGATGGCTTACGTGGCAAGCATCTCCACCGAGCAACCCTCGGCCTTCGGCTACAGTTCTACAGAGCAGATGGTGCAGTACGGCCATGAAGTCTTCACCAACTGCTGGAGCTATAGCAACAAGCTCCTCGTAGTGGACACGCGCACCGATGCCTTGACCGACAGCATCACGCTCACGAGCTGGCAACCCAAAAGTATGGTGCTCGACGCGCGGGGCAAGCTGTGGGTGGTCACCGACGGCGGCTACGACACGGAGGAAGACAGCTTCGGCGACAATATTCCGCACCTCTATCGTATTGATGCCGCCACCCACACCGTAGAGCTCGACCAGGCGCTCGACACTGACGAGGGCGGTGTGCAGCTCGCCACAAACCCCGATGCCACCGTTCTCTATCTCATCAACAACGATGTCTATCGTATGGACATCACGGCAACGCACGTGCCCGTGCGCCCCTTCATACAGGCCGAGCGCAACAGCCGTGGCCTGCGCCACAAGCTCTATGGCATAGGCGTGGACCATCGCTCGGGCGAGATTTACGTAGCTGATGCCGTAGACTACAGCCAGGCTGGCGTCGTACGCCGCTATACGTCCGAGGGCGAACTCGTCGACGAGTTCCGCGTCGGCATAAATCCAAACGGCTTCGCTTTCAAATGAGAAAACTCCTTTCCCTGCTGCTATTGGCGGCCTTCATACCCGTCGCCTGCACCGACAAGGGCGACGGCGTCCCCGCCGGACAGCCGCCCGTGATCACATGGGCCGAGGCTTCGGCGCGCTTCCGCATATATCTCGACGAGTCGCTTATGCTCGTGCCCGATATCGAAGGCCTCGACGAGACGTCGACCTTCGTGTGGACTATCGACGGGCGCGTCGTCAGCACCTCCGATTCCTATACGTTCGTTGCGCACGCCATGGGCGAATACTTCGTGCATCTGCTCGTCACGAACCGCTATGGCAAGAGCGAGGACGAGGTGAAAGTCACCGTGCTCGAGAGCCAAAGCGCTCCGCTGCCCGACGTGCCCGAGGAGACGCGCCTCTGGCTGTGCCCGTGGACAGAGGTCAACATAGCTCAGGGGCGCACCGTAAAGGTGCAGGCTTACGTGCTGCGGCAGCTTCCGTCCGAGGCCCGCTTCAGCTGGGATGTCGACGGCACTCCCCAGCCTCAGGCCACTGCTCCCGAGTACGTCTTCACCGGCTCGGCGCAGGGCCGTCACACGCTGCGCCTCACGCTCGAGACGCCCGACACCACAGCCACGCAAGAGTTCGTGGTCAACGTGTGTGCGCCTGCCGGCACCTTCCGTCGCGGCTTCGCAGGCGATGCACTTGTCAATAAGATTTATGAGTACATGCCAGCCCCGGGACATCAGGTCAACGGCTACATCATCGTGGGCGATTCCTATCCTCCAGGCTGCACTCACGAGCAAGCGTGCGACAGTGTGCTGGCTCACATGCAGCGCCGATGGTCGGTGAGCCTGGGCTCGCAGGGCGGCTATCTCATCGCAGGCTTCGACCATAGCGTGCGCAACTCGGGCGGCGACTACGACCTCAGCATCAAGGGCAATCCCTTCAGCTACCAGTCGGAACCCGGAATCGTCTGGGTCAGCCAGGACGACAACGGCGACGGCCTGCCCAACGACCAGTGGTTTGAGCTCGCCGGCTCCGAACTCCGCACCGCCAATCATCGCACCAACTACGCCATCACCTACTACCGTCCGGCCGCCCGCCGCTCTGCAACGGCGTGGCGCGATATCGACGGCCGCACGGGCTATGTGCCATACATGAGCTATTGGAATCCTAACGACAGCTACTGGCAGCCGTGGGTTGAGGGCACCGCGCGGACGTATTTTGGTTCGCAGCTGGCTGACCACAGCACTTACTCAGGCGGCTATTCCGACATACCCCCTTATGCCGGCGGTTACGCCGACAACCTCGGCAGCGACTACGTCGAAGGCCCTGCCGGCTTGATGAATCATTTCAAGATTTCCGCCGCTATCGACCATGATGGCGCCTTCGTCGACCTCGAGTACATCGACTTCGTAAAGATTCAGACGGCGCAGATAGGCAGTACGCCCAACCTCGGCGACATCAGCACTGAGGTCTATTACATTGGCGACTACCATTGTGAGTGACCCTTATCCCAACCCACCTTTAATGAGGCAGGCATTGTTCTTCATAAGTCTTGCGCTCTCCTGCGCCCTTGCCGCGCAGGACGAGAGCACGATGCGCGAGGTCTCCGTTGCGGCTTTCCGCCGTATCGGCGACACGGGTTTGCAGCGAACGACTCTCGACACCCTCGTGCTTCACCAGAACGTGGCCCTCTCGATGTCCGACATACTTACGCAGCACTCCTCGCTCTTCATCAAGAGCTACGGCCGTGCCACGGAGTCGACAGTGGAGTTCCGCGGCACGTCGCCAAGCCACACCCAAGTGCTGTGGAATGGCATGAAGATCAACTCGCCAATGCTCGGCACGGTGGATTTCAGCACCATTCCGGCATATTTCGTCGACGAGGCCAATCTGCTGCACGGAGCATCGTCGCTGACGCTCACCGGCGGAGGCCTGGGCGGCGCTGTGGAACTGGCCACGAAGGCGGCGAGCCAGCCCGGACTGGGCTTTCAGTACATCCAAGGCATAGGGTCGTATAAGACGTTCGACCAGTTCGCGCGCTTCACCTATGCCAACGAGCGTGTGGCCAGCAGCACGCGCGTCAGCTACGCCACGAGCCGCAACGATTTCCGCTACACCAACTACGATAAGAAAGTCGACGAGCGCGACGCCGACGGCCGCATCATCCGCTCCTATCATCCTACCGAGCGCAACCGCAGCGGCTACTTCCACGACCTACACGTACTGCAGCAGCTGACGTTCAAGCAAGTACTCGGAGGCACCCTCGACGCCTCAGCGTGGTACACCCACAGCCTGCGGGGCCTGCCCTTCCTGAGCGTCGATTATCGCGACGACCGCGACTTCACCAACGAGCAAGGGCAAGATGCCGTGCGCAGCGTAGTCGATTGGCAGCGGGCCCTGGGCAGCAACTGGGCTCTCGACGCGCGTGCCGGCTATGCCTATCAGTCCATAGCCTACGATTATTCCACGACACGCACGACGGCCGACGGCACGCAACCGACGGCCAACATCATCACAGCTTCGCACAGCTACAGCCAACAGGCCAACCTGCACCTGAAGGCCGACTATATGCCTGCGGCCGACTGGCTCCTCTCGGCCTCCCTCGACCTGGCCTACGACCACGTCCGCAGCCACGACCGCAGCCCCTTCCACATTGGCGACAACTACAACCGCGGGCGCATGGAGTCGGCGCTGAGCCTGGCCGCACGTTATCGTCCCACGAGGCGACTTTCGCTGGCTGCCGTGGCGCGCGAAGAGCTCTATGCCCGCGACCTCGTGCCGGTCATACCCGCCTTCTTCGGGGAGTACACGCTTCTGAAGGGCTTGGTCTTCAAGGTCTCGGTAGCGCGCAACTATCGTTATCCCACGATGGACGACCTCTACTTCCGTCCCGGAGGCAACCCCGACCTGCGCCCGGAGCGTGGCTTCACCTACGATGGAGGCCTCGAAGGCAGTATGCGCCGCACTCTCTTCGGCGGGCGCGACGGCTCGAGCCTGAGCCTGAAGGCTAACCTCTCGGCCTTCGATTCTTACATCAGCGACTGGATCCTTTGGACGCCCAATGCCAAAGGCTATTGGCAACCGTCAAACCTGAAGAAAGTTCACAACTACGGCACTGAACTCTCCCTCTCGGCCGACAGCCGCCTGCCTCGGCAGTGGACGGCGGCGCTCTCTGCCAACTACGCCTACACGCCGTCGATCAACCAGAGCGAAGACCTCGACGCCGCCGACACATCCTTCGGCAAGCAGCTCGTCTACGTACCCCTGCACTCCGCAAACCTCTCGCTGCGACTAGGGTGGCGCCGCTGGGCCCTGGCCTATCAGTGGTATGCCTACAGCGAGCGGTTCACCACCACGAGCAACGACGTCAGCCGCATCACAGGGCGCCTCAAGCCTTACTATATGAGCGACATCACGCTCGAGCACCGCCTGCGCCTGCGCCGCCTCCAAGCATCAGTCAAAGGCGTAGTCTATAATCTCCTGGGCTCGGAGTACGTCACTGTGCTCTCGCGCCCAATGGCAGGCCGGCATTTCGAGGTCTTTGTGGAGATAAAGCTGTAGAATGCCAGGCCAGTTCCTTCCCTCTCCCGGTCTATTCGTGGAGAGGACTAATTAACCTCTTTACTTTCACTCAAGCAGTAATCCTATGGGCAAAAGACTCTCCTCGTTCTTCACTTCCCCCTTTTCGCCTTTCACATTTCTAGCCTCCGCGCCCTCTGTCTTCTCCGCGCCATCAGTGGCAGTGAAGCGGTCATTCCTCGTCTCCCGGTTTTCGCTCCTCCTCATTCTCTTTTCCGCCTGCACGGGCAACCGGGTTGCGGAGCAGGGACTGACGGCCGTGCCGATGCGCTATGCGACCAACCTCACCTGCGAGCGGGGCGAGGGCTACAGCCTGTGGACTCTGCGCGACCCGTGGGACTCGACCGCCGTGCTTCATCGCTACGTCCTTGTCCACGACAGTGCCGCCGTGCCGGATTTTTCACTTTTCACTTTTCACTTTTCAATTATCAACGTTCCCGCCCGCTCAGCAGGCGTAGCCACTGCCGTCCACTGCGGACTGCTCGATGAGCTGGGCGTGGCCTCGGCCATCGCGGGCGTGTGCGAGAAACAATATATCGACCTGCCAGTCGTCAGCGAAGGACTTGCCGCAGGGCGAATTGCCGACTTCGGCAACGGCATGAATCCTACCATCGAGCGCATCATCGACGTGGCGCCCGACGTGCTGCTGCTCACGCCCTTCGAGCACAGCGGCGGCTATGGGCGCGTGGAGCGCCTGGGCATACCTATCGTCGAGTGCGCCGAATATATGGAGGTGTCGCCCCTGGCACGTGCCGAATGGATTCGCTTCTACGCTGAAATCTTTGGCGCCGAGGAGCGTGCCGACAGCATCTTCAAGGCCGTAGAGGCAAACTACCTCGAACTGAAAACGCTGGCCGCAAAAGTCGCAGAGCGCCCGCGACTGCTCACCGAGATGATGTATGGCGGCCAGTGGTTCGTGCCTTCAGGGCAGAGCACCATGGGCATTATGTTCGCCGACGCCGGCGCCGACTACCTCTTCAGCGACCTGCCCGGCCAGGGCAGCACGGCGCTGACCTTCGAGCAGGTGCTCGATCAGGCCGGCGAGGCCGACCTCTGGCTCGTGAAGTTCAATTCCGCACGCCCGCTGACCTATGCCCAGCTCTCTGCCGACTACCAGCCCTACACCCACTTCCGCGCCTTCGCCCAGCGCCACATCTGGGGCTGCGACCTCGCTCACAACCATTTCTACGAGCAGACGCCCTTTCACCCCGACCGCCTGCTGCGCGACCTCGTCAGCATCTGTCACCCTGAACTTATGTCTGGCCTGGAGCCCGTCTACTACAGCCCCTTGAAAGAATAACTCCATCGCTACCTCGCGTTGATGCAAAGGGTGGGGGAGAAGATCGCCCGGTATAGTATAAGAATCACAATATGCCCCGAAAACAGCCTTAAAATGCGCTTTGTTTAAATAAAATGAAGCTACAATAACATTTTTTTTGCAAAAACTTTGTTCACATACTATCTTTTAACTACTTTTGCACTGAAATATGTATCACCAAATTCAAAAAACAATTTTTTAATGATTATGAAACTTACTAAAATTCTGCTCGTGGCAGCCCTCGCAATGGTAGGCCTGTCAGCCAACGCTCAGGAGACCGAGCGCGTAGAGTTCAATCACCACTGGTTCCTGCAGCTGCAGGGCGGCGCCACCTATACCCTCGGTGAGGCCGACTTCAACAAACTCATCTCGCCTGCTGCCCAGGTGGCCGTTGGCTATCAGTTCACTCCCGTATGGGCTCTGCGCCTGGCCGTCAATGGTTGGGAAAGCAAGGGTGGTTTCGAGACCAACGAGACCTATAAGTGGAACTACGTTACTCCCGCCCTCGACCTCAAGTTCAACCTCGTCAACGCTATCGCAGGCTGGAATCCCAAGCGCGTATTCGGCATGAACCTCATCGCCGGCGTAGGCGCCAACATCGGCTGGAACAACGACGAAGCTGCCGAGATGGCTCGCTACTGGGTAATGCGCGAACTTTGGGACGGCACTAAGGTGCGCCCCGTTGGCCGCTTTGGTCTCGACCTCGACTTCCGTCTTAGCAAGCGCGTAAGCCTCAACATCGAGGGTATGGCCAACATGCTCTCCGACGAGTACAACAGCAAGCACAAGAACAAGGACGCCAACCTCGACTGGTACTTCACCGCTCTCGCTGGCCTGAAGATCAACCTCGGCAAGGTAGAGAACGTTATCCCCGTGGCCGTTCCCGTTGTTGTTGAAGAGCCCGCTCCCGAGCCCGTAGCTCCCGCTAAGGTCGTTGAGAAGCCCGTCGTGAAGAAAGTTGCTGAGATGCGTCGCGAGATCTTCTATCAGATCCGTGAGACCGTCATCCCCGCCGACCAGAAGAACAAGATTGCTGAGCTCGTTTCCTTCCTCAAGGCTAACCCCGAGACTCGCGTGAACGTAACAGGTTATGCCGACGCCGGCACCGGTAACCCCCGCATCAACATGAAGTACTCCGAGGGTCGTGCTGAGAACGTTGCCAAGGCTCTCACCGAGGCTGGCATCGACGCTGCCCGCATCACCGTTGACGCTAAGGGCGACACCGTTCAGCCCTTCGCTGAGAACGACAAGAACCGCGTAACCATCGCTATCGCTAAGTAAGCTGATACGTTGAGTAAGCAATAACAAAAGCCCCGCCTTCTTGGTGGGGCTTTTTTGTGTGCAATAATATAGCAGTTGTCACAGGCAGCCCCATTGTGGCGGCTCTGTCGTCGCCTTCTTTTATTTCTCCGCTCTATACACCCTCGGCGACATACCTTTCATGCGCGAGAAGAACTTGCTGAACGACGCAGCGTCGGCGAAGTGGAGGCGGTCGGCAATCTGGGCGATGCTCATCGGCGACGTGCGCAGGAGGAACGACGCCTCCATAAGGAGCATTTGGTTGATATAGTCGACGACAGTGCGGCCCGTGACCTGCCGCACCACGCGCGAGAGATAGACGGGGGTGATATGGAGGCTGTCGGCGTAGTACGCTATGTCATGATGCTCGGCGAAATGCTTGGGCAGAAGGCTTATGAAGCCTATGAAGATTTCCTCAATGCGCGGGGGCGTCTGGCGATGTACGATGTTCTGATGCATCACATTATGCACGTCGAGCAAGAATACGGCATAGAGCATTCGCAGGATCTTATCTTTGTAGATGTTGTCGGAGCGCTGATAGGCGATGATCTCGAGCAGCCGTGCGGACAGGTGCTGTGCTGTGGCATTAGGCAGCGCCAGTCTGGGCTCGTGCAGCTGAACGATGGGCCGATAGGCTATATTCACCAGGTCGCGAACGGTGGGCATCTCTATTGTCATATTCTCGTCGGCCATGAGGCATAGGGCACGGTAGTTCTCCGAGGCCGAGACAACGTTGATCGATAGGCCCGGCGAGTAGAAATAGAGATCGTCGGCCTGCAGAGTGAGCACCTTGCCGTTGTAGATGACGGTCATCCATCCTTCCGTCACCAGCGTGAACGTGTAGGCTGCGATGAATCCTTGCGTGGCGTTCGTGCGCAACGCCATAGCAGCATTTTGCTCCACGCAGAGCAGCTTGCCGTCCCAATCGGCCATCGGCATCGAGCCGATCATAGCCATCCAACTTTCTTTCAGGGTATACATATCTGCGGCAAAGATACCTAATTTTTTGTAGATTGTATCGTTTCAGACAAGTTTTGTATCATCTTAGATTACAAAAAGGTCGTATTTTGGTATTACTTTTGCAAGCGATAACAACAGTCAGCTTAATTTTTAACTCTAAAACGTATACTATTATGACTAAAGAAGAAGCTTTGAAAAAGTTCGCCGAACTCGGCGCTGTATGGTTTGGAAACAGTAAACAACACTTCGCATTCTCCGCTTACTGCCGTCTGCAAGGCTGGAACAAGCTGGCCGACAAGTGGAAGGAAGAGGCCGAGGAAGAGTGGGACGAGGCCGAAGAGGTGCTCAACCGGCTCGTGGAGCTCGGCTGCAAGCCCGCCGACCTGCAGGAGGCTATGAAGACCATCGAATTCCCCTTCTACGACGACCCCAAGCAGCAGATTGAGACAGACTATCAGCCCAATGCCGTTAAGGAACTGAGCGAGCTGGCCGACGCCTTCAAGGACGACTATCCCACGCAGAAGCTCATCCAGAAGTGGATCGACGACGAAATGGAGCACATGGCTTGGGAGGCTCAGTACCTCAACTATATCGACAAGCTTGGCTACGAGAACTTCCTCACGGCAATGATGTGATAATCCATTGAGAATTGACAATTAAGAATTGAACATTATGGAAGCAGCAAAGAAAGTATATGATTTTCTGGAGAAAGCCGGAACATTCTACCTCGCAACGGTAGAGGGCGACCAGCCGCGCGTACGTCCCTATGGAGCCATGTTGTTCTTCGAGGAGAAAATCTACATCATGGCCTTCGGCCACACAAATGCCACACGCCAGATTGCCGCCAACCAGAAGGTGGAAATCTGTGCCTTCAAGGGTCAGACGCTGCGCATTGAGTGCAAGCTCGTCGAGGACAATCGTCCCGAGGTGGGCAAGGCGCTCGTCGATAGGATGCCCGTGCTGAAGCCCGCCCTCGGTGAGAACGGCGAGAACGGCGTGATGTACTATCTCAAGGATGCCAAAGCCGACTTCTTCAAGATGATGGAACTGGTAGAAACCGTAATATTCTAACCCTCTGACAATTATGAAAGAAAAAGTGCTACAGGCCATGCGCGAGGCTGGCAAACCCGTCTCGGCTGGCGACGTCACGAAGGCATTGGCTGCCGACCGCAAGGAGGTCGACAAAGCTTTCGCTGAACTGAAGAAGGAGGGCGCCATCGTGTCGCCCGTCCGCTGCAAGTGGGAGCCGGCTAAGTAAAAAACAAAGGTTCTTTAACCCTACACGTATTACCATGAATGGCCACGCATTTCCGCGTGAATAATTAGTGGCGCATTCGTGGTAATACGTTTTTTTTTAAAACATAATTACTATGGAGATTAAAGCAGTAAAATTCAGAAAGGATGGTTACTACACCCAGCCTTTCGCCTTCGGAGGTGAAGAAGGCGTAGATAAGTTCAACAAGAACATACGCTATCGCGGAAGCCTGCAGAACTATCTTATCGACACCGGAGAGGACGTCATACTCGTTGACACAGGCCTGCCCGCAGGCTTTCCCGAGGAGGTGATGGACGAGTCGGCAATGGCCTATACCGGAAAAACCATATGCGACTATATCGACGCCCTCGCCGCGCTGGGCTATCGCCCAGAGCAGGTGACGAAGATCCTTCTCACCCACAAGCACAGCGACCACAGCGGCGAGCTGCGCAGCTTCCCCAAGGCCCAGATCTTTGTGAATGCCGACGAGATAGGCGTGGCGGAGCTGAAGGACATACCTAACCTCGTGCCCGTACGTTTCACCGATGGCCCCTATTACAACTTCCCCGAGAGCCAGAAGATTGTCGACGGCATTTATCTCATCAAGGCCAAAGGGCACACCAACGGCAACAGCCTTGTGATAGCCGAGAACGAGGGCCTCTTCTATATGTTCCAGGCCGATATCACTTACGTCGATGAGGCTCTGTATGAGAACAAGCTGTCGGTGGTCTTCGACGACCTGGCCGCCGCCCGCGAGACAATGGACCGCGTGCGCGAGTTCGTAGCGGCGCATCCCACAGTATATATGGGCACCCACACCCCGCAGGGCTACGAGAACCTCGAGGCCAAGCGAGTGATAGACCTCGACAATCCCGTACCGACCGTCCTCGCCGAAGTCGATTTCACCCAGCAGGAAGCCTCCGGCAAATATGTATGCTCGGTCTGCGGCTACGTCTACGACCCGGCCGAGCACGATGGCGTGGCCTTCGACGATCTGCCCGACGACTGGCGCTGCCCTCGCTGCAAACAGCCCAAAGAGAAGTTCAATAAGGCATGAAAGAGAAAAGAGCTCAACCTGCTGTAGGCTGAGCTCTTTTTTATAGTGGTTATGATGTCGGAATTGTTACACAATTCCTTGTGCCATCATAGCGGAACGGACCTTGGCTTCGTTTCACTTCGTCGAGCTGTCCGGGCTATGATGTCGGAATTGTTTACACAATTCCTTGTGCCATCATAGCGGAACGGACCTTGGCTTCGTTTCACTTCGCCGAGCTGTCCGGGCTATGATGTCGGAATTGTTTACACAATTCCTTGTGCCATCATAGCTTTAGCCACCTTCATGAAGCCGGCCACGTTGGCGCCCTTGACGTAGTTGATGTAGCCGTCGGGCTCGGTGCCGTACTTGACGCAGTTCTCGTGGATGTTCTCCATGATCCAGAGGAGCTTCTTGTCGACTTCCTCGGCGCTCCAGCTCAGGCGCTCGCTGTTCTGCGACATCTCAAGACCGCTGACGCTGACGCCGCCGGCGTTGCTGGCCTTACCGGGAGAGTAGAGGATCTTGGCGTCCTGGAACACCTTGATGGCACCGGGCGTCGAGGGCATGTTGGCACCTTCGGCCACAGCGATACAGCCGTTGGCCACGAGGGCCTTGGCAGCCTCCTCGTTGAGCTCGTTCTGTGTGGCGCAGGGGCATGCGATGTCGGCTTTCTCGAACCAGGGCTTGGCGCCGTCGCCGACGTACTTGGCAGAGGGGTATTCCTCGACGTACTCGCGGATGCGGCCGCGGTAGACGTTCTTGAGCTCCATGATGTAGTCGAGCTTCTCGCGGTCGATGCCGTCGGGGTCGTAGATATAGCCGTCGGAGTCGCTCATGGTGAGGACTTTACCTCCGAGCTGCAGCACCTTCTCGGCGCAGTATTGGGCCACGTTTCCGGCACCGGAGATGAGCACGGTCTTGCCCTCGATGCTCTCGCCGCGGGTGCGGAGCATGGCGCGCAGGAAGTAGACGTTGCCGTAGCCGGTGGCTTCGGGGCGGATGAGCGAGCCGCCGAACTCGAGGCCCTTGCCGGTGAGCACGCCGCTGAATTCGCGCGTGAGCTTCTTGTACATTCCAAACATATAGCCTACCTCACGGCCGCCTACGCCGATGTCGCCTGCGGGGACGTCCACGTCGGGGCCGATGTGGCGGGTGAGTTCAAGCATAAAGGCCTGGCAGAAGCGCATAACTTCGGCGTTCGACTTGCCGCGGGGCGAGAAGTCGGAGCCGCCCTTGCCGCCGCCCATAGGCAGTGTGGTGAGCGAGTTCTTGAAGGTCTGCTCGAAGGCCAGGAACTTCAGGATGCCTAGGTTCACGCTCTTGTGGAAGCGTATGCCGCCTTTGTACGGGCCGATGGCGTTGTTGTGCTGCACACGGTAGCCCATGTTGGTCTGCACGCGACCTTTGTCATCGGTCCATGTGACGCGGAACTGGTACACGCGGTCGGGGATGCAGAGGCGCTCGATGAGGTTGGCGCTCTCGAATTCGGGGTGCTTGTTGTACTCTTCCTCGATGGTTCCGAGTACTTCTTCTACTGCCTGGTGGTACTCAGGCTCGCCTGGGAAGCGCTGCTTCAGGTCTTCCAATACTTGCTTTGCGTCCATTTGTGTATGTGGTTTTAAATAGTTAATGAGTTCGGATGCCACTCGCGTGAAGTTATCCTTACTGTTTTCTTTGACGCTGCAAAGGTAATCAAAAGACCGCGGTTTTTCTTGAAAATATTTCAAATAGTAGCAAAATCTCAGCAAATTCTTGCTTTTTGTCAAGAAGAAAGAGGTTTTGAGCTACGAAATAGAACTTTATTGTTTAGGCTTCAGTATGGCGCGGGCATGCTCGATAAGCGTGTCGGTGCCTCGGGCTGCATCGTCGTCGCTGAGGCTGACGTAGATGTCGGGCTCTATGCCGAACTCTATCTGGTGCATTGCGGCATCGAACATAGGGCAGGCCGAGAAGCGCACGCTCCAGCCGTTGGGCAGCTCGCTGGAGAAGGGGAGGCCCGAGCCGCCGCCCGTCTTGTCGCCGAGGATGGTGACGCGCGGCAGGCCTTTGACGTCGCGCACGAAGGTGTTGGTGGCGCTGTAGCAGCCGCGGTTCGTAAGCACTACGACGCGCTTCATCCACCTGACGCCGTCGGAGGGCTCTATGTACTGCGCCTCGGGCTTTGAGAAGTCGTTGTGGCCCTTGCCGGTCTTGTGGCAGACGTAGCCTGTGAGTCGGCGCTCGTCGACGAAGCGTGCTGCCAGGCGCTCTTCGTTGGTGAGGTCGCCGCCGCCGTTGTCGCGAAGGTCGAGGATGAGGCCGTTGGCCGAGCGCAGGTTGTGGAAGAGCTCGTCGAGGTTGCCGTCGCCTATTCCGCTAGAGAAGCTGCTGCAGACGACGTAGGCTACGTTGTCTTCAAGAATGTGGTATTTGAGGCTCGCGGCAATCTTGTAGCCGGTGCCGAGGTAGGCATCCTGGATGTCGGAGCGGAAGTTGGCGGGGTAGTCGTCTTTCCACGACCAGTTGCGGCCCACGTCGGCCGGGGTGTAGAGGTTGACGTGTCCGTCGCGCAGCTCGGCAAGCATCTCTGCCAGGACCTCAAAGAGCTGGTAGCGGTTCATGTCGGGGTTGATGCGCGCGGCGTAGCGTGCGTGTATCTCGTCCCAGTCTATGCCCAGGGCCTGCTGCTTGTAGTCGAGGAAGCAGTAGTGCTCGTCGATGATTTGCCACAGGGCTTCGAGGTTGCCGGAGGGGGTGTCGTCGAAATCATCCTGACTGATGCAGCCTCCGTTGATCAGGAGTAGTGCTGCCGTTGCCATTGCCGTAAGTATGGAGCGGAGGTGTTTGTACATTGTAGGTTTACAGGTATAAAAAGAGAGCATACTTCATGGCCGTTAAGGCTGAAAGCATGCTCTCGTAATTCATTGTGGTGATAGGCGTGTGCTATCGTTTGTGTGTCGACACTTGGACTCGAACCAAGGACCCCCACCATGTCAAGGTGATACTCTAACCAGCTGAGCTATGCCGACAGTGTTGTGTCAAGGGCTGCGCGTGAGCACTGCTGTACGCCTGATAGGACTCGAACCTACACGCCTCGCGGCACCAGATCCTAAGTCTGGCGTGTCTACCAATTCCACCACAAGCGCGCTGGAGCGGCTTCGTGACTCTACGAATCAGCCTTTTGACGGCGCAAAGGTACGCATTCTTGTCGAACTGGCAAATATTTTTGGGCAAAAAATGCAGGCGAGCCTTCTTTTTTCGGTTTTCGCCGGTCAATCCTTGCTCTTTCTTTGCGGGGCGCGGTGGGAGATGCAGGCGGGGAAACCGCCTGCCGCACCCCGAGGAGCGGGCCATTAGGGATGCCAATTTTCAGTCTTCAGCCAGCTTTCCCCGAGGAGCGGGCCATTGGGGATGCCAATTTTCAGTCTTCAGCCAGCCGCGCCCTGGAGAGCGCGCCATTTGGGATGCCTGGCGCGCCCTTTGGATATTTGCTGATGATTCCGCGTCGGGGATTCATTCTTCGCTCATGATCACTCCTTCCTTGCGCTTGCCGTCGACTTTGATGGTGAGTGGATGCGGCAAGTGCACTACGCGCACGTGCTCGGTCTCTTCGGCTGCGGGCATGGCGTTGAGGATGTCCTGGCGGTAGATGCCGTCGCCGAGGTAGTCGTTGATGGTGAAATAGCCAACGCCGAACGAGGTGAGGTTCTGGAAGAAGTGGGTACCTTGGCTGGGGTCTACGCGGTAGTTCTGCAGGCCTGCCTCCACGATGACCTTGGCGGCCGAGATCGATGGCCATTTCACGGGGATGCCGAGCCAGGGGTCGCTGGAGCCCCATCGTCCGGGGCCTATGAGCACGTAGGAGCGGTTGCTCTCGAGATAGCGGCGGTTGATGGTGTCGATTTCCTCTGCAATCTGCGGGTTGGACGATGCACTCCAGCCGTCGGTCTTGACGTAGACGATGTCCTCGATGTCGGTCATGATGCCGTGGCCGATGGCATTGTGTGAGCGCAGCAGGCAGTCGGCATCGGGGATGGTTGAGAGGTCTTCGTCGAGCATCAGCTTGTTGTCGACCATCGGGCGGATCTGCAGCAGATAGAGTTCGCCGGTGCGGTCGGCGTGGATGTTGGCGGCAAACTCAATCTCCACGGGGCGGCGCATCTCGTCCTGCCCGTAGCGCAGCACTTTCTGCATCAGTTCGGGCAGCGGGAAGATACCGTGCTGCAGCACTCCGCAGAAGGTGATGACCTTGCGCCCGCCTTCGTAGATGCCGTCGCGCAGCACTTGGTCGTAGGGGTCGTAGGTCGAGGCTATGTACTGGAGTGTGCCGTCGGGTTCGGCCTTGGCCACGCGCAGCTTGAGGATGTTGAAGCCGTCGTCCTTGAAGAACGTCGAGGGCGGGTTCTCGAGGTCGAGGGCGTAGAAGCGCGTCTGCGTCTCCTTGAGGGCCAGCTCCAGCTCGGAGGTCTGCAGCACTTGGTTGGGGTGTGCAGGGCTCAGGCGCAGGCTTTGACCGCCGTCGACGATGTACTTGCCGAGGCCGAGTGCGAGGTTCACGGTGCCCTCCTCGGCCTGCTCGTCGCCGATGGGATAGTAGTTGACAGAGCGCGCCACGCCGGAGAAGGTGGGATAGAAGCGCGTGTCGTGGCGCTCGCCGACCACTTCCTGCAGGATGACGGCCATCTTCTCTTGGTCGATGACGTTTGACGTGGCCGTCATATAGGCCTTGGAGTCGCGGTAGTAGACGCTGGCGTAGACGGCCTTGATGGCATCGGAGAGCATGTGCAGGCGCTCGTATTTGTCGGCTACGTGCGGAATCATATATGTAGCGTAGATTCCGGCGAAGGGCTGGTAGTGGGAGTCCTCGAGGAGCGAGCTGGAGCGTATGGCCAGGGGCGTGTCGACGACGTCGAGGAATGCCATGAGGTCGCCGATGAGCCGTGCCGGCAGGCGTGCGTGGAGGAAGTAGCGGAGGATCTCCTCGTCGGGGATGTCGGAGAGCGCCACCTGGTAGAGCTTGTTGGTGTCCATGAACTCATCGAAGATGTCGGTGCAGAGCACTACGGTCTTCGGTATCATCACTTCGGCATTGTCGAAGTCGCCGAGGTCGGGGTGGCGCTTGATGATATGGTCGATGAAAGCGAGGCCACGGCCCTTGCCTCCGAGCGAGCCGTCGCCTATGCGTGCGAAGTTGGAATAGCGGTCGAAGCGTTCGCGGTGGAAAACGGCCACGACGCCCTGGTTCTTCATACGGCGGTACGAGACTATGGCGTCGAAGATGATCTGGCGGTGCTGGTCGACGTCCTGCAGCGAGTTCCACGTGATTCCTTTCAGGAATTCGGCTATGGGGAAGAGTGCTCGCGAGCAGAGCCATCGCGAGACGTTGTTGTGCTGTATGTGGTAGAGCAGCGACTCGCGCGGCAGTGCGAAGATGTTGTCCTGCAGGTCCTTGAGGTTGCGCAGGCGTGCCACCTCCTCGAGTGTCTGCGGGTTGCGGAAGATGAAGTCGCCGAAACCGAAGTAGCGTAGGATGAGCTCGCGGAGGTCCACGGCCATCTTCTTCGAGTTCTTATCCACGAAGCGAATCTTGTAGGGCACGCACTCGTCGGCGCGGGCCGTGTCGGAGCTCTCCATGATGAGGGGCACGAACTCGTCGCGCGCGCGTATATTCTTTAATAGTGTCAGTCCGGCCTCCTCGTCGAGGCGCCCTTCGTGGGGGAAGCGGCAGTCGGAGATGACGCCGAGCGTGTTGTCGGCATAGCGGTCGTACAGCTCCCAGGCCTCCTCGTAGTTGCGCGCCAGCACAATCTTGGGGCGGCCGCGCATGCGCAGTGTCTCGAGCTGCGAGTTGAGGGCTTCGGTGGCGAACTCCAGACTCTGCTGCAGCACGAACTTATAGAGGTTGGGCAGTATCGACGAATAGAAGCGGATGTTATCCTCCACGAGCATGATCATCTGCACGCCGGCGGCCAGGTCGTGCTCGAGGTTCATCTTGTCCTCGATGAGCTTGATGATCGACAGCAGCAACTCGGTGTTGCCCAACCAGCAGAAGACGTACTCGAAGGCCGAGAGGTCCTCGTCGGCCATGCGCTTGCTGATGCCGTGGGAGAAGGGCGTGAGCACGATGCAAGGAATCTGCGGCTGCTGGCTCTTAATCTCGCGGGCGATATCGAAGATGTCGTTGTTGTCGGTGCCTGGCATCACGATGACGAGGTCAAACTGGTACAGTTCCATCTGCCGCAAGGCCTCGTCCTCGCTGGCCACCTGAATGAAGCGCGGTGGGAAGCGCAGGCCCAGCTTAGCGTATTCGTCGAAGATCTTCTCGTCGATACGTCCGTCATCCTCAAGCATAAAGGCATCGTAGGGGTTGGCTATGAGCAGGACGTTGAACACACGTCGCGCCATCATATCGACGAACGACGTGTCGTGCAGCATTAACTGTTCTTTCTTCATCTCTGGCTGTCGTTAGGTTATTTATGGCCGCAAAGATAATGTTTTACGGCCAAAGAGAGGGGAGCACGGCACAAAAAATTGAACTTCAGCCTGCATTTTTCTCGCGCCGAGAGGGTTACATGCTTGCCTTTGCGGCATAAAAAGTCAAATAACAGAATCATTTAATACATAAACCAGCGACAAATTATGGAAAGTAAAGAATTCACGTACAACGGTACTACTCTGAGCGGCTTCGGCATGCTCTTCCTGAACATCTTCATGACCCTGGGCGCCCTGGCGCTTATAGGCTTGGCTATTTACAATATCGATTGGCCTTTAGGCATCTGTGGCGGCCTGCTGCTGCTCGTCACCTTCTTCCTCTGGGGCGGCTTCATGATGCTGGAGCCTGGCGAGGCCCGCGTGGTAATGTTCTTCGGCAAATACGTAGGCACCTTCACCCGCACTGGCTACTATTGGATTAACCCTTTCACCTCGACGAAGAAGCTGTCGCTGCGCGCCCGCAACCTCGATGCCGAGCCTATCAAGGTCAACGACAAGGAGGGCAACCCCGTGATGATCGGTCTCGTGCTGGTGTGGCGCCTGCGCGATACTTATAAAGCAATGTTTGAGATTGACTCGCAGACGATGGCCGCCAACACCAACCCGCAGGTCGCCGGCACCGATGTGAAGTCGATGATGGCCGCCTTCGAGCGCTTCGTGCGTGTGCAGAGCGATGCCGCACTGCGGCAAGTGGCAGGGCAGTATGCCTATGACGACACCGACGCGCAGCCCACGGACATCACCCTCCGCAGCGGAGGCGAGGAGATCAACGACCAGCTCGAGGCAAAGCTCACCGAGCGCCTGGCCATGGCAGGCATCGAGGTCGTGGAGGCTCGCATCAACTACCTCGCTTACGCTCCCGAGATCGCTGCCGTGATGCTGCGCCGCCAGCAGGCTACTGCCATCATCGCTGCCCGCGAGAAGATTGTAGAAGGTGCTGTCTCGATGGTCAAGATGGCTCTCGACCAGCTCTCGGAGCAGGACATTGTGCAGCTCAACGACGAGCGCAAGGCACAGATGGTGTCGAACCTGCTCGTAGTGCTCTGCGGCGAGGACAATGCACAGCCCATCGTCAATGCAGGCAATTGAAGTCGCTGGCAGCACTTTGTTTGGAATCAGACCGCTTATTATTTCGAAAAAGCCCGGAAGCATTGTCTTCTGGGCTTATTTGTTTCCTTCGTATCACGTTGTGACGTCATCACGTCACAACGTGACGTGATTGCGTCACGTTGTGATGTGAACAAATCACATTGTGCTATTAACTATCTGGCCGCGCGTGTCGGCTTTTCCGCCTTTCTCAAATAGAAAAGCTGACAGGCTCGTGGCGCTTATGTGCACTGGCGCTTACGGAAATTAATAGCCCCCGGGGAAACTGGAGTTCCTCGGGGGCTTATAGTTGTTAATAATGTTTACTTCTTAAAAACTCGACTTTAGTCGAGGTCGGTGAATACTGATGCGTTACTCACGATAGCTGCAATAGCCAGGATTGCAAATGCGATGGTTGATGTTACTGTAGTCATAATCCTTTTACCTTTTAAATGTTATCCTAAAATGTGTTTTCACTCTGTTCGCCATGCGAACCTGTTAATGTGTTTACTTGTTAATGTGTTAATGTGTTTACTTGTTAATGTGTTAATGTATTAACCTGTTAATGTGAAAAGATTGCTGGCCACGCTAGGCCTCTTTTCTTTACTTTGTTATCCTTTTTCTTTCCTTTTTGCGCTGCAAAGGTACGGGCTTTTTGCGGATTATGAGCCAAAAACATGCTGAAAAGCATAAAAAGACGCGCTTTCTTTGACCTCAGTCAAGAAAAAGGGCCTACCCGCCACTTCTTGATTTATGTCGGGTCACAAGCACACTTCCGCGTGCTGAAATACAACCTTTTGTATTGACAATCAAGAATCTACACAAAGGGTGCAAAGCAGACAAGGCATAGGTGCTGGCTGCAGTTACGAAGAAATGAAGCCCCACCGTGTATTGCTACGCGGCAGGGCTATAGATGTTGGGCGTTGACTTGGTCAAGTCATTTTCCGGGAAGCCTGAACGAAATGGGCAGATTGAAGACTGTTCGGACGGGCTTGCCGCCAACCTTACCAGGCCTCCATTTGGGCATAAGCTGCACGACGCGTTTGGCTTCATCGGACAGCAGATCGTTGGGCGAACGCTTGACATTGACCTCTGTGATGCTGCCGTCTGTCTCCACGACGAATTGGACAAAGACGCGGCCTTGAACCTTATTCTTAGCAGACTCTGCCGGGTACTTGAGATGCTCAGCAAGCCACTTGTACATAGCCTCAACGCCACCAGGGAATTCTGGCATAACCTCTACAGTATCATAGATTTTGTCCTTGTCATCGTTCACCGTGGCGGTGGCGATGATGTCATTATAATCAAGCGACAGCGTTGTTTCCTCGCCGGGAATGGGAGGAACGGGCTCGGCCTTAGGTTTGGCAAAGGCAACAACGGCCATAGCCATCAGTATTGGCAAGATGACTCCTTTGGTCATCAGCCAGCGGTTGGAATTCTTCTTGTGCATCATAGTGATTCGCTTTTTGAGTGAATGGTGACTCAGGTTGTTGCCAATGGTCTGCAGCCTACCAGCTACGGCCTTCGTCACGAGTAACAGTTGATATGTCTTTGCATCAATGCCAAGTTGCAGCACAGCGCTGTCGGCTTCGTATTCGTGCACAGCCTTGAGGTCGCGCCCTAAGAGATAGACGAAGGGATTGAACCACTGAACAATGGTCACGAGTTGCAGAATCATGAGGTCCCACGAGTGACCTAAGCGGATGTGAGCCTGCTCGTGTGCAAGAATGGGTTCACGCAGACACTCGTAGTCCGCAGCGCTGATAATGATATAATGGAAGAAGCTATAGGGAGCGAAGTCGCCACCGCGAATGATGACGGTGTTGCCTTGCTCGTCCTTAGTGCGCAAGCCGCTCTTTGTTTCGCGCCAGAAGCGCAAGAGCTGAACGGCGAAGACCAAGAAAGAGGCGAGCACACCAATGAGGTAAACTGCCTTCACCACAGACATCCACGTTAATGCAGAAACAGGATGTTCTGATGCCGGCGAACCCTCACCGGCTATAGTAGCAGTGCCCTCGCCGATGGTGATGGCAACAGGAGAGTCCGCCGCTAATAGAGAGTTGAGAAATGCGGGCATATTCAAGCTCAACTGTACAGCGGGCAAGACTAACGAAGCCACAAGCACACTGAGCAGAGACAGCCTGTTGAAGCGATGAAACGTCTCGCGGCTCAGCAGCAAGGCAAAGCTTCCGTAAAGGAGCGCCAGCAGTATTGTGGATTTCAGCAGATAGGTCAACATGACGATGTAAGTTTTACGATTTGTTTATCATCTCCATGATTTCGTGCAGATCCTCGTCGGAGAGGTCTTCGCTCTGGATGAGGTAGGAGAAGAGACGCTTGGTGGAACTGCCGAAGAGCGAATCTTTCACATCGTTGAGTACATGCGTGATATATTTCTCACGCGAGAGCATGGGCGAATAGTAGAAAGTGCGTCCTGTGCCCTCCTTGCGCCGATGTTCCACATAACCCTTGGCCTCCAGAATCTTCAGGAAGGTAGCCACGGTGGTATAGGCAGGCTGCGGTTCAGCATATCGCTCCACGATTTCATTCACCGTGAGAGCCTGCGGCGCATCCCAGAGTACGTTCATGACATCCATCTCGGCACGTGTGAGCGGTTTCATTGCCTTCTTTTCCATCGTTTCAGAGTTTTGACAATGCAAAAATACAAGGCTCACCTGCTTGCCTCAAAGAAAAAAACAGGAAAAAGAAAACAACCGCGCAGATTTTAACATTTATGTTTAGTTTGTCGCGGTCGTTTATTAGTAGTTAACAGACAATAATCGCCATGACAGGAAAACATGTAAACGGTAGCCGCTCAGCCTAAGGGTCGCCTGCTTCTACGCGTGACATGAGGGACAATTGGGACAAATGTTTTTGCAACAATATAGCACTTGGCACATTCCTTCTTTTAAACAACGAATTATACGAATTAAACGAATTTAAGCTTGCGTCGTGTCTATAAGAAGATACGACTATAGGACAAGAAAGAATTCGTAAAATTTGTATAATTCGTTGTCTTATAAAACATTATTTGTGCTTAGTGATATATCATTGCTTATGATTTGCACGGTTCAGTTGCCGATTGTGCGCTCTACGGAACGGCGGAGGCGGTCGATGGCTCGGTTCAGGGACTCGGTGGGCTCGATGATGTTGTCAGGACCCCAGAAGTCGGGCTCGCTGAAGAGGTCGACGTTGTCGTAGAGGTTGTCATTACGCTTGAAAGTGTCGCGGCCACGGATGGTCTTGGCTTCAGGCAGGTTGTCGGTGACAACGAATTCGCTCACGACAGTGAAGGCTGAAGCGAATAGGCGACGGTGCCAGTCGCACTTGAAGCGCATCTCGTTGCGGATGTAATTAAGGTGGGTGGTGCCGCCCTCAGTGCGATAGAAGATGCTGAAGGTCAGCTCCAGTGGCGTGAACCGCAGTCCTGTTGGTCGATGCAATAGCATAGTGGAAGTGGCGCGGGCGCGGTTGCGCATGTCTAAGTGGAGGTCGGCACGACTGATGGCCAGCGATTGCTTGTCGATGTATAGGTTGGCGAAGAAAAGGGCGTAGGGTTGTGCTTTCACGGGCGACATGCGAACGACGTAGTGTGGGCGGTCATCAAGCTGTTCGTCGCCCACGTAAGCGTAGGCGAAGCACTGTAGGTCGTCGGGGTAAAAGAGGAATTCGCGGTTCTTTACTACGTCGGCAAAGATAGGAAGGGTAGGGCCTCCCAGGACTTTCACGGCCAGCGTGTCGCTCGACTTCATGTTCATCATGCGTCTGCCACGTAGGATGGACACGGCATCGAACGTAATGTCGTTGTCGTAAGATGTCTTGTACATCTCCACGACGGCTTCGCTGATGCTCAGGTATTGCCGCCGCTTCTGTATGACTTCGCGGTAGAAGCCTTTGTACGACGACGGCTGCTTGCTGTAGTTGGCATGGAACTTGCGGATAGCTTCGTACACCAGGTTCTCAGCCGAGAGATTGCGCACGACGACCTCATTCAGCGTTACACTCAATGGTTGCAGCGCTATGTCTATCCTCTGCCCGTCGCGCTCTATGTGGACGTTGCGGCTTTGATAGCCTATGAGCGAGAAGGTCACGACCTTGGCCTCGGGCTTCACTTTGAGAGTGAAGCGTCCGTGGTCGTTGGTCACTGTGCCCACTGCGCCCGCTGCTACGCTGACGTGTGGCAGGGGTTGGCGGGTTTGCAGGTCGGTGATGATGCCGCTAAGCGTGATGTAATCTTGTGCGGCAAGAGCATTACTTAGCATCACCAACAGTATGAAAATGAGGTGATGTGGTCGTTGCATCGTGTCTGTGTGTGTGAGAGTGTGTGGTGTTACATGTTTGCCAGCGTCTCCTCGATGGAAGCTATCTTCTGCTCGGCATCGGCTTTCTTCTTGCGCTCCATGTCGACGACGGCGGCAGGGGCGTTCTGCACGAAGCGCTCGTTCTGCAGCTTTTTCTCGACAGAGGCGAGGAAGCCGCGCAGGTGCTCGAGCTCGGTCTGCAGCTTCTTGCGCTCGGCATCGAGGTCGATGAGGTTGCCAAGGGGCACGGCGTATTCGGCGGTGCCGATAAGGAAGCTTGCACTGCCTTTCGACTTCTCGCTGACGACGTTGACGGCTTCGAGGTTGGCCATCTTCTTGAGGGCAGACTCTCCCCCTGCCCTCCCTGTTAGGGAGGGAGCAGAATCCTTTGTGGAGTCTGTTCTGACAATCTCTAATGTGAGTTTCTCCTTGGGAGCGATGTTCTTCTGCGAGCGCACGGCACGGACGCTGGTCACGATCTCCTTGAGCTCGTCGACGGCAGCACAGAGCTGACGGTCGTAGTCGGTCGAAGCTTCCATGTGGAGCTCTGCTCGCATGATGCTCTCGCCCGGTTGACGCTCGTAGAGGGCCTGCCACAGCTCTTCTGTGATAAAGGGCATGAACGGGTGCATCATCTTCAGCAGCACCTCGAAGAACTGCAGCGTAATGTCATAGGTGGCGCGGTCGATGGGCTGCTGCTTGCCATCGACGTAAGCCGGCTTGATCATCTCGAGATACCACGACGAGAACTCGTCCCAGAAGAGTTTGTAGACGGTCATCAGGGCTTCCGAGAGGCGATACTTCGAGAAGTCGTCGGCCAGCTCCTCGGCTGCGAGGCGCAACTTGGCAGCAAACCAGCCGGCAGCAAGCTTTGCGGCCTCGGGCTGTTCGCCGTCGGCCACCTGCCATCCCTTGACGAGGCGGAAGGCGTTCCAAATCTTATTGTTGAAGTTACGGCCTTGTTCGCAGAGGCTTTCGTCGAAGAGGATGTCGTTGCCGGCAGGGGCGCTCAGCATCATGCCCATTCGCACGCCATCGGCGCCAAAGCGTTCGATGAGGTCGAGCGGGTCGGGGCTGTTGCCGAGGCTTTTCGACATCTTACGGCCGAGCTTGTCGCGCACGATGCCTGTGAAGTAGACGTGGCGGAAAGGCATCTTCTTCTCATACTCGTAGCCGGCCATGATCATACGGGCCACCCAGAAGAAGATGATGTCGGGGCCGGTGACGAGGTCGGCCGTGGGATAGTAGTAGCTGATTTCTTCGTTGCCGGGATTGCGGATGCCGTCGAAGAGGCTGATGGGCCAAAGCCACGAGCTGAACCAAGTGTCGAGGGCGTCTTCGTCCTGACGCAGGTCGGCAAGCTGCAAATCAGCGTTGCCGCTCTTCTCGCGGGCAAGAGTCAAAGCTTCATCTTCGTTCTCGGCTACGACGAAACCGCCGGTGGGCAAGTACCACGCCGGAATGCGGTGGCCCCACCACAGCTGGCGCGAGATGCACCAGTCCTTGATGTTTTCGAGCCAGTGGCGGTAGGTGTTCTTGTACTTGGCGGGATAGAATTGGATGTCGTCGTTCATGACGGGGTCGAGAGCGATGTCGGCCATGTGCTGCATCTTCAGGAACCACTGCATGGAGAGCTTGGGCTCGATGGGCACACCGGTGCGCTCGGAGCAACCGATCTTGTTGTCGTAGTCCTCGATTTTCTCCATGAGGCCGGCGGCCACCATATCCTCGGCAATCTGCTTGCGGCAGGCGAAACGCTCCATGCCGACGTATTTCTCTAAGCCGATGACGTAATCGTCAGACACCTTCGTTTCGGCCAGCGACTTCTGCTGGGCAGTGGCGATGCGGTCGCTGAGGGTGGCGTCGTCGTTGAAGATGTCGATGGCTTCGAGGTTGTACTTCTCGCCGAGCATGTAGTCGTTGACGTCGTGGGCGGGCGTTACCTTCAGGCAACCGGTACCGAACTCTATGTCAACGTACTCATCCTCAATGACGGGAATGACGCGACCTACGACGGGCACGATGACCTTCCTGCCTTTGAGCCACTGGTTCTTCGGGTCCTTGGGGTTGATGCACATAGCCACGTCGCCCATGATGGTCTCGGGACGCGTAGTGGCAACGACGGCGTAGTAGCCGCGGGCATCATGATGCACCACGTTGCCATCGCCGTCAGCAACACTGACGGGCGCGCTGTCGGCCAGATAATATTTCATGTAGTAGAGCTTCGTGTGCTCTTCCTTGTAGATGACTTCTTCGTCAGAGAGGGCGGTGAGGGCCTTGGGGTCCCAGTTGACCATGCGCACGCCCCGATAGATGAGGCCTTTGCGATAGAGGTCTACGAACACCTTGATGACGCTCTCGGAGCGGGGGCCGTCCATAGTGAATGCTGTGCGATCCCAGTCGCAGGAGCAACCGAGCTTGCGCAACTGCTTGAGGATGATGCCTCCGTGCTCCTCGGTCCAAGCCCATGCGTGCTTGAGGAACTCCTCGCGGGTGAGGTCGGCCTTCTTGATGCCCTGCTCGGCCAGGCGGTTTACGACCTTAGCCTCGGTGGCGATGCTGGCATGGTCGGTGCCAGGCACCCAGCAGGCGTTCTTGCCCTCCATGCGAGCGTGGCGCACGAGGATGTCCTGGATGGTCTCGTTCAGCACGTGGCCCATGTGCAGCACGCCCGTAACGTTGGGTGGCGGAATGACCACGGTATATGGCTCGCGGCCGTCGGGCTTCGAGCTGAACAGCTTGTTGTCTAACCAATACTGGTACCATTTACCCTCGACTTCTGCGGGGGAATACTTGCTACTTATTTCCATATGTATAATGTTATTTCTCAAGTTTCTTTGCTTCTTCCCAGATCTTGTCCATCTCCTCGAGAGTCATCTCGGTGAGAGGTTTGCCGATGCGTATGCTGTGCTCCTCGAGGTAGGTGAAACGCCGGATGAACTTGCGGTTGGTCATCTCAAGGGCATTGTCGGGGTTTAGTTTGTAGAGCCGTGCGGCGTTGATGACCGAGAAGATGAAGTCGCCGAGCTCGCCGGTGGCCTTGCGCTTGTTCTCCTCGCTCTTCTCTTGGCTGAGGGCCTCGAGCTCCGCTTCGAGTTCACCGAGCTCCTCGCGCACCTTGTCCCACACCTGCTCGCGGCAGTCCCAGTCGAAACCTACGCCGCGGGCCTTGTCCTGAATACGATAGGCTTTGATGAGCGAGGGCAAGGCATCGGGCACACCGCTGAGGACGCGTTTGTTGCCGCCCTTCTCCTTGACTTTAAGCTGCTCCCAGTTCTTGAGCACTTGGTCCACCGTCACCTCGCCCTTTTCGATGCGTTCTGCATCGGGGCCATAGACGTGCGGATGGCGATAGATGAGTTTGTCGCAGAGCTTGTTGCAAACGTCGGCGATGTCGAAGTCTCCGGTCTCGCTGCCTATGCGGGCATAGAAAACGATATGGAGCAGCACGTCGCCCAGTTCCTTGCATATCTCTGCCTTATCGTCCTTGATGAGGGCGTCGGCCAGCTCATACGTCTCTTCGATGGTGTTGGGGCGAAGGCTTTCGTTGGTCTGCTTGCGGTCCCACGGGCATTTTGTCCGCAGGTCGTCCATGACGTCGAGCAGTCGCCCGAACGCCTCCATTTTTTCTTCTCTTGTGTGCATACGCGTGTGAATTTGGGCGCAAATTTACAAAAAAGATTAAAGAACAGGGCTTAAAGGTTGAAGAAAAATGTTTTCGCTGCACATTATTATTATTATTTACATCGGAATATTCAATAACAGCCACGTTTTTTTGTGCCGGTAAATGAAAAGGGCTGCGACGCAGAATCGCGTCGCAGCCCTTTTGTCTGCTTTAGACTTCAAGTGTTAGCTGTACCATATCGTAGCATTACTCGATGACTCATAGTAGCGGTCATCGTCTTCGTTCAGGTAGTTATCGAGCTCATACTCCTCCTGAAAGTGCATTTTCTTCTTCGGTTTCATAGGCAGGTCCTCCTTTGTTTATGTTATGTCGGTTAGATTTTGCACTACAAAGATAGGATTAAATTTAGTTAGGAGAAAATATTGCGGAGGATTTTAACAAATTTTATGTAGATTTAGGTGTATAAAGTGTGCTGCCTACAATTGCAAACTATTGCTGATGACAGCAGCAGCCTGCTTGTTTGCCCTTGCAGCACTCGCCCGAGACAGTGTGCTCGCCCTGGTGGCGGCAGCTGTCGGCGAGCGGGCAGCCCTCGCAGTGAGGGTCGCCGGCCGGCGGCGCCGTGAAACGTCGCCAGAGGCGCCGCAGGGTGTAGGCCACGCAGGCGGCCAGCACTATTGTAACTATTATCGTCTGTAAATCCATAATTCATAAACTCTCAACTCTCACTCCGCGAAACAATCAATCCCTAATTCCTAATCTCTAATTCAATCACCCCATCAGCGCCACAGCTGCCGACACGAGCCATGCCAAGGCTGTGGTGTAGACGGCCGTGAAGATGGCCCATCGCCATGAGCCTGTCTCGTTCTTGATAGCTACTATGGTTGCCAGACAGGGGAAGTAGAGGAGGATGAAGAGCAGGTAGGCATAAGCCGTGAGGGGCGTCACGCCATCGGCGGCCATCTGCTGCCGCAGGCGGGTATATTTGTCGGTGTCGGCGCTGAAGGCGTCATCGTCGCCAAACGAGTCGTCGCCCGAATAGAGGACGCCCATTGTCGAGGCTACGATCTCTTTGGCTCCTACGCCGGCGATGAGGCTGACGTCGAGCTTCCAGTTGAAGCCTTGAGGAGCAAAGATCGGTTCTATGGCTTTGCCCATACGGCCGAGATAGGAGTTTTCCATGGAGGCCCCTCTCCCCGCTTCCGCCGTGGAGGAAGCCCCTCTCCCCGCTCCCTCCGTCGGGGGGAGGGCTGCAAAGCCTATGGTATCATTATTACAAGCGGATAAGGAGTCCTCCCCCCCACGGGGGGAGTTAGAGAGGGGCCTGTTCTCCTCCCCACGGGGGGAGCTAGGGAGGGGCCAATAGCTCAGCGCCCACACTATTATGCTGGCCACGAGGATGATGCCTCCCATCTTCTTGAGGTATTCCTTGCCTTTCTCCCACGTGTGGCGCCCTATGGCTTTGGCCGTAGGCCATCGGTAAGGCGGCAACTCCATGACGAAGGGCGTGTCCTCACCCTTGATTACGAACGAAGCGAAGATGCGCGAGACGATGGCTGCAACGAGAATGCCTATGGCGTAGAGCGACACGAGCACAGTTGAGCGCCACTGTGCGGCGAAGAATGTGCCTACGATCATGATGTAGATAGGCAGGCGTGCCGAGCACGACATGAAAGGCAGTATGAGCATCGTGATCAGTCGCGAGCGGCGGCTTTCTATGGTGCGCGTGGCCATAATGGCTGGCACGTTGCAGCCGAAGCCCATGACGAGTGGTATGAACGACTTGCCGTGCAGGCCCATGCGGTGCATGAGCTTGTCCATGATGAAGGCGGCGCGTGCCATGTAACCCGAGTCTTCCATGAACGAGATGAAGCAGTAGAGGATGAGGATCTGCGGCAAGAATACTATCACCGAACCTACACCTCCGATGACGCCGTCGACGAGCATCGAGCGCAGGGGACCCTCGCTCATCGCGCCGCCTATCCAGTTGCCCAGCCATTCCACGCCGGCCTCAATCCAGTCCATGGGATACTGCCCGAGAGTGAACGTGGTCTGGAACATGACATAGAGTATGAGAAAGAAGATGGGGAACCCAAGGTATTTGTTCGACAGCAGGTTGTCGATGCGGTGGGTGGTGCGGTATGTGTCCTCCTTGGTGCCGGTGTTGAAGCCTGCTTCAGCTAGGGCGCCGTCGATGAAGCCGTATTTGGCGTCCATAATTGCCGTTTCGGCATCGACGCCTGTTTCCTCGAGCACGCGCGCTGCGGCATTGTCGCGTGCGGCCATCAGCAGGCGCTGGTCTTCGGTGCGGTGCTCGCCTATGATGTGTTCGGTGATGTAGTCGGCCACGTCCTTGTCGTGCTCCAAAAGTTTGATAGCCAGATAGCGTGTGGAATAATGTGTGGCTATGTGCTCGTCGGCCTTGAGGTATTTCTGAATGTGCTTTATGCCGTCTTCAATCTCGTGGCCGTAGTTGATGTGCAGGTGTCGGGCCACGGTGTTCTCGCCTTCATAGACCTCGACCACCGTGCGCAGCAGCTCGTCGACGCCGCGCCCGCTCTTGAACGACGTTGTCACCATTGGCACGCCGATGAGTTTCTGCAGTGTGTCGAGGTTCGCCTGGTCACCGCGGCGCTCAAATTCGTCGAACATATTTAGCGCGCACACCTTGCGCAAGTTCAAGTCGACGAGCTGTGTGGTGAGGTAGAGGTTGCGCTCGAGGTTCGAGGCGTCGATGACATTGATGACCACGTCGGGCTGTTCCTCGGTGAGGTGGCGCCTCACGTACAGCTCTTCGGGCGAGTAGCATGAGAGGGAATATGTTCCGGGCAGGTCGGTGAGGTTGAGGCGGTAGTCGCCGTAGTGCGCTGTGGCCACTGTGGCATCCACGGTCACTCCAGAGTAGTTGCCCACGCGGGCATGAGCCCCGCTGGCATAGTTGAAGAGCGATGTCTTGCCGCAGTTGGGGTTGCCCACGAGTGCCACGTTGATTTCCTTGTGCTTGCGCTCGGCTACGCGGAGCAGCCGGTCCTCGCCATCGTCCTCCAGCGTCAAGGGCTCCGCCTGCATCGCGAGCGGTCCGTGGCTCTGTGCCTCGTGTCCGCCACCGGCGTGCCCAAGACGTTCGTCCTCGGCTTGCAGCTCAGCCTGGCTCAGCACCTCAATCAGCGCAGCCTCGTCGTGGCGCAGGCTCACTTCGTAGCCCATAAGTCGGTATTTCACAGGGTCTTGCAAGGGCGCATTGAGTAGCGCTTCCACTTTTTGCCCCTTGATAAATCCCATCTCCACGATGCGTTTGCGGAAGCCTCCGTGGCCGCTCACTTTCACTATCACGGCACTCTCGCCGGTCTGTAGGTCTGACAGTTTCATATTTTCTTTCGTTGCTGCTTTGGCAGCAAAGGTAATGGTTTCAGCCGAATTGGCCAACATACATGTGAGCCTTAAGCGTAAAAATACCTACAGCAAAGGCTGAAATCATCAAAAATGGGTAATTGCCACTTCTAGCAAATAGCTACTCGAGTTAATGCTGAAGTCCGCAAATATCTTTCCACTAATTTAAATGGTTTTTGCTTGAGCGCGATGCACCCGTATGTGCAGCGCGATTCAACCGGCCGCAAAGCGCGATTCAACCGGTCGCAAAGCGCGATTCAACCGGCCGCAAAGCACGATTCAACCGGCCGCAAAGCACGATTCAACCGGCCGCATAAGGCGTCTCACCTGGGTGATTTGCCTTATCCGGCCGGTAGAATCTTCTTTTCCGGTTATGTCGAAGAGAGTTTGTTGGTCAATCGACGTAGTAAACGCGCTTGACGCGGGGCGAGACTCCAGTGAGAATCTCGTAGGGGATAGTGTCGATGATGTCGGCAAGCACGGTGGGCGGCAGCTCCGGTCCGAAGATGATGACCTGGTCGCCCTCGCGGCAGGGTATGTCGGTGACGTCGATCATGCACACGTCCATACATATATTTCCCACGTAAGGTGCGCGCTGGCCGTTGACGAGGCAGTAGCCGTGGCCGCAGCCAAGGTGGCGGTTGAGGCCGTCGGCATAGCCTATGGGCAGGGCGGCGATTTGGCTGTCGCGCGTCAGGCGGCCCTTGCGCGAGTAGCCTACGGTCTCGTCGGCAGGCACGTCGTGGATCTGCAATATGGTGGTCTTTAGCGTGGAGATAGGCGTCAACGTGGCTTCGGACAATTTTTCATTTTTCACTTTTGCCTTTTCACTTCCCATCGGGTCTACACCGTAGAGGCCGAGGCCTAAGCGCACCATGTCGCAGTGGCGTTCGGGGAAGTGGACGATGCCGGCGGAGTTACAGATGTGGCGCAGGATGGGGTAGGGGAAGGCGGCCTGCAGCTGCGCGGTGGCGGTGCTGAAGAGCTGCCACTGGCGGGCCGAGAAGGCGTCGAAGTCCTCGCTGTCGGACCCTACGAAGTGCGAGAATACGGAACGTGGCACGAGGGCTTTCTGCGAGTGGAGACGCTCGATGAGGGCGGGCAGGTCGGCCTGCGGGTCAAAGCCCAGGCGGTGCATGCCGGTGTCGAGCTTCAGGTGTATGGGGAAGCCGGTGATGCCTTCGTGCTCGGCGGCACGGATGAGGGCCTCGAGCAGGCGGAAGCTATAGACTTCGGGCTCCAGCTGGTATTCGAAGAGCGTGCGGAACGACGACATCTCGGGGTTCATGATCATGACGTTGCCCGTGATGCCGGCACGGCGCAGCTCCACGCCCTCGTCGGCAACGGCAACGGCGAGGTAGTCGACGCCCTGATCCTGCAGCGTCTTGGCCACTTCGACAGCGCCGGCGCCGTAGGCCGAGGCTTTCACCATGCACACCATCTTCGTCTCGGGGCGCATGAAAGAGCGGTAGTAGTTGAGGTTGCCGACGACGGCCGAGAGGTTTACCTCGAGGATGGTCTCGTGAACTTTCTGCACCAAGGCGTCGGCTATCTGGTCGAAGCGGGCTTGGCGCGAGCCTTTGATGAGGATGACGCGGTTGTCGAGCGCCTGGGGAACGGTGCTGTCGAGGAACTGTTGTGTGGTGTCGAACAGCTGCAGATGGCGGGGGCGCAGTTCGTCGGCTACGCACATCATGCCCGATGATATTTCGCGCCCGATGCCTATAAGCTCGTCAGCCTCATACTGGCGCATGAGTGCTGCCACACGGCTGTAGAGCTCGGTCACGTGCAGGCCGGTCTGTTTGATGTCGGAGAGAATGAGCGTGCGCTTGCGACCGCTGCTCTCGGGGCGGCGGCGCATGAAGTCGAGGGCTATCTCCAGCGAACCCAGGTCGCTGTTGCAGGTGTCGGTGATGAGGGTGCAGCCCTGTCGGCCTTCTTTCACCTCCATGCGCATGGCCACAGGCTCCAGGTGCCCGAGGCGCTCACTGATGGCTGTGGCGCTGATGCCAAGGTGGCGGCAGACGCTGATGCAGTGGCACATGTTCTCGAGGCTGGCGGCATCAGCAGAGGCTATGGCCGCGATGTCGAGACTCTCGTCGCCAAGCACGAGTTGCTCGCCTCTGAGCTGCCAACCGAGGAGCTCGCCGCGGAAATCCATAGTGCTCACGCAGTCGCTGATGAGCTCGTCGTCGGCATTGTAGATGAGCGCTTTGGCATGGCGGAACAGGCGCAGTTTCTCGAGACATTTCTCCCGACGGTCTGCGAAATTCTCGTCGTGGGCAGAGCCAAGGTGCGTCAGCACGCCTATCGTAGGTTGTATGATGCACTCCAGGGCGTCCATCTCGCCCGGCTCACTGATGCCGGCCTCGAAGATGCCGAGCTCTGTCTGGCCGGTGATGCGCCACACCGAGAGCGGCACACCGATCTGAGAGTTCCACGAACGGGGTGAGCGCGTAATATTGAAATCGGCGGACAGCATCTGGTAGAGCCATTCCTTGACGATGGTCTTGCCGTTGGAGCCCGTGATGCCTATGACGGGGATGTCAAACTCCTCGCGGTGGCGCTCGGCCAGACGCTGCAGGGCGCGCAGAGGCGACGGCACGAGCAGGTAGTTGGCGTCGGCTTTGGGGGCCTCGGGGGCCTTGCTGACGACAAAGGCGCGCACGCCGCGGCGGTAGAGCTCGTCGATATAGCGGTGCCCGTCGTTTTTCTGCGTGCGTATGGCAAAGAATAGTGTCTGTTCAGGAAAAACAAGCGAACGGCTGTCGGTAAGAAGCCAGTCCACCTGAGTCTCGGCCTCGCCTATGCGGTGGGCGCCGATCAATGTGCTTATCAGAGATATTTTCATTGTTATTTAACTTTCATCTTTCAA
>JAFRNY010000038.1 GCA_017429945.1 Bacteroidaceae bacterium
AATGACGAGTGACGAATGACGAATGACGAATGATGAATGAGGAGTGACGAATGACGAATGACGAGTGACGAATGAGGAGTGACGAATGACGAATGATGAATGACGAATGAGGATTACTAATGTCTAAACTCCTAAACTTCTTAACTCCTAAACTATTTATTTTCAGTTTATAAGAGCAAATAATGAACAAGACTTTAGCTGCTTTGTTTGCAGCGTTCGTTATGACAGTTACAGCTTGTACAAACCAACCTGCTACGACCGTCAGCCTGCGCATCTTGCACACGAGTGATGTGCACGGCTACGTCCTCGACTCGCTCCCACGCATTGCCGCCTATGCGGACCTTTGTCGCCGGCAGATGGGGGAGGGTAGTGTCGTCATGACCGACGGCGGCGACGTGCTGCAAGGGCATCCCGCAGCCTACTACTATAATTTCGTGGACACCAACTCGCAGCACATCGTGGCCGCAGCTATGAATCGTGCAGACTATGACGTAGCAGCCATCGGCAACCACGATATCGAGACCGGGCGGCCGGTGTTCGACCGTTGGATTTCCGAGTGTGGCTTCCCTGTCCTTGGGGCTAATATTATCGATAAAAAGACCGGCGAGCCATATCTGAAGCCTTACGAGATACTGGAGCGGCAGGGAGTGCGCATTGCGGTGCTCGGGCTGATCACCCCGGCCATTCCTAATTGGGTGCCGGAGGTGTTGTGGCAGGGCTTGCGCTTCGACGACATGCTGACGGCCGCCCGCCATTGGGTGCCGATAATTCAGGAGCGCGAGCGCCCCGACCTCATCATAGGCCTCTTCCACTCGGGCATCGACGAAACCAATGGCATCCACACCGACGACTATTGCGAGAACGAGTCGAGACTCGTGGCACAGCAGGTTGAAGGCTTCGACCTCATACTCTACGGTCACGACCACCGTCGCAATATTGAGCGCGTGGCTACACCTTCGGGCGACAGCATTCTGGCCATAGGGCCCACGAGCACGGGTGCATGCCTCTGCCAGGTGGACATCAGCCTGCGCAAGGATGGGCGCGGAAGGGTGGTGGAGCGGCAGATCGACGGCGCCCTGCTTAGCGCTGCCGAAATGGATGCCGCTCTCCAGAAGGCCGGCCGCTCGGAAGCTGCCGCCGCCCTCGCCGATGCCTGGTTCCCCGAGGCCAAAGTGAGCGTTGACAATTATATGAAAGAGGAAGTTGGCATCTTCGACGCCACGGTGCACGAGCGCGACGCCTTCTTCGGACCCTCAGCTTTCATCGACCTGATCCACGACCTGCAGTTTGAACTCAGCGATGGAGCCCAGATTTCATTCGCCGCTCCGCTGTCGTTCAACGCCACAATAGAGGCGGGCATGACGCACGTCTCTGATATGTTTGCCCTTTACAAATATGAGAACTACCTCTACACTATGCGCCTGAGTGGTCGCGAGGTGCGCGACTTCCTTGAGATGAGCTACGACCTCTGGTGCAACACCATGCATTCGCCCGACGACCACATCATGCTCCTTGACAGCGTGCTCGACGGCGGCCGTCGGCTGGGGCTTAAGAATATGGCATTCAACTTTGACTCCGCCGCAGGCATCTGCTACACCGTTGATGCCTCGAAGCCCGACGGACAGAAAGTGACAATCCTCTCGATGGAGGACGGTACGCCCTTCGACCTGACGCGCGACTACCTCGTGGCTCTCAACAGCTACCGTGGCAACGGCGGTGGTGAACTGCTCACACGCGGAGCTGGCATTCCGCTGGCAGAGCTGCCGCAGCGCGTAGTGGCATCTACTGACCACGACCTGCGCTACCACCTCATCGAGCTCATCCGCTCTCGGGGGAGTGTCACGCCTCGCAAGCGCAGCAACTGGCGCTTTACGCCAGACGAGTGGGCTCCGGCAGCCATCGCCCGCGACCGCGAGATCCTGTTCCCGAATCAGAAATGATGAATGATAATAACTTCAGCTCCAGCAATTCTTTCCCCCTCCGGAGAGTCGGAAGGGACCGAGAAAATGAAAAGTGAAGAATTAAGTTAATATAATTACAACAGAGGAGCGACTAATAATAAAGTAAAGCTTAAAGTGAAAAAGATTGTATCTTGTTTAATGCTCTCGGCCTTATGTGTGGCATTAGTAGCCCAGGAGGTCACCGACGAGCAATGGGCGGCAGCTAATGCGTCCATCACTCCTTACGCCACCTATCGCATATTTACCCTCAGCGATGGCTCGGCCGACGGCTCGGTGAAGTATTACCTCAACGATGCCGGATGGCTTGTGGCAGATGAGGCTAAGGCGGGGCGCTTCATGTTCCGCCGCATCGAAGGCGATGGCCTCTTCCGCTCGCCGGGCTGGCAGGTGGACCAGTACTTCACCAACCCCGACTGCGACGGCGGCCAGACGCAGTTCATGCACCACGACGGACACATACACACCAATGCCAACCTCGCGCGCGACGACTGGGAGGGGCAGGTGTGGTACCAGAGCGGCGAGGCCTTTGCCGTGCGCGCCACCAACTCCAGATCGGGCGCCGACTCGTGGGGCTGCAACACGTTCTGGACGGTCGTTGGCGACACCGACGGCGACGGCCTCCCCAATGCCGACTACTCGCTCGAGCCGCAGTTCACGTGGCGCCTCGAGAAGATAGCCGACGCCCCCGACCCTACAGACCCGTCGGTGAAGGACGTCAGCCGCCTGACCAACCTGCCGCACGTCTACATCAACACCTTCAACGGCCGCGCCATCACGAGCAAGACCAACTACGTCTATGCCCGAATGTGGTACGTCTATGAGAACGACAGCGTGGCCTTCTACGACTCGCTCGAGGTGCGCGGCCGCGGCAACTCCACGTGGGGGCTGGCCAAGAAACCTTACAAACTGAAATTTCATCAGAAGGAGAAGTTCCTGGGCAAAGGCTACGCCAAGACTAAGAAGTGGGTGCTGCTGGCCAACCACGGCGACAAGACGCTCATCCGCAACGCCGTGACGATGGCCATGGGCGAGCGTGTAGGCCTTAAATTCAACCCCGCAGCCAAGTTCGTAGATCTGACGATTAACGACCAGTATGTGGGCAACTATCAGATTTCCGATCAGATCGACGTGCGCGCCCACCGCGTCAACATCAGCGAGCAGGACTACCCCGTGCCCGAGGGCGCCGACATCACGGGCGGCTACCTCTTTGAGGCCGACGGTTCGGGCGACTTCCACACCTACGACTACTGGGACAACGACGCCCAGCGTACGCTGCCGCCCGACGGTTTCCACACCGCCTACGGCATCCCCGTGCGCATTCACTACCCCGAAGCCGACGAACTCGAGCAGCAGCAGGTGGACTATTCGCGCAAGTTCCTCGACGCCTTTGAGCAGCGCCTTTTTGCCGACAATTTCGCCGACCCCCTCGAGGGCTACCGCGCCTACGTAGATTCCGCCTCGCTCGCCAACTGGTATCTCTGCACCGAGATGAGCGGCAACGTCGACGGCCTCTACAGCACATATTTCTACAAGGAACGGCAGGACGACCACATCTTCTGGGGGCCGCTCTGGGACTACGATATAGCCTACAACAACGACAACCGTACCGACCGTTGGGCGAACTCGTCCGACACCGAACGGCAGATGATGGCCGACGCCAGCTACGGCAACGTCAAGCTGTGGGTGCAGCGCATGTGGACCGACCCCTGGTTCGCACGCCTCGTCAACCGCCGCTTCCGCGAAGAGGTGGACGGTGGCATCGAGGACTACCTCAACCAGCAGATCGACAGCCTCACTGCCTTGCTCGACGCTTCCGTGCAGCTCAACTACGAGCGGTGGGGCATAAGCAGCCGCAACCTGCGCGAGCGCGTGCTCTATTCCACCTACGACGAGTATGTCGATGACCTGCGCACCTACATCACCCGCCATCTCGACTACCTCGCCACAGCCCTCGCCGAGCGCAATCCCGAAGCCCTGATTCCCGAGCCTGAGCCCGAGCCCGATCCAGACCCCGAACCAGATCCGGAGCCCAAGGTGCCCGATTTCGCTGCCGACTCGCTGCTCTACTACGCCATCAGCAACGCCGGCACATCGACTTATATCGACGTAGATGCCGCTACGGGCGCCATCGTCTGCCGTGCGCGCGACGAAGAGGCTGAGAGCCAGCAGTGGCGCGTCTATACTCTCGCCAACGGCTATCTATTCGTAGTGAACCGCCTCACGGGGATGGCTCTCACCGACCCCACAGAGGGCGAGCCTACAGCCACTACGCTCACCGGCACCCAGCTTGCCACCGCCGCTGCCGACTCGCTCGACGTGCGGCAGCAGTGGGACTTCGTGGCACAGTCCGACGGGCGCTTCAACCTCGTGAGCCGCTTCTCGGAGCACGCTGCCAACCTCAGCGGAGGCAACGCTGCCGACGGTACACCCGTGCTCAGCTACACCAGCGACGAGCGCAACGCCGTCAGCGCCAACCGCCTATGGCGCATAGACGAGGCAGGACAGGTCGAAGAACCCGAGCCCGAGCCCGAACCCGAGCCCGAGCCCGACGGCATCTCAGCTGCCGACATCGACTTCGCCCTGGCCTATGACCCGCAGACGGGCCGCCTCCACTTCGGTGCCGACGACCTCACGCAGCTGCGCTTCACCGCCAACATCTACGACAGCCGCGGCCGCCTCATCACACGCTTCCGCGCAGCCGACGGCACCTCGCTCGCCGCACTGCCCCGCGGCCTCTACCTCGTCAGCTGGACGTGGCAGGGTCGTCAGCGTACGGTGAAGCTTACACGTTGAATGCTATAGTTATATCAATAATTAATCCCCGCTGTCAGCGAATAATCTGGCAGCGGGGATTATTTAATGAACTGAATGCAATGGGCTCAGCGCACTACGACCTTCTTGCCGTCGACGATGTAGAGGCCGGGACGTGATGGGGCGCTGACGCGGCGGCCTGCAAGATCAAAGGACTTTGGACTTTGGACTTTGGACTTTGAACTTTCCTGGTTGCTGTCGGCCATGATGCTTTCTATGGCATCGGGCTTGGGCTCGACGACGACGGAGACAATGCGACTGCGCACCGAGGCTGGCAGCTGCGAGGTGGACTCGGTGGCGGTGTAGGCCGAGCCTTCGAAATTGCCCTGGGTGTAGATGGTAATCTGGTAGTCTGGGGCCAGGCTCACGGAATTGAGTGTGTGGTAGAAATATGTGGCGTTGGCCGCGGGGAAACCGTAGGCGGCGAGTTCGCCGGCGCTATAGCGCCCCTCGGGCAGGCTGATGGTGTAGCCGCCGAAGCCTCGGTCGAGGCATAGCGTGGCGGCTGTGGGCAGGGTGGTGCCGTCATCGGCTGTGGGCGCTGCGGCGAAGATACGGTTGATGCCCGTGGCCCATTCCTTGAGGTTCCATGTTTCGTCGTTGTAGACCCATACGAAGCCGCCTGCGACGTTGGCTTGGTCGTGCCACGCCTGCATCTGGCTGACGGAGGTGGCCATATCGGTCTGGTAGTTGGTGCGGCCTGCCAGCAGGGGTATGTCGCCGAAATGCCAGTTGGCGGGGTTGTTGCCGGCGCCGCCGTCGTAGCACTGAATGAGCACGCGGTCGCAGGCGCCCGGGCGCTGGGCGTTGAGCTGATTTACGAGCGACTGCCAGAATGTCTTGTTGGTGTAGGGGGCGATAGATGTGCGGTAGCCCAGGTCGTACATCATGGCGTGGAAGCGGACGGCGGTGGCTGCGTCGTAGCATTGCTCATCGTCGTTGTTGACGCCGTCGATTATGGGCAGGGCCTGCTTCAGGGCACGGAAGTTGCGGTAGAGAGCTGTCTGGGCGAGGCTGCCTGGGGTGGCTTGGAGTATGGCTTTGATGTTGTCGTAGGAATCGTTGCCCCAGCCTCCGATGACGATTTCTATGCGGTGGATGGCTGAGTTCTCGTCCTTGAGGGTGTTGATGTCGTCGAGGTAGTGGGGCTGTGTGCGGTCGAAGACGTACTGACCGTTCTCGCAGATGGTCTCGCCGTCGGTGAGCAGCGTGCCGTCGGGGTTGACGTGTACGTTGAAGAGGAGGACGTAGGTGAAGCCCGACTCGCGGAGCTTGGCGATGGTGGTGGGGCGCTCGCGGCGAATGTGGCCTCCTACGTATATGCCCGACCATGCCATGTGGCTTGCGGGGTTGACGCTGATGGGGTCTTCTTCTTTCTCCTGCGGGCGCTCGTCGTAAGGCAGTGCGGGGTCGCCGTCGAAGATTAGGTTGGCGGCGGCGCTGGCGGCGGTGGAGAGGCTGAAGTCGTTGACGGTGTTCGCGGCAGTGCCTTTCTGGAGCCAGGCTGTTGGCGTGACGCCTTCGGCGGAGCGGTTGCAATAGGCGTGCAGGGCGTTGGCCTCGCTCCATGCCTGATAGTCGGTGGAGGCGCAGTCTCGTATGAAGCGGCGGACGTAGCGCATGAGTATTCCTTTGAAGCCTACGAGGTCGCCGTCGGTCACCTGGCAGGCGTTGACGATGCCGTGGCTGTCGCAGAGGTTGCCCTTAGTCCATCGCATGATTTTCTTGGCATCGGCGAGGTATTGCTCGTCGCCGTAGTATTTGTAGAGCATGCAGGCGGCGCCCAGCATCGTGCCTTGGTTGTAGGTGGAGGCCCATTCGTTGTGGCTCTTGACTTTCTCGGTGGAGGGGTCCCAGACGACGCTGTCCCACACTTTGCCGTTGGCCAGGTTGTTGGCTAGCACGTAGCGCTGTGCGGTGTAGAGCTCGCGCGCTTTCTCGAAGTATTGGTCGCCGCAACCGGCAAAGCCGAGATAGCAGGCGGCCACTTCGGCGGGGCCGTTGATGCACGAGTTTGTGCCATAGGGGTCGCCGCTGCTCTGTGCCCAGCGCAGCAGGCCGGTGAAGGGAATGTAGGCGCGGTTGTAGATGATGTCGAAGTTGCGCTTGGCCAGGGTTATTAGGGTGCGGTTGTTTGAGAGCAACCCCAGGCGCGCCACGGCCAGGATTTGCCACATGACGTCGTCGTTGAAATCGTGGCCGAACCAGTGATAGGCATCGGTGTAGACGAGCTTGTTCCACGACACTCCTACGTTGGCGTTGAACCATGAATAGACATCGAGGGCCAGTTGCAGATAGTCCTCGCGGCCTGTGGTCTCGTAGGCGTCGAGCACCACTTCGAGCTGCTCGCTCTCGCCCCAACCTCCGCCGCCGAAGGTCTTGCGCCCGGTGCCTTTGGACTCTACGGCCTTGCGTATGTAGGCATCGATCATCTCCTCGCGCATCTGGCGGGTGAAGGCGGTCTTGGGCTCGGCCACTTCAACGAAGCGCCACTGCTGTGTGGCGTCGTCTGTGGCGTCGGCCAGCTGGGGCACGGAGGCGTCGTCGGTAGATGATGCGGTGAGGTAGAGACTCCCGATTTTCATCTTATAGAGGCCGGCAGCCTCGTCGATGGCTTCGAGCGTCCAGCGTCCAGCGCCGCTGCGCGACTGCCGTAGCTTGGCGCCCGCCGTTGTGGAAGCGGCCGCGAGCGGGATACGGGAGTAGGCGTTGCGGAGGATGGTCGTTGTGGTGGTCGTCGGCGTCCAGCATTCCGAAGCTACGTCGGTGGTTGTCCAGAGCACTACGTCGGCGCCGTTGTCGAGCGATGAGTTGAGCGTCATCAGCGCTTTCTCGGGCGCGGCGGCAGAGACTATGCGGTAGCTCTTCCCGTCGACGAGCTGGGCGCGCAGGGTAACTGCGGTGAATAAAGCGAGCAAGAATGCCGATGTTCGCATGAGAGATTTAAGAGTCGTGTGATTGTTCATGTTTTTGCTCAGTATTTTATATCGAGCTGATGCAGTATGTCGGAGATTTTCTCCATCGTCGTCAGGCGCGTAGGCACGAGGGGCAGGCGCAACTGATTCTCAATCATGCCCATGGCGTGGAGCATGGCTTTGACGCCGGCGGGGTTGCCGTCGACGAAGAGCAGCTTGAAGAGCTCGGCAAACTGGTGGTGGATGCGCAGTGCAGCGCTGTATTCGCCGCGCAGGGCCAGGCGCACCATTCGCGAGAATTCGCGCGGCAGTGCGTTGCCGATGACAGATATTACGCCTACGGCGCCGAGGGTGATGAGCGGGAAGGTGATGCCGTCGTCGCCCGAGATGACGTCGAAGCCGTCGGGCTTCTGCTTTATGATGTCGTCCATCTGCGTGATGTTGCCGCTGGCTTCCTTGATGGCTACGATGTTGTCGAAGTCGCGCGCCAGGCGCAGCGTCGTTTCGGCTGTCATGTTCACGCCCGTGCGCCCGGGTACATTATATAATACTACGGGCACCGGCGATGCCTCGGCGATGGCGCGGAAGTGCTGGTAGAGGCCTTCCTGCGATGGCTTGTTGTACATGGGGCAGACCGAGAGCACGCCGTCGATTCCCGTCCAGTCGGTCTGCTCGAGCTCGGCGACTACAGCTGCCGTGCAGTTGCCTCCGCAGCCCATCAAGAGGGGCACGCGCCCGCCTACGCGCTCCACGAGCAGGCGCTTCAGATAATGCTTCTCATCGGCCGTCAGCGTGGGCGTCTCGGCCGTAGTGCCCATGATGCAGAGGAAATCGGCTCCGCTGCCAATCTGGTATTCTACTAGGCGTATGAGGGCCTCCTCGTCGATAGAGCCGTCGGTGCGGAAAGGCGTGATGAGCGCAACGCCCATCCCATGGAATTTATTTTGTGCTTTTTGTGCCATTGGTGTGTGTGTTGTCGTGTATCAGTGTTAGTATTCCACCTTGTCGTCTTTCTGACGCCAGGCCTCGAAAGCGGCGAGGGCTTCGGATGGCAGGAGTGCAGTCATCTGTTTCTCGCGCTGCTCGACGGGCACGGCCAGCTCGCGGTAGATGAAGGCGTCATCGAAGTTGATGGCGGCAGCGTCGAGCTGGTTGGCGCCGTAGTAGATGCGGTCGAGGTGGGCCCAATAAATAGCTCCCAGGCACATGGGGCATGGCTCGCACGAGGTGTAGATCTCGCAGCCTGTGAGGTCGAAGGTCTGCAGCTGGCTGCAGGCCGCACGTATGGCCGACACCTCGGCGTGGGCCGTGGGGTCGTGGTTGGCGGTGACGCGGTTTACGCCTTCGGCAACGATCTCGCCGTCGCGGGCTATGACGGCGCCGAAGGGCCCTCCGCCGTTGGCCACGTTATCTACTGCGAGCGCTATGGCCCGGCGCATAAGGTCTTCTTTTGTCATTGTGTGGAACTAGTTTTCCTTCTTGAAGAAATATACGAAGGTGGCCACGCCCTCGAGGGCTGTCTTGCCAGTCTCCTTAATCTCGATTTTGAAGCGGATGCTCATACGTATGGCACCGCGCAGGTTGGCCAGCGACTCCATGAAGGTGGTCATGCGCACGCTCTGCCCCGAGAGCACAGGCTGCCCGAACTTCATCTTGTCCATACCGTAGTTGACGAGGCGCTCGAGGTTGTTCACCTGGATGATCTGATCCCAGAGATAGGGAAGGAGCGAGAGCGTCAGGTAGCCGTGGACGATAGTCTGGTGGAAGGGGCTCTCCACGCGGCAGCGCTCCTCATCGACGTGAATCCATTGATGGTCGAGCGTGGCGTCGGCAAACATATTGATGCGCTGCTGGTCGACCTGCAGATAGTCTGAGGAGCCTATCTCGTGCCCGAGCAGCTTCTCGAAATCCTCGTAGCTGTTTATGATAACTTTGCCCATGTCGGAATAGTATTTAATTGTTGAAGCTTAAACTTTTGCGCTGCAAAAGTAGTAATTTTGGCTGAAACTTCCTCATCTTTGCAGCTTTTTTACTGCGAAACTTGCTAAAGCAGGCAAAATCCCTTACTTTTGCAGGCCAAAAGGCGCGACATAGCGCCACATTCGCCATCCTGATATGAGCAATAGTCCATCCCGACGCCCCGTGATACTTAAGATTCTGATTTTGGCTCTGATCCTGACACTGCCGCTGAGCTTGCTGGCAGTAGAGATAGAGGATGCCACGACAGGGCACTCCTCGTTGCCGCCGTTGCCCGACGGCCTTACAGCCGATGAGATTGTGCGTGAGGCTTTTGAGCAGCAGCTCGGAGTGGAATTCACGTCGAACAACAGCGTGGTGCTCCTGCACACAGGGCGCGACAAGTTCGAGGCTATGTTCGCCGCCATTCGTAGCGCCAAGCACTATGTGCATCTCGAATATTTCAACTTCCGCAACGACTCTATCGGAAAGGCGCTCTTCATGCTGCTTGAGCAAAAGGCGGCTGAGGGCGTGGAGGTGCGAGCTATGTTCGACAGCTTCGGCAACAGCAGCAACGACTCGCCGCTCAAGCGCGAGCATCTCGAGGCCGTACGAGCCAAGGGTGTGCAGATCGAGGAGTTCGACCCCATTCGTTTCCCATGGATTAATCATGCCTACCACCGCGACCACCGCAAGATTGTTGTCATCGACGGTCTTGTATGTTTCACCGGCGGCATGAACGTGGCCGACTACTACATCCACGGGCGTCCCGAGTATGGAGAGTGGCGCGATATGCACATGCAGCTTACTGGCGATGCCGTGGCCCAGTACCAGCGAATCTTTGCGCGTATGTGGTGGCAGCAGACAGGCGAGGTGCTCCTCGACGAAAAATATCTCAACGTAGCCGACAACCAGCTGACGCTGCTCCCCGATCAGACGCCGACAGCTGGGCAGAAGGTAGTGGGAGTGGTAGACCGCAGGCCATATGCTACCTCAAAGAATATGCGCCGGGCTTACGTGGCGGCAATTGACGCTGCGCGAGAGCATATTCAGATTGTAAACCCCTATCCTGTCAACGTCAAGAGCGTGCGAAGGGCTATGCGCCGGGCGCTGAAGCGCGGAATTCGCCTCGAGATAATGGTCTCGGCCAAGAGCGATGTGCCTATAACACCCGATGTCGTAGGCCTCGAAATGAAGAAGATGGCAAAGCGAGGAGCCGAGGTTTACTACAATCAGACGGGATTCCACCACTCTAAGGTCATGATGGTCGACGGTCGCTTATGCACTGTAGGCAGCACAAACCTCGACGCACGATCATTCCTCTTCGACTACGAGGTCAATAGTTTCATCCTCGACCGTCCCACGACGGCGCAGCTCCAGGACATCTTCGAGAAGGACAAGCAGCACTGCACCATTTTCCATGCCGAAGACTACCGCCGTCAGTTCTCCCTAGGCCACCGCATCACCGCACGCTTCTTCTCCCTCTTCAGAGGCTTCTTCTGAGCAGAGATGCTAGCCTGAAATCCATTATTCCTTCGGTTACTGTCTGCCCGGCACTGGTTGTTGCCGCGTTGCAGTTGTTGCAGTTTTGCAACCGTTGCAGTTTAATAGAGGAATCCTTGGTTTAAGGGTAGCCGAAAAGTTTCGCTGTTTGCGTCTCGTACGAGAGTTTATGCTCTTGTTGCTAAAGCGGAATCTGACTCGAAAAGAGCGAGTCGATAGTGTAGCCTTTCTTCACTTTGCCACGACTGCGGAGCCATTGCAGGGCTGTCTCTGCATCGCTGCCCTGAGGCGTGGTGAGGGCTTTGAATGATGGCAGGCTGGCAGCTACACGCGTGGCCAGTGAATCTGGCGTCAGGCACAGCTCGCGCAGCAGCGAGGGCAGGCTGTCTGTGATAGCCGTGTTTTGTTTGGCTTTGGCAACGACTTCGGCATAGCCTTGCATCAACAGTTCCAGTTGGCGACGCCGGTCGGGGTCGTCGAGGGCTTTGCGCGTGGCCACGATGGCGGCCAGTCGGGGCTGCAGTCCGCGGGTGCTGAAGTTCTTCTTGTTGCCTCGGACAACGGCTTCGCTGGCGTACGGCTCAGGCAAGAAGGCCGCATCCATGGTGGCGTTGCAGAGCATGTCGGTGCGGACGCGAACGTCGTTGATCTGTGGGCGGAAGATGTCGGCACGCCTGATGGCGGCGCTGTCGGTGAGGCGGTCGCTCCAATAGTCGGTGATGCTGTGGCGGCTTACGGCCACCATCTTCTCTTTCAGCTGGTTGAGTTGGCGGATACGCCCTCGGCGCATGCTGATGAGCTGCAGCTCGCCGTCGGTGGCGGCTATTGCACGGATTGCAGTGCCGCCCTGCTGCAGCATGATGGCGCGGGCGAGGTCGCTGTAGGCGGCATGAACGCGGCCGTTGGCCAGGGCGGTGTCGGTGTCGAGCTGTGCCTGAAGGGTGTGGATGCGCAGGTCGAGGCCGAGTCGCTCGTAGATGCCAGTCTGCTGTGCAAGGTAAAAGGGAAGGCAGTCATGCACGGGCATCAGGGCTACGTGCAGGGCAGCCGAGTCGCGTTGCGCCAGCTCTTTGGGCGAGAGTTGATTCTTTTGTTGCCGTGGTACGGCAACATACACAACGGCTGCTGCCAATGCAATTGCCAGCACAATTAGGAGGGCAACAAGGTAGGGGTGGCGCTTGCGCCAAGGTGCAAAGGGATCTGTGGCTTTACTCATGGGCGGTGGTTTCGCGAAATAGCCCTAATAAATTGGCGTTAATTCTAGGGAATGTAGGGGGCAGTGGCTGAGGCTGCGGCTGAAAAAGTCGTATTCGACCGGTTGGGTAAGCTCATTCGACCGGTTGTGTAAGGCTGTTCGACCGGTTGTGCAAGGCTGTTCGACCGGTTGTGTAAGGCTGTTCGACCGGTTGTGTAGAATGTAGTGCCTGTGAAGAGCTCCCTGCAGCCGCTTTGTTTTTGTAAAAATAAGAGGGCAGCCACACAGGCGACTGCCCTCTTTGTCTATTTGTCAACTCGTCAACTTGTCAACTCGTCAACTCGTCAACTTGTCAACTTGTCAACTTGTCAACTCGTCAACTTGTCAACTCGTCAACTTGTCAACTCGTCAACTTGTCAACTCGTCAACTTGTCAACTCGTCAACTTGTCAACTCGTCAACTTGTCAACTCG
>JAFRNY010000039.1 GCA_017429945.1 Bacteroidaceae bacterium
ACGCTGGAAGCGTCATCGCTCAATAACCGGGGTGTGCGCAGCACCCCCGGATGACAGCCAGCATCGGAATCGACCCTGGAGGGGTCGCCCTCTTGGAATGATGGGGCACTCTTCCAGAGTGCATATTCCACGATTGTATGCTAACCGGGGGTGCTCGCTACGTTCGTACCCTCGGTTATTAAGCGAAGACCGCGTTGCGGTCTCTTTGGTGGTAAGATTGCGGATTATCATAAAAATTTTTTTGAAGCGCCGGACGTTCTCTTGGCCTTCTGCAGAGGCTGGGTTTAGCTTCTTTTATTCGCTCAACTTGGATAGTCATCAGCAGTCGTCTGATGAAATTTTGCGCGAGTCTTAAACCTTATTGTAACAGCTTTGTCATAAAAGTACACGAACATTCTAATTTAACAGAGCTTCTCCGATGGATTCTTCCCACAGAGTTTTAGCGGTGGCCCTCTCGCTCATCGCTTTATTTTTTTTAGTCGCACCCGCTGCAGCGCAGTGGTTCAACGTCCGTGGCACCGTCTATGAGAGCTCTACTCTCAAGGGTCTGCCAGGGGCCAGCGTCGTGGTGAACGACAGCACGGGCAAGCTCGTGGCCGGCCGGCAGACGCAGGCCAACGGTCAGTTTATGATTCCCGGCGTGCCCGTGGGCAAGTACACGCTGAAGGTGTCGTTCATGGGCTTCAAGACTCAGCAGTTTGCACTGAATCTTAGCGGCAAGGGCGGCAACAAGAAGGTCAACGACATACTCTTGAAGGAAGATGCTACGATGATGAAGGAGACCGTCGTCGAAGGCAAGATGCCAGAGATGACCGTCGTCGACGACACCGTGATGTACAATGCCGCCGCTTTCTCGCTGCCGCCCGGCGCCATGGTCGAGGAGCTTATAAAGAAACTGCCCGGCATCGTCATCGACGAGAGCGGCAAGATAACGCACAACGGCAAGCAGGTGCAACAGATCCTGGTCGATGGCAAGGAGTTCTTCGGCAACAACCAGCAGCTGGTGCTCAAGAACATCCCGGCCGAAATCGTCGACAAGGTGAAAGCCTACGACAAGCAGAGCGACCTGGCGCGCATCACCGGCATCGACGACGGCGAGGAGCAGACGGTGCTCGACCTCGAGATAAAGAAAGACCGGCGCCGAGGCTGGTTCGGCCGCGTCACGGCAGGCTATGGCACCGAGGAGCGCTATACGGCCCATGCCGACGTCTACCGCTTCCTCGACAAGCAGAAGGCCGGCATCGTGGGCAATGCCGACAATACGCGCGGCAACGGCATGCAGGAGAATCAGGACGTGGCGGCCAGCCTCAACCTCGAGTGGGACAAGCTGGAGCTCAACGGCGGAGCCTCGGGACGCTTCAACCAGTCGTCGGGGCGCTCGTGGAGCAACTCGCAGAACTTCGAGAATCGCAACGCCGCCTACAGCAATCGCATGAGCAGCAACGGCAGCCACAGCAATTCGTTCGACACCAACTGGCGCATAGAGTGGAAGCCCGACACGATGACCAACATTCTCCTACGCCCCCAGTTCAGCATCAACGGCAATCGCAGCCACTCGCGCAGCGAGAGCGCCACCTTCAACGACGACCCCTACACCCTCGTCACCGATCCTCTGAAACAGCTGGAAGAGCTGCGCAGCATAGGCGTAAACCACAACCTGGGCGCCAACCGCAATGCCTCTGATGCCATCAGCGGCTCGATGTCGGTGCAGGTGAACCGCCGCCTGCAGAAGCCAGGGCGCAACATGACGCTCAATGTCAACGGCGGCCTCAATCAGAACGACGGCAACAGCAGCTCATTCTCGCAAATCGATTACTACCAGATTCTCGCCATCACGGGCGAAGACTCCATCTATCACAAGATTCAGTACGACGACTCGCGCAACATAGGACGTAACATCTCGACGCGCTTCTCCTACACCGAGCCCATTGCCACAGGACAGTTCCTGCAGTTCTCATATAACTACAGCTATCGCTACAACGACCGCGACCGCACCGTGGCCAGTATCTTCGACCCGTTTGTCGACCTGCACTTCCTCGGTATCGACAACTACGACGGCCACCTCGACTGGGCCACGCCCGACACTGCGCAGTGCAACTACACCGAGAACCGCTATCAGAACCACGACATCCGCCTGCAGTACCGACTCGTGAACTCGAAGGTGCGCTTCAACCTGGGCGTGAACCTGCAGCCACAGGTCAATGCCGTCGACTACACTAAGGGATGGAAGCACTACGACCTCAGGCGCACGTTCTTCAACTGGTCGCCGACGGTGAACTTCCGCTACCGCTTCACGCGTCAGCATCAGGTGGAGGCACGCTACGGCGGACAGACGGGGCAACCCTCAATCACCGACCTCATACCCGACACACTCTCCAACGCCAACCCACTGGCCATACGCCTGGGTAACCCCGAGCTGAGCCCCTCGTTCAACCACAACGCACGTGTGGAGTGGCGACTCTCGCAGCCCGACTACCAGCGCTCCTACAACTTCAACTCCTCGTTCAACACCACGCGCAACGCCACGGCCAGCCGCACGGAGTACAACGAGGTGACGGGCGGTCGCGTGACTATGCCCGTGAACATCAACGGCAACTGGAACGCAAGCACCAACTTCAATTTCAACACAGCCTTCAAGGACCAGCGCTTCCGCATAAACACCAACACTTCATATAACCATACCACAGCAAATGGTTACGTCTATCAGACCTCTAAGGCAGAGGACATTGCCGCCGGCGCACCCGCGGGCATCACGGTGAAGAACGTTGTCAACTCCAACAACATGCGCCAGGGCCTGCGACTGACCTTCCGCGACGAATATGATCGCAGCCGCGGTTTCGACGACGAAGGCAACAGCTACACCAAGGACAATTTCGAGATCAACCTCCATGCCAACTTCGGCTACCAGCGCAACCGCGCCTCGGCCACCGCGGCCTCGAACCTCGACACCTACAACTTCAGCTACGGCGTAAGCGCTAACTACAACTTCTGGTTCGGTCTCAACCTGTCGACCGACATCAACCAGAACAGTCGCCGAGGCTATGCTGAAGCCATCATGAACACCAACCAGTGGATATGGAACGCACAGGCCTCCTACTCCTTCCTCAAGCGGCGCCAGGCAATCCTCACGCTGCGCTGGAACGACATCCTCGGGCAGCGCGATATGGTCAACCGCAATATCTCTGCCACGGCGCGCACCGACTCCGACAGCGAGCGCATAGTGTCCTACGGTATGCTCACGTTCACCTACCGTTTCAATATGTTCGGCGGGCGTAACGTTGGCGGCAATCGTGAGCGTAACCGAGAGCGGGGCGAAGGCGGTGACGGCGAAGGCTCTCGCGACGGCGGCAACCGAGGCGGCGACCGTGGCGGCAACGGCGGCGGTGGCAACAGAGGCGGCAATGGTGGCGGCTTCGGCGGCGGTTTCGGTGGCGGCGGCCGGTTCTGAGATCATTTTGACGGCGTTGATAGAAAAACTGCCCTTTTTCTTTGCTTGTGTAAGCAGAATGCTGTATTTTTGTGCCGATTTTCTTAAATCATAAGCACAATGAGCGACAGACTATTTATTTTCGACACGACACTGCGCGACGGCGAGCAGGTGCCCGGATGCCAACTCAACACCGTAGAAAAGATTCAAGTGGCCAAGCAGCTCGAGGCTCTCGGCGTTGACGTCATTGAGGCCGGGTTCCCCATCTCGTCGCCGGGCGACTTCAATAGTGTAGTAGAAATCTCAAAGGCAGTAACGTGGCCCACCATTTGCGCACTAACGCGCGCCGTGCCGCGCGATATTGACGTGGCCGTAGAATCGTTGCAGTATGCCAAGCACAAACGCATACACACTGGCATAGGCACGTCGGACTACCACATTAAATATAAGTTCAACTCCACCCGCGAAGAGATAATCGAGCGAGCCGTGGCAGCGGTGAAGTATGCCAAGCGCTTCGTCGACGACGTGGAATTCTACGCCGAGGACGCCGGGCGCACCGACAACGAATACCTCGCACGCGTGATAGAGGCCGTGGTAAAAGCCGGGGCCACCGTATGCAATATCCCCGACACCACTGGCTACTGCCTGCCCGGAGAGTTCGGGGCGAAGATAAAATACCTCATGGAGCACGTCGATGGGCTGTCTGCAGGGAAGGCTATACTCTCCACTCACTGCCACAACGACCTCGGCATGGCTACGGCAAACACCATGGCCGGCATCATCGCAGGCGCCCGCCAGGCCGAAGTGACCATCAACGGTATAGGCGAGCGCGCCGGCAACACCTCGCTCGAGGAAGTTGCCATGATCTTGAAATGCCACAAGGGCTTAGGCATAGAGACAAATATCAGCACGCAGAAGATCTATCCCACGTCGAGGCTGGTGTCGTCGCTCATGAATATGCCCGTGCAGCCCAACAAGGCTATTGTTGGGCGCAACGCTTTCGCACACTCCAGCGGTATTCACCAGGACGGCGTGCTCAAGAACGTGGAGACATACGAAATCATTGATCCTAAAGACGTAGGCATCGACGACAACAGCATAGTGCTGACGGCACGCAGCGGTCATGCTGCGCTGAAGCACCGCCTGCAGACGCTCGGCATAGAGCTCTCCGACGAGGCTCTCGACAAGACCTACGAAGCCTTCCTCCTGCTGGCCGACCAGAAGAAAGAACTCACCGACGACGACATTCTCATGCTGGCAGGAGCCGACCGCACGGCATCGCATGCCATAAAACTGGAGTACCTGCAGGTGACGACAGGCAAGGGCGTGCGCAGCGTAGCGGCTATTGGCTTGAACATCAGCGGCGAACGCTTTGAGGCCTCGGCCAGCGGCAACGGACCTGTTGACGCTGCAATCAAAGCCCTGAAGACAATCATACGTCGGCAGATGACTCTCAAGGAATTCACTATACAGGCTATATCCAAAGGCTCTGACGACGTGGGTAAAGTGCACATGCAGGTGGAGTACGACGGCCACCTCTACTACGGCTTCGGAGCCAACACCGACATCGTCACGGCATCCGTCGAGGCGTATATCGACTGTATCAATAAGTTTAAGAAATAAGCTTAAGACTATGAAACGAACATTCCTGCTCGCAGCGCTTACCTTCGCTAGTGCGCTTACCTATGCCGGTCGCGTCGTCACCGACAGCATCCGCAGTCAAGTCCTTGGCGCCACCGTGCGCTACAACGTCTATCTGCCCTCGGGCTACGAAAAGACTACCGGCAAGTTGCCCGTGGTGTACTTGCTGCACGGCTTGACCGACACCTACACGGCCTGGGACCAGAAGGGACAGATGAGAGAAATCGCCGACGAGCTTATCGAGAGCGGCGAGACGGTGCCCGTGGTCGTCATTATGCCTAACGCAGGAGGCCCCGATGTCAACAACACGCCCAACGGATATTTCAATATGGAAGGTTGGGCCTATGAGAACTTCTTCTTCAACGAACTCATTCCTGCGGCCGAACAGAAATACAGAGGCATTGGCGACAAGGCGCATCGAGCTGTCATGGGGCTCTCAATGGGCGGAGGCGGCAGCGTAGGCTATTGCCAGCGCCACCCCGACAAGTTCTCGTCGTGCTACGCCATGAGCCCGTGGCTCAACAGCGGCGAAGGGCGACCTGGCCCCAATGGCGAGAAGACGCGTATGTTCTACACAATGCAAGGCGTGCACGACAACTCGGCGCTCACCTTCATGGACAATGCCGACGACGCCGTGCGCCAGCAGCTTCGTACCGTGGCCTGGACCCTCGACTGTGGCGACGACGACGGTCTGCTGGGCGACACCTTCGAGCTCTACAAGAAGATGCGCCTCTCGGGCATCAAAGCTGAGTTCCGCGTGCGCAACGGAGTGCACAACTGGGAATATTGGCGCCACTCGCTGCGTCAGGCGCTGCCATTCGCGTCGCGCAACTTTGCCAAGTAAGGCTGCTCGAATCACATCTTAATACTACTCACCCCACATAGCTCAACAGCATGAAAACCCTCTTCGATAAGATATGGGATGCACACGTCATACAAAACATTGACGACGGCCCCACGCAACTCTACATAGACCGCCTCTACGTTCACGAAGTGACGTCGCCGCAAGCCTTCGATGTGCTGCGCGACAAGGGGCTCCAGGTCATGCGCCCGAAGCAGGTCATTGCCATGCCCGACCACAACACGCCGAGCACCGAAGAGCAGCCGTTGCCTATTGGCAAAAAGCAGATCGAGGCTCTCGAACACAACTGCAAGGACTTTGGCATCAGCTATTTCGCTCCCGGTTCGAAAGACAATGGCATCATACATGTAGTAGGTCCCGAAAAGGGGCTCTCGCTGCCGGGTATGACAATCGTCTGCGGCGACTCACACACCTCGACTCACGGCGCCGTGGGAGCCATTGCCATAGGCATAGGCACCAGCGAAGTGGCGCAGGTGCTGGCATCGCAGTGCATTCTTCAGCAGAAGCCCAAGACGATGCGTATAAACGTAGAAGGCACACTGGCACCGGGCGTCACAGCGAAGGATGTGGCACTCTACCTGATGGCACAGATGACTACAGGCGGCGCTACGGGCTATGCCGTGGAATATGCCGGCTCGGCAATCCGTTCGATGTCGATGGAAGGCCGGCTCACGCTCTCGAACCTCTCAATCGAGATGGGTTCGCGTGCTGGACTGATAGCCCCCGACGAGGTCACGTTCGAATATCTGCGTGGACGTGAGTGTGCGCCAACGGGCGAAGCGTGGGATCGTGCCGTGGAGCAGTGGCGCTCGCTGCGCTCCGATGACGATGCCGTGTTCGACCGTGAACTCACCTTCCGTGCCGAAGATATCACGCCACGCATAACTTACGGCACTAACCCGGGAGCGGGCATAGCAGTGGATGGGCGCATACCAACGCTCGAAGAAGTGGCTGCGGCTGCAGACTCATCGGAGAGTGCGGCACAGGCCATAAGCCAGTTGCAGGCGCAACTGCAATATATGGAGTTCCAACCCGGGCAAGAGCTTATGGGCACTCCCGTGGACTACGTCTTCCTCGGAGCATGCACCAATGGGCGCATTGAGGATTTCCGCGCATTCGCCTCAATCGTTAAGGGGCGTAGGAAGGCGCAGGACGTGGTAGCGTGGCTCGTGCCGGGCTCGTGGGCTGTGCGAAGGCAAATTATTGACGAGGGCATAGACCGAGTGCTCGAGGAGGCCGGATTCGAACTGCGCCTGCCGTCGTGCTCGGCCTGTCTGGCCATGAATGCCGACAAGGTGCCGGCCGGAAAGCTATGTCTCTCGACGTCGAACCGCAACTTCGTCGGTCGCCAAGGTCCGGGCGCACGCACCATTCTCGCTTCACCGATGACAGTAGCTGCCAGCGCGATAACAGGAGTTATTACCGACCCAAGAACGTTTATGTAGCCATGAAAAAGGAATTCGATATCATACAGTCCTCTTGCATACCTATTGCAATAGATAACTGCAATACGGACCTGATTATTCCGGCCCGTTATCTGGCAAGCACGACTCGCGACCCACAGTTCTTCGGCGAGGCGTTCATGCACGACCTGCGCTTCGATGCCGAAGGGCGCCCTGTTGCCGACTTTGTGATGAACAGGCATCCCTTTGAGGAGGCTCCGCACGAGGGCGTGAACCAAATAATCGTGGCAGGACAGAACTGGGGCAGCGGCAGCAGTCGTGAGCATGCGGCATGGGCCATCGCCGGCTATGGCGTGCGCGTGGTCATCAGCACCAGCTTTGCCGACATACATCGCAACAACTTGCTCAACTGCTTCGTGCTGCCAATAGAGGTGACGCCTGAGTTCCAGCAAGAGCTGTTCGGCACTATCGACAACAATCCGCGGGCACAGGTGCGCGTGGACCTGCCGGCACAGACCGTCACAAACCTCACCACAGGCCGCTCCGAACACTTCAACATCAACGGCTACAAGAAATACTGCCTCATGCACGGACTCGACGACATCGATTTCCTTCTGGCAACAAAAGATAAGATTCAGGCGTATGAACGGGGCTGAAAGAGTGAGAAAAGTAGAGATAATGGACACCACGCTTCGCGATGGTGAACAGACGAGCGGCGTCAGCTTCATGCCACATGAGAAGCTGATGATCTGCCGTGCACTGCTCGAGGACCTCCATGTCGACCGCGTAGAGGTGGCCTCGGCACGCGTCAGCGACGGAGAACTCGAGGCCGTGCGGCGCATCACGCGATGGGCCGGGCCCAAAGGCTTGCTCCCGAGAGTGGAAGTGCTGGGATTTGTAGATAACGGCAAGAGCCTCGAATGGCTCACGCGTGCGGGCGCGCGTACAATTAATCTATTGTGTAAAGGATCGCGGCGCCACTGCGAAGGCCAGCTGGCCAAGACACCTGCAGAGCACTTGGCCGACGTCCGACGTAATGTGATAATGGCGGCTGAGCAGCAAGTGACCGTGAACCTATACCTCGAAGATTGGAGTGGGGGAATGAAGACTGACGCGGAGTATGTGTTCAACTTCATCAACGGTATTCTTGACTTGCCTGTGGCGAGAATTATGCTGCCCGACACGCTCGGCATACTTAACCCGTTGGAGACGCTGGACTTCACCAAGAAAATGGTCGCTCGATATCCCGACATACATTTTGATTTCCATGCTCACAACGACTACGACCTTGCCGTGTCAAACGTAATGGCAGCAGTGTTCGGCGGAGCTCGCGGACTGCACACTGCCATCAACGGGCTTGGAGAGAGGGCCGGCAATGCGCCATTGGCAAGCGTTCAAGCTATTCTCAAAGACCACTTCAACGCTCAGACCAACATCAATGAGGAGGAACTCAATAAGGTGGCGCACATGGTGGAGAGCTACAGCGGCATCGCAATTCCACCTAATAAGCCTATTACCGGCAGCGCCGTCTTTACGCAAGTGGCCGGCGTTCATGCCGACGGCGATGAGAAGGACAGCCTCTACCAGAACGCCCTGAAGCCTGAGCGATTCGGCCGACGCCGCGAATATGCCCTCGGAAAGAGCAGCGGTCAGGCGAGCCTCAGACTCAATCTCGAAGAGCTCGGCCTCGACCTCAGCGACGAGGACATGAAAAAAGTCACCGACCGTATCACCGAGCTCGGCGACAAAAAAGAACATGTGACGCAGGAGGACCTGCCGTTCATCATTCGTGACGTGCTCCACCATAGCGAGATGAACGATAGCGTGTGCCTGATCTCATACATGGTGAGCACAGCCTACGGACTGAGGCCTATGGCGCAGGTGCGCCTGCAAGTCAACGGCGCCATCTACGAAGAGAGTGCGCAGGGCGACGGACAGTACGATGCCTTCGTGCGTGCCGTGCGCCATATCTATCGCGACAGCCTCGGGCGGCAGTTCCCATGGCTCTCGAACTACACCGTGACAATTCCTCCCGGCGGACGAACCGACGCTCTCGTGCAGACGACCATCGAGTGGGTGTTTGAAGAGAAAACGTATCGCACACATGCCCTCGATGCCGACCAGACTGAAGCGGCCATCAAGGCTACGATTAAGCTGCTTAACATCATAGAACCTATATACGAAAAGAAGGCCGAAGGATAATCCTCCGGCCTTCTTTTATACTTGCCATTAAAATGTCCATTTCATAGCCAGCGTGGGAATAACATAGAACCTGTTGTTGATGCCATCAGCCGGCCACACCAGATTGTTGGATACCTCCAATTCGGTGCCTACGCTCCACTTGGCAGAGTCGTTGATGCGCGGCAGGCGGTAGAGGTTGAACCACAGCTGAGGCTCACTCATCAGTACGACCCGGCCCGATACTCCCTTGTCATACCATAGGTCGCAATAGCCGGAGAACGTCATCAGTCCCCGCGCAAACTGCAAGCCCCAGACCTCTGTGAGCTGAACGCTATGGCTCGTGCCTCCGTGGTTGCGTCTGTGGGCAAGGTATTTGTACATCAGTTGAACGGAAAACGTTCGCGAGAAATCCTTGCTGGCCCAGTTCCAGGCGGCACCGGCCAGGTAGGCATCGTCATAGCCATAGGCGGCGCGCTGCAGACCGCCATTGTACTCAAGGTGCAGGGCGATGGGCGCTTTCCAGAACTTAAGCTCACGGGCTATCTCGCCGTAAGCGCTCTTCACCACGTTTCCGCCAAGGTCGGCGTCGATGAAGAAAAAGGTGCTACCCCAGGCATCGGGGGTGAAATTCTCAACGGTTGCTGTCAGACGAGGACGATTCGAGAGCTCGGAACCATACAAGTCATGACCCAGGTCGTAATGTAACTGGACGTTGAGCTGGGCGGCTGCAACCGTAGCATAAGCCACGAAAGCAGCAAGAAGAAGTCTTCTTTTCATTACTTTTGATTTTAAGCTTTAAATTAAAAAATAAGTATAGAACACGTGCCAAATAGCGCTTTGGCGGTGCAAAAGTAGATATTTTTGCACAAAGAACAAAAAAAATCATGAAAACATTTGGTGGTTTCGCGAAAACGCCCTACCTTTGCACCCGCTTTCGAGAAAGAAAGACGATGCCTAACACATCAAGCTTACTCGAGAGGGCGCTTAGCTCAGCTGGTTCAGAGCATCTGCCTTACAAGCAGAGGGTCGGCGGTTCGAATCCGTCAGCGCCCACAAAAAATGGAGACGGCTCCGTAGCTCAATTGAATAGAGCATCTGACTACGGATCAGAAGGTTGTGGGTTTGAATCCCGCCGGAGTCACTTCAATTCTTTGACAACATTGTTTGTCTGGGCGGATACCAGAGTGGCCAAATGGGGCAGACTGTAAATCTGCTGGTTTTTACCTTCGGTGGTTCGAATCCATCTCCGCCCACTCAACAATTTTGCGGCAATAGCTCAGTTGGTAGAGCACGACCTTGCCAAGGTCGGGGTCGCGAGTTCGAGTCTCGTTTGCCGCTCCACACGGTGCGTTAGTTCAGTCTGGTTAGAATACATGCCTGTCACGCATGGGGTCACGGGTTCGAGCCCCGTACGCACCGCAACGGCCTCTCATATTGAGAGGCTGTTTTTGTTTCCTGCGGGTCTCAAACCTCGTGCCCCTGGGGTCAGGGTTCTTTCTCCGCTCCGCTTCGAAAGCGTCTCCTTCGTCGCCGAGCGCGAGCCCCGTACGCACCGCAACAGCCTCTCATATGGGAGGCTGTTTTCGTTTCCTGCGGGTCTCAAAAAGCAAAAAGCCTTCCCGAGGGAAGGCTTTTGTCTGTACCTGTCAGTTACGTTGTGCTTGTCAGTTGGCTGACGTTTAGCGGCACTCTTTCAAAGCCTCTTTAACGTTGTTGATCGACAGCCTTGCAAAGTCTAACATATGTGGCGCTCCAAAGTGCTCCACGCAAAGCCAGCCATCATAGCCGCTGCGCACTAGCTCGCAAACTACATCCTTCAACGGCATAATGCCCGTGCCAATAGGCAACGAAGCATAGTCGTGCTCTGCCTTGCGGTCCTTAAGATGCACGTGATGGATTCTCTCTCTGAAATGGTGCAGAGCTGTCATCACATCGTCGCCGCAGAACAGGTAGTTGCCAGTATCGAATGCATGATTAAGCCGTGGTGAGGCTGCGAAGAGGTGATCCAAAGTCATAGTGTTATAGCAAGGCGACCGAGGATTATCGTAGTCCTCAACCATGACATCTATGCCTTCGCCGCTTGCTTCCTTTGCGAACGCGGCAATCCTGTTGCAGACGTCTTCCATCAACTGTGTCGAAGCATTTTCTGGCAGCAATCCAGGGATTACCAGCAAGCGCGTGTAGCCGTGCTTGTGCATAAAGTCAATAGCTTGCCGGCAACTCTCTCTCTGCTCTCCCCTTACGAAATTTATGTCGGCGATAGCTGAGGCGTTCTCGAACCCCAGAGAGTCCAGCATCCGCAAATCGGTGTCCTTCATATTCACACGGACATCGATGCCTTCATATCCGAGTTTGCGGACGCGCTCGCATGCCTCGCGAACTGATATATTTTCCTGGCGGGCTATCTCTGCCACGTGGTCAAAGAAAATAGAGATGCGAGGCTGAGCAGCCAGGGTGGTGGCGCTCCAAAGGAGAGCCGCCGTCATAAGCATTTTCTGTATGGTCGTGCGCATAGACGTGGTTGAAAAAGGAATTAGATGTTCCCGTAGCGTTCTTTGGTAATCTGGGCGAGAGTTTTGCCGCGGGTGTCGGGAGCTCCGATGATGCCTACGATGAGCGAGACAAGCAGCAGGGCGACCATGCACCAGGCGGCTAGGGTGAAGCCTTCGCCATTCTCGCCATAGATATAGGTGAAGACGAGGCCCCAGGCTGCGGAGAGACCGCGTACGATGAAGAACATCAGGCCCTGGGCACCGGCGCGGAACTTGGCAGGGAAGAGTTCGCTGCCCCAGAGAGCGTAGAAGACCTGCACGCTCAATCCGCCGTTGATGCCCCAGAGGATGGAGAATGCCCATAGACTGCCCACGCCCGTGACGCCTCGGATGATGACCACCCATGTGGCGATAGCGGCTACGAGACCCAGTACGTAGAAAAGCTTATGCGGCAGGCGGTCGATCAAGAACGACAGGCCGAAGGTGACGACCACCACTACGAGCCATCCCACGCAACTTAGCATGTTGGCATATTCGTTGCTCAGGCCGCCGGCCGTCTCGTAGATGTGCGGCTGGAAGAAGCCCATGACCGAGGCCACGAGGTTCCACGTCAGGTAGATTACGGCCAGGAAGGCAACGGTCTTGATGGCTGTCTTGTTGGTGAAGAGCGCTTTGATGTTGTCGATAATGGAGCTGCTGGCCCCCTTTTCGCCCTCCGAAGCAGTAAGGGTGACCTCACCATGGGTGGTTTTTGTAAACTCCTTACTCTCCTCCAACTGGCGCTGCAGTGTCCAGGCTATGAAGGCCACGACGAACAGTGTCAAGAAGACAACGCGCGAGGAGAAAACCTCCACGGCAGCCTGGGCGGCATCTGCTCCGATTATGGCATGAGCCAGTGATTCTACAAAACCATAGAGATAACCTCCAGGGGCAAACAACATCCCGAACAGCAGGATGATCATAGGTCCAAAGCCCCACGACATCTGCGAGATGCAGATATTGCGTCCGCGGTTGTTGGCCTCTGAGCTCTCGGAGATATATGTCCACGAGGCTGGCACGCCGACGCCTACCGAGATGCCCGTGATGAGGAAACCGCACAGGAGCATCGGGAAGTTTGTAGAGAGCATGACGATGAGCACGCCCAACATATAGACCAGCAGGTTGTAGGTGAAGATGAACTTGCGGCCGAATTTGTCGGCCAGGAAGCCGCCGATGATGGCTCCGATGGCAGCGCCCAGGGCGTTGGCGCTGATGGCGTTCAGCCATCCGAGGTGCATCTCGCTAAGGTCGAGGTAGTTCTTCCAGAGCGTGATGCCGCTGGCACCGGCCACGATGGCACCGGCATCGAGGTAGTTGTTCAGAGACACCGCGATGGTGCTCTTCAGGGATGATGTCTTACCCATAGTCAGCTGTAGGGTTATCGTTTGCTTGTTACGTTCTTCTCATACTCCTGAATGGCGGGAATGAATTCCTCGCCGACGGGCACGTTGTTCTTGAGGTTGAAATAGTCGAAGACGGCGCCGAAGGGCAGGGACTTGGCTTCCTCGAGCAGTGCGAGGCGTTCGAAGTTCTGGCCGGCATCCTCGTATTCGCGCAGCTTGGCCAGCGGCTCGAGCAGTGCTTGCAGGAGGCACTTCTGTGTTGCACGCGTACCTATAATATAAGCTCCGATACGGTTGATCGAGGCGTCGAAGTAGTCGAGGCCGATGTGTGCGCGGTGGAGGGCATCGGCACGGATGAGTTCCTTGAAGAGGTCGAGCGTCTGGTCGTTCATGATGGTGACGTGGTCGCTGTCCCAGCGGATAGGACGTGAGACGTGCAGCATCAGTTCTGGCACGAAGAGGAGCAGCGAGGCCACCATGTCGCTGACGTTCTCGGTCTGTTCGTAGTGGCCGGTGTCGAGGGTGTACATCAGCTTTCGCGTTGCGCAGTAGCCGGCTACGAAGTCGTGCGAGCCCACGGTGTAGCTCTCGAGCCCGATGCCGAAGAGCTTGGCCTCGAGGCAAGTCTTCATTCCGGGCAGGTCCTCTGCGAGTATCTTGTCGAGGCTCTCGGCGAAGATCTCGCGATAGCGCTTGCGCTCTACGGTGAGGTCCTTCGAGCCGTCGTGCACCCAAATGTTCATGATTGCGGGGTCGCCCTGAGCCCGTCCCATGGCGTCGGCAATGCGTCGGCAGCGCTTCGTGTGCTCAATCCAGAACTCGCGTATGGCGGGGTCGGGATTCGATAGCGTGAGGTTGCCGCTCTTGGGGTGCGAGAAGCTGGTGCTGTTGAAGTCGAGCTTCATGCCCTGCTCCTTGGCCCACTGAATCCAGCTTTCGAAGTGCTTGATTTCCACTTGGTCGCGGTCGACGAACTGTCCGCCGAAATCGCCGTAGATCTCGTGGAGGTTTAAGCGGTGGTTGCCGGCGAGCAGGCTCTTGGCGAATGCAACGTCTGCGCGAACCTCATCGATATTGCGTGCGCGGCCGGGGTAGTTGCCGGTAGTCTGGATGCCTCCGCTCAGGGCATCGTTGCGCTCGAAGCCCACAACGTCGTCGGTCTGCCAGCAGTGGAGACTGATTGGTGTCTGTTCGAGTTGTTGAATAGCCTTGTCGGTGTCAACGCCGATGGCAGCGTAGCGCTCTCGTGCAATCTCGTAAGATTGCTTAATCAATGCTTCTTTCATGGGAATAATAGTAACAGTTATAGTTGTTTTTAGAGTTTTACGCCACAAAAATACGTCTTTTTTTTTAATGGCAAGTGAAAAACTCCTTCTTTTAAATATCTTTATGTCATTAAATCTGCTGAAATCATTTTTTTGTTGTACCTTTGCAGCGGAAAGACAAGAATTAAACATAAAACAGCAAATATCTTACATGGATTTAAAAGTACTTGAGTTGAGCGAACAGGAGATTGTTCGCCGCCAGAATATGCAGGCTTTGTGCGATATGGGCATCGAGCCTTACCCCGCAGCAGAGTTTCCCGTAACGGCCTGGAGCGCAGATATCGTGCGCGACTTCGTGGACCTGCCCATCGTAGGCAAGGACGAGGAGGGCAATGATGTCCGCGAGACAGCATCGCCCGAGAACAGCCCCGTGGTGAGCATCGCCGGCCGCGTCATGAGCAAGCGCATCATGGGCAAGGCTGCTTTTGCCGAACTGCAGGATTCGAAGGGAAGGATTCAAGTGTATGTGCAGCGCGATGCCATCTGTCCTGGCGACGACAAGGACCTCTATAATGTCGTATTCAAGAAGCTGCTGGACCTCGGCGACTTCATCGGCGTGAAGGGTTATGTTTTCCGCACTAAGACGGGCGAGATCTCGGTTCACGTAATGGAGATGAAGCTGTTGAGCAAGAGCCTGAAGCCTCTGCCCATCGTGAAGACCGATGCCGACGGTAATGTCTACGACTCGTTCGACGACCCCGAGCTGCGCTATCGCCAACGCTACGTCGACCTCATCGTCAACGCCGGTGTGAAGGAGACGTTCAAGAAACGCGCCGTAATCGTCCGCACTATGCGCCGTATCCTCGACGAGGCCGGCTACACCGAGGTGGAGACTCCTATACTGCAGAGCATCGCCGGTGGCGCTTCGGCCCGTCCGTTCATCACGCATTTCAATGCCCTCAATCAAGATATGTATATGCGCATCGCCACCGAGCTCTACCTGAAGCGCCTCATCGTGGGCGGCTTCGAGGGCGTCTATGAGATGGGCAAGAACTTCCGCAACGAGGGTATGGACAAGACGCACAATCCCGAGTTCACTTGTATGGAGCTCTACGTCTCGTATAAGGACTATAACTGGATGATGTCGTTCACCGAGCGGATGCTCGAAGAGATATGCACAGCAGTCAATGGTAAGCCGGAAGTGGAGATCGACGGCAACGTCATCTCGTTCAAGGCCCCTTACCGCCGTCTGCCAATCCTCGATGCCATCAAGGAGAAAACAGGTTTCGACTGCGACGGCAAGAGCGAGGACGAGATCCGCGCCTTCTGCAAGGAGAAAGGCATGGAAGTGGACGAGACCATGGGCAAGGGCAAACTCATCGACGAACTCTTCGGCGAGTTCTGCGAGGGCTCCTTCATTCAGCCTACTTTCATCACCGACTATCCTGTGGAGATGTCGCCCTTGACAAAGATGCACCGTTCCAAGCCCGGCCTCACGGAGCGCTTCGAGCTGATGGTGAACGGTAAGGAACTGGCCAATGCCTACTCTGAGCTCAACGACCCCATCGATCAGGAGGAGCGCTTCAAGGAGCAGATGCGCCTGGCTGCTAAAGGCGACGACGAGGCCATGATCATCGACCACGACTTCCTGCGCGCCCTGCAATATGGAATGCCCCCGACCTCGGGCATCGGCATCGGTATCGACCGCCTGACGATGCTCATGACGGGCAAGTTCGCCATCGGCGAGATCATGCTCTTCCCGCAGATGAAACCTGAGAAGCGCATCCCCAAGGACAAGCCCGAAGCCTTCACGGCCCTCGGTTTCCATGAGGATCTCGTGCCCATCCTCAACAAGTGTGGCTACAACCTTGTCAGCGACCTTGCTGGCCAGAAGGCACAGAAGGTGCAGCAGCAGATTGGCGAGGTCATCAAGAAATATAAGCTGGAGATAGAGAAACCCAGTGTTCAGGAAATAGAAGACATCTTAAGTAAAGTAGAATGTTAGGATTCTGGAGTCAAGACACGAAGGCAGCTTCGTCCACGCCAAAGGATGACGAAGGCGTCAGGACGTCTGGCGTCGGGCGCATCGCCGTCATGGGCGGCGGCTCGTGGGCGACGGCTATTGCCAAGATGATGCTCGAGAAGAACGAGCGCATCTCTTGGTATCTTCGTCGCGACGACCGCATCGAGGACTTCAAGCGCCTGAGCCATAATCCCGCCTACCTGACGAGCGTGCACTTCGATGTCAGCCGCATAGATTTCTCTTCAGATATAAACAAAGTCGTAGAGAACAGCGATACGCTCGTGTGGGTGACGCCGTCGCCCTACCTGAAAGGGCACCTGAAGAAACTGAAAGTAAGGCTGCGCGACAAGTTTAACGTAACGGCCATCAAGGGCATCGTGCCCGACGAGAACCTCTGCGTCTCGGAATTCTTCCACCAGCTCTATAACGTGCCCGATGAGAACTTGGCCGTCATCGCCGGCCCCTCTCATGCCGAGGAGGTAGCCTTGGGCCGCCTGACGTATCTCACCGTGGGGTGTAGCGACGAGCAACGGGCTCAGGACTTCGCGGATATGATGGCTTCAAGCTACGTCAAGACCAAGACTTCGCGCGACGTCATAGGCATCGAATACGCCTCCGTGCTGAAGAATGTCTACGCCATAGCGGCCGGTATCTGCAAGGGCCTCAAGTATGGCGACAACTTCCAAGCCGTGCTCATGGCCAATGCCTTGCAGGAGATGAACCGTTTCCTCTCCACCGTGCACCCCATCAATCGCAGTATTTTCGAGAGCTGCTATATGGGCGACCTTATCGTCACGGGCTACAGCCAGTTCTCGCGCAATCGCGTCTTCGGCCAGATGATAGGGCAGGGCTACAGCGTCAAGAGCGCCCAGGTGGAGATGGAGATGATAGCCGAGGGCTATTTCGGCACTAAGTGCATGAAGGAGATCAACCGCCACCTGCACGTGAACATGCCCATCCTCGACGCCGTCTACAATATCCTTTACGAGCGTATAGCTCCAACGATAGAAATCAAACTACTTACGGACAGCTTCCGCTGACCGCAGCCTGCCTGACGACAGAGGTCGTCGGGCTTCTTTGTTTTGTAATGAACCAAAATATTATTAGAAATGATTAAACTCGACATCACCAAGACCGCTCCTTTCGTGAGCGCAGAGACTATCAACGGGTACGCCGAGCGTGTGGCTGAAGCACAGAAGGCGCTGGAGGCTGGCACATGCCCCGGCAACGATTTCCTCGGCTGGCTGCACCTGCCCAGCAGCATCACCCCTGCCTTCCTCGACGAGATCAAGGCCACGGCAGCCACGTTGCGCAGCGAGTGCGACGCCGTAGTAGTGGCCGGCATCGGCGGCAGCTACCTCGGTGCCAAGGCTGTCATCGAAGCTCTGAGCAATAGCTTCCAGTGGCTCGTTGCCGACGGCAAGAATCCTGTGATCCTCTTTGCCGGCAACAACATCGGCGAGGACTACCTGAGCGAGCTGACGGCTTACCTCAGCGGCAAGCGCTTCGGCGTCATCAATATCTCCAAGAGTGGCACCACCACCGAGACGGCCCTCGCTTTCCGTCTGCTGAAGAAGCAGTGCGAGGATCAGCGCGGCAAGGACGTGGCCCGCAAAGTCATCGTGGCCATTACCGACGCTAAGCGTGGCGCTGCCCGCACCTGCGCCGACAAGGAAGGCTACAAGAGCTTCGTAATTCCCGACAACGTGGGCGGCCGCTTCAGCGTGCTCACCCCCGTAGGCCTGCTGCCTATTGCCGTGGCCGGCTTCGATATCGACCAGCTCGTGCGCGGTGCTCAGGATATGGAGAAGACGGCAGCCGCACCTTTCGCAGAGAATCCCGCAGCACAGTATGCCGCCACACGCTATGCCCTCTATGCCGCAGGCAAAAAGATAGAGATCCTCGCCAACTACCAACCCAAGCTCCACTTCATAGCCGAATGGTGGAAGCAACTCTTCGGCGAGAGCGAGGGTAAGGACGGCAAGGGCATCTACCCCGCCAGCGTAGATCTCACCACCGACCTCCACTCGATGGGACAGTGGATCCAGGACGGCGAACGCACGATCTTCGAGACGGTCATCAGCGTAGAGACACCTGAGCATGAGCTCCTCTTCCCCAGCGACGACGAGAACCTCGACGGTCTCAACTTCCTCGCCGGCAAGCGCGTCGATGAGGTCAACAAGATGGCTGAGCTCGGCACTCAGTTGGCCCACGTCGACGGCGGCGTGCCCAACATCCGCATCGCCATCGACCGCCTCGATGCCTACCACCTCGGACAGCTCATCTATTTCTTCGAGCGCGCCTGCGGTATCCACTGCCAGCTGCTCGGCGTGAACGCCTTCAATCAACCCGGCGTAGAGGCTTACAAGAAGAATATGTTTGCCCTCTTGGGCAAGCCCGGCTACGAGAAGGAGACAGAGGCCATTAGAAACAGACTAAAATAAGATTTTAATCATGCAGTTTAGGGATTAGGGCTTTAACTATCAGACTCTAATCCCTAATCTTTAATCCCTAATCCAAATGCTGAAAGCATTCCTCTTTGACATGGATGGTGTGCTCTTCGACAGCATGCCCGGTCACGCCGTGGCATGGGTGAAGGCTGTGGAGCGCTATGGCCTGTCGATGACGGCCGAAGAGGTCTATATGAACGAAGGCCGCACGGGTGCCGGCACCATCAATGCACTGGCGCAGCGCACTTGGGGCCGCGATGCTACGGCCGACGAGATCCGTGATATCTATGCCGCCAAGAGCGAGGCGTTCAACAGCTATTTCCTTGCCAAGGGTGAGGCTCCTGTCATGCCTGGCGTCGCCGACGTATTAAATAATGTACGCGCGCGAGGGCTCATGCGCGTCATCGTGACAGGGTCCGGCCAACATTCGTTGCTCGACAACCTCAATCGCCATTTCCCGGGCATGTTCTCGCCAGAGTTTATGGTCACGGCCTTCGATGTCAAACAGGGCAAACCCTTTCCCGAGCCTTATCTGATGGGGCTGAAGAAGGCCGGCATCAGCGCCGGCGAGGCCATTGTCGTGGAGAACGCCCCGCTGGGCGTGCAGGCAGCCAAGGCCGCCGGCATCTTCACCGTGGCCGTCAACACCGGTCCGCTGCCTGACAGCGCGCTGTGGGATGCCGGGGCCGACAAGGTCTATGCCGATATGCGCGCCCTGCTCGAAGATCTCGACAACCTGTTGGCTTAAAAATACAACCGGTCGCATAGCCGTGTGCGACCGGTTGAATTGGCTTATACGACCGGTCGAATCCGAGGATTCAACCGGTTGAATTTTTTTATCTTCGTAGGTTCCGCTGAATCACGTCCTTGAGGCTTGGTCCAAAACCATTAAGGCCTTGAGCTGCAACCCTTGGGCTCATGGCCTTTCAGGCTACAGGTCATCGAAATCTATGCCTACACGCGTGAAACCGAAAGTCTGGAAGAGGGCGGTGAGCTCGGCGCGTGCGTTGGTCTCGGCTTGCTTCAGTGTCTGTGGAGTCACGCAGCGGTGGCGCATCTGCCGCGCGGCCTTGTAGTACATCTGCTCCTTGGCTCGTGCGCTCCACGTACCGCTCTCGTAGAAGGCTCTCGTGCGTGCCTCGTCGATGAAGCGCTCGGAGAGCAGGCGCACGGGCGGTAGCTGTAGGTGAACGCTGTCGCCCTCAGTCTGCACCCATCCTTCGCGTGCTTGGCTGAGGTCGATGCCCAGACGGAGCGTGCCGTGATAGATTCGCACGAGGCGGTCGTCGCGCCCGAGTGTGCGGTGGCGCGTGGAGTCCACGAGTTCCTCGTCGGCGATGGCCAGGAATTCCCATTCTCCGATGTTCTCGATTGATCGTATGTGAACGGGGGTGAAGTCAATGGAATCTGAATGTACCACCTCCACGTCGAGTATTTCGCGGTTCTCGTGGCAGCGGCGTACGCCGAGTGCGCAGAGGACCACGGCAGCAATGATGAGCAACGAATTGGAGAGTGTATGGTTGCTTTTGTCGGTCTGAAGTTTCATGTCAGGGTCTGATATTCAGAATTTCACTACGCTACGCTCGTTGTCGATGAGCTGAGGCAAATCTTTCTCTGTGAACTCTTTGCGGAAGGTGATGACGATGTCGCCCTCGGAATAGCCCATTGATGCGATGAGGGGAATGAGCGTGCGCGCCGCGCTCTGGCGAGCCGTGGCGAGTATGCCGAGCTGTGGCACGGTCCTCAGTATCGAGCGCACGCCCTGCGAGGTGAAGGCCGTCATCTCTTCGTCGGTGAAATCGCTGCGGAGTATGTCGGTGTACTGTCGCGTGCGCTCGTGGTCGACCTTCGATGAAGTCACCACGACCTTGGGGTCGGGTAGTATGATGTGGATTTTCTGCCCGTCGTCCGACCGCTCTATCTGGCTCTCGTTGAAGCCCGAGAAGTCGATGTAGGCCTTCAGCGTCACGTCGATGGGAATGGCAATCTTGCGGTCGCCCAGCGAGAGGCGGGTGTCGAGCGTGCGGCCGAGCACCGTCGTGCGCAGGAATTTCACGTCGGAGTGCGTCACGATTTTGTGCACGTGATATTCCGCCGTGTGGAGCCGCGATGTGCGTGCTATGGCCATGACGAGGTCGAGGCTGTCGGCTACGCTCTCGTCGAGCGCCGCCTCAGCCGTCTGCTCGTTGACGGTCGCGCTGGTGCACGCTGTGCCTAAAAGCGTTGTCAGCGCCAGCGTAGCGATGAAAAAAAGTGCTTTTTGTTTCATTTCCGGCAGCAAAGATAGTGTTTTTTCATTTTTCTCGTTCTCTCTTTCCTAAATATTTAGAATAATTGATTATTTTTGCAGCGCAATTAGCTATTGAGAATTATGAAAAAGACTTTTCTTGCCGTGCTAGCTACAGCGGCATGCGTTGTGGCCTGCACTCCTAAGCAGGCTGCCGCGCCCGAAGCCACGAGCTCTGGAGAATACGAGAGCGCAGCCTCGGCCACCGACGGCGTGCAGCGCATGCACGAGTATAATTTCAGCGACACGGTGGTTGTCGACGGGCGCCAGTATATCTATAAACTTCACCGCGAGGCCTCCGACAGCCTGCCCGTCGTCACCGACGACGAAGGCACGCGCTATGCCGACAATATCTACACGTTGACCATCATGGCCGGAGGCCAGCAGTTCTTCCACCGCACGTTCACGAAGGCTGCCTTCGCTTCCTATCTGAGCAACGAGTTTCGCCAACAAGGCATCCTCGATGGCATGATGCTTGACACATCGTTGCCCGGGCTGGCCTTTGCCGTCAGTGTCTCTATGCCTCAGAGCGACATGCTCGAACCGCTACTCCTGCATGTCGACCGCCAAGGCGGCATTACGATAGAGCGCGACGAGCGCAGCGACGCCGACCTCGACGACAGCGCCGACGAAGGAGTGTGAAAACGTAGTGTCAAATTCTTGCGGATTTATGATGAATGTACTGAAAACAGAAATTGAAGGCCTGCTGGTCCTTGAGCCGCGCGTGTTTGCCGATGCTCGCGGCTATTTCTTCGAGAGCTTCTCGGAGCGCGACTTCGAGCAGGCTGTAGGCCCCGTTCATTTTGTGCAGGACAACGAGAGTATGAGCCAGCGCGGCGTAGTGCGCGGGCTTCATTTCCAGCGCCCGCCGTTCGCGCAGGCCAAACTTGTGCGCTGCGTGCGCGGCGCCGTCCTTGATGTGGCTGTCGACCTGAGGAAGGGGTCGCCGACCTTCGGCCGGCACATGGCGGTGGAACTATCGGAAACCAACCACCGCCAGCTGTTCATTCCCAAGGGCTTTGCCCATGGCTTCGCCGTTCTCTCCGACGTGGCCGTCTTCCAATACAAGTGCGACGAGTTCTATCACCCCGAAGCCGACGGCGGCATACAACTTTGCGACCCCACGCTCGGCATAGACTGGCGAATACCTCTCGACCAGGCCATACGCAGCGAGAAGGACAAGCAGCTGCCTCTGCTCGCCGACTTCGAATCACCTTTCACCTTTAACGTTTGATCCAACGACTATGCACAGCATCATTATCACCGGCGGCGCAGGCTTCATAGGTTCGCACGTCGTGCGCCTTTTCGTAAATAAATACTCAGACTACCGCATCATCAACCTCGACAAGCTGACCTATGCCGGCAATCTGGCCAACCTCAGCGATATCGAGGACCGCCCGAACTATCGCTTCGTAAAAATGGACATCTGCGACTTCGAGGGCGTGCTGAAGTTAATGCAGGAGGAGAAGGTCACAGGTATCATCCACCTGGCGGCCGAGAGCCACGTAGATCGTAGCATCAAGGACCCTTTCACCTTTGCGCGCACCAACGTCATGGGCACGCTCTCTATGCTTCAGGCCGCCAAGCTGTACTGGGAAAGCCTGCCCGAGCGCTACGAAGGCAAGCGCTTCTACCACATCAGCACCGATGAGGTCTATGGCGCTTTGGAGATGACACACCCCGAAGGCATTCCAGCCCCTTTCACCACAAAGGCCTCTTCATTCCACAAGGTCGCCCCGGCCCCCGAATCCGCCTCCTCTGACGAATCCTCCTCAGCCCCGGGTCGAGTTGACGGCGGTTCGTCCGCCGTCGCAGCCTCACATCTCGCCTACGGCACCACCTTCTTCACCGAGGACCTGAAGTACCAGCCCCACTCCCCATACTCCGCCGCCAAAGCGTCGAGCGACCACTTCGTGCGTGCCTATCACGACACTTATGGTATGCCCACAATCGTCACGAACTGCTCCAACAACTACGGCCCATACCAATTCCCAGAGAAACTTATTCCTCTCTTCATCAACAATATACGCCACCGCAAGCCACTGCCCGTCTATGGCCGTGGCGAGAACGTGCGCGACTGGCTCTACGTCGAGGACCACGCCCGCGCCATCGACCTCATCTTCCATCGCGGGAGCATCGCCGAGACATATAATATCGGCGGCTTCAACGAATGGAAAAACATAGATATAATAAAAGTCCTCATTGCCACCACCGACCGTCTGCTCGGCCGCAAGGAAGGCGAGGACCTCGACCTCATCACTTACGTCACCGACCGCGCCGGCCACGACCTCCGCTACGCCATCGACAGTCGCAAGCTGCAGCGCGAACTCGGTTGGGAGCCATCGCTGCAGTTTGAGGAAGGCATCGAGCGCACCGTGCGCTGGTATCTCGACAATCAAGAGTGGATGGACAACGTCACCAGCGGCGACTACCAGCGCTACTACGAGTCGATGTACGCAAACCGCTGACCATCAAAGGCTCCCAAGCCTTCTCCCCTTTACGCAAAGATATTGAAACTCAAATACTAACAGACAAATGACACAAGCAATTCAAAAAACACTACGCGACAGCGCCGCCATGCGCTGGACAGCTCTGTTGCTGCTGGCTCTGGCTATGTTCTGCAGCTACATCTTTATGGACATCCTCTCGCCCATCAAGGATTTGATGCAGGAGACCCGCGGCTGGGACAGCACCGCCTTTGGCACGATGCAAGGCTCTGAGGTATTCCTCAACGTTTTTGCCTTCTTCCTCATTTTCGCCGGCATTATCCTCGACAAGATGGGCGTGCGCTTCACGATGGTGCTTTCGACGGCAGTCATGCTCATCGGCGCCATCATCAAATGGTATGCCGTGAGTGACACCTTTGCCGGTAGCGGCCTCGAGACTTGGTTCACCAACAATCTGAATTACATTCCACTCTTCGACGAGCTGGGCGTCTCGCCCTTCTATGCCGGCATGCCTGCCTCGGCCAAGTTTGCCGCCTGCGGCTTCATGATCTTCGGTTGCGGCTGTGAAATGGCCGGCATCACCGTCTCGCGCGGAATCGTCAAGTGGTTCAAGGGCCGCGAGATGGCGCTGGCCATGGGCTCTGAGATGGCCCTGGCCCGCCTGGGCGTTGCCACCTGCATGATCTTCTCGCCCTTCTTCGCACGCCTGGGAGGTCACGTCAGCGTCAGCCGCTCAGTGGCCTTCGGCGTAGTGCTTATGTGCATCGCTTTGATAATGGCCATCGTCTATTTCTTCATGGACAGCAAGCTCGACGCACAGACGGGCGAGGCCGAGGAGAAGGACGACCCGTTCAAGATCTCCGACATCGGTCAGATCCTCACTTCCAGCGGCTTCTGGCTCGTGGCATTGCTTTGCGTGCTCTACTATTCAGCCATTTTCCCCTTCCAGAAGTATGCCGTCAACATGCTCCAGTGTAACCTCACGCTTACTGAGCCTGCCGCCGACTCCTTCTGGGCTTCGAGCACCGTGACCATCGTTCAGTACGTCATCATGCTCGTGGTGGCCGCAGCCGGCTTTGCCAGCAACTTCCAGAAGAAAGCGGGCGCCAAGTACGGCCTGCTGGGCCTCTCCATCGTAGCCCTCATCACCTACTGCTACATGGGCTTCATGCGTCAGTCGGCAGAGAGCATCTTCGCCGTATTCCCCCTGCTGGCCGTGCTCATCACGCCCATCCTCGGCAGCTATGTCGACCACAAGGGCAAGGCCGCTTCGATGCTCATCCTGGGCTCGCTGCTCCTCATAGCCTGCCACCTGACCTTCGCCTTCGTGCTGCCCGCCTTCAAGGGGAATGCCGTTGGCGGCATCGCCATTGCTTACCTCACGATTCTCGTTCTCGGATCATCCTTCTCTCTCGTGCCGGCATCGCTATGGCCCAGCGTGCCTAAGCTCGTCGATGCCAAGGTCATAGGCTCAGCCTACGCCCTGATCTTCTGGATCCAGAACATCGGTCTCTGGCTCTTCCCCCTGCTCATCGGCAAAGTGTTGGACAAAACCAACCCCGGCGTTACTGACCCCACACAGTTCAACTACACTGCTCCGCTCGTCATGCTTGCATCGCTCGGCGTGGCAGCTCTACTGCTCGGATTGGTGCTCAAAGCAGTCGACCGCAAGAAAGGCTTAGGCCTTGAAGAACCCAACATCAAGGAATAAGAAGTGTTAAAAACACACTTCGCAAGCGTTTTTAGCCATGCAATAGGCTGATAAACCGAAAAAACGTAGTACCTTTGCGGCGCAGACCATGGTCTGCGCCGCATTTCTTTGTAAACTAACATAATGACAAATAATGAAACGGACAGTTCTCTTGGCTATCGTAGCTCTTGCTTATGCTGCCTTGACCCATGCTCAGACCTGGTATGACGTCACCGAAGACTTCGTCGCCAACCCCAACTTCAACGGCAATATCGATGGTTGGGAAGATAATTTCTGGGAAGCCTCGCAAAACCATGGCTTCCAATCGGCCAACTATCGCAATCAGAGCATATTCATCTCGCAGTTTGCCGAGGCTTGGCGCCCTAACAACGACTGGTGGACGGGCGGCATACTCGGTGACGGATCCATCTCACAGCAGCTGACGGGTCTGCCCGCAGGCCGTTTCCGTCTGGAGGTAGATGCTATAGCCACTGACCAGGGCTATCGCAACGACCCTGTTTCTGGTGTACTTCTCTTCATCAACGACGGCACTACGGAGGCCGTCACATCTATGTCCACCGGCAATGGCGCGCCCGAACATTTCAGCGTGGAATTGTCTTCTACGCAGAGTGAGGTCACCATCGGCGTGCGAACAGAGAATACCACGGCCAACTGGCTTGCCTTCGACAACGTAAAGCTTTCGTGGTCGGGCAACGAGGTGAAAGCCACAAGTCTGACCATCCCCGCTCAGGCCACTATAGGCTACGGAGAGACCATTCACCTCGACTACACTCTCCTCCCGGCCAACACCACCTTCAAGCGAGTGGCTTTTGAGAGCAGCGATCCAGGCATCGCGAGCATCGATGCCGATGGCAATATCACAGGTGTAGGCGTGGGCAAGGTCACAATCACCTGCTACACTACAGGCGGAGGCAATAATCTCAGGGCTACGTGTGACCTGACCGTCGAGCGCAATTTCGCTACGGCCGAACAGATCATTATCAACGAGGTGCAGCAGGCCAATGTCGACATGTTCATTGATCCTTCGTTCAACTATGGAGGATGGATAGAAATCTTTAACCCCACCAACCGCAGCGCATCGCTCGGAGGCTACTATCTCAGCGACGACCCTGCCAACCTCAAGAAAGCGCGCATCAACGTGCTCGCTGGAGCGCTGCCCGCCAACGGTTACCTCACGCTGTGGCTCGACCACTACTCGCGCTGGGCCCCCACGATGGTTAATATGAAGCTCGACTGCGACGGCGGCGCTGTTTATCTCTCCGATCCCGAAGGACAGCTCATTACGTCGTTCACTTATCCTCCGGCCATCACCCGCACATCGTATGCCCGCACCACCGACGGCGGCAGCACATGGCAGTACACCGACCAGCCTACGCCCGGAGCTTCAAACAGCACCGCAGCGTATGCTGCCACGCGCCTGCCGGCCCCCTCGCCCGACGTTGACGGATGCCTCTTCTCGTATCCCTTCGTCGTAAACGTCAACATTCCTGCAGGCGCCACACTGCGCTTCACCACCGACGGCAGCACACCAACCCTCGAGAACGGCACGACAAGCGCCGACGGCAAGTTCCGCATCTCCGAGACTACCATTCTGCGCCTGCGCTTCTTCCAGGCTGGGCAGCTTGCCAGCCAAGTGATCACTCGCTCTTATATCCTCAACGATATGGACTACAGCCTGCCCATACTCTCGCTCGTCTCTGACGATGCCAACCTCTATGGCGAAGACTACGGCATCTTCGTGCAAGGCAACGGCAACGGGCGCCCGGGCAACGGACAGAGTGTGCCCTGCAACTGGAATATGGAGTGGGACCGCCCGGCCAATATCGAATACTTCAACGACGGCCACGACGGCTTCAATCAGGAAGTGGGCATCGAGTCCTCCGGCGGTTGGAGCCGTGCCTGGTATCCGCACTCGTTCAACATCAAGGCCAACAAGATCTACGAAGGCGCTAATCGCATGGACTACCAGTTCTTTGCCGAGAAGCCTTTCCTCCGTCATAAGTCACTAAAGGTGCGCAACGGCGGTAACAACGTCAATGACAATGGTGGCGGACGAATAAAGGATGCCGCAATCCAGCGTGTGATATCAACGTCAGGCCTCTATGCCGAGACGCAGAGCTACCAGCCCGTACACGTCTTCCACAATGGCGTGTACATCGGCGTCGAGAACCTTCGCGAGCCTAACAACAAGAACTACGGCCTCTCGAACTACGGAATGGAGACTGATGACGAGTATATGGACCAGTGGAAGATGTCGCCCGACAGCGGCTACGTGCAGCAGGTGGGCACGCGCGACGTCTTCGACGAGTGGTACTCGCTCGCCCAGAACGCAGCCGACTACAGCTGCTACGAGCGCATCAAAGAGATCGTTGATATCGAGCAGTATATCAACTACTGCGCCATAGAACTTTACCTCGCCGGCACCGACTGGCCCAAGAATAATATCAAGAGCTTCCGCGCGCGTGAGGAAGGTACAAGCAACAGCCGTTTCCGCTTTGTGCTCTTCGACCTCGACGGCGCATTCGCTACGGGCAATTCCTTCACGTGGTTTGAAAGCACACGCTGGTGGACTTTCGACCAGCTCTATGGCTCAGAAATCCTTGCGCAGTACGGCAACCGTATAACCAAGGAAATCGAATTCACCACCTTGCTGCTCAATATGTGGCAGAACGAAGAGTTCAAGAAGCAGTTCATCGATCAGTTCTGCATCATCACCGGCAGCGTGTTTGAGCCTACGCGTGCGGCCAATATCATCAATGGCATCGTGAATGCCGTGAATCCCGCCATGGCACTCGAAGGCCGCTCAGCCACAAGCACCGGCAGCCATCTCACGAGCAACCTCTCGTCGTCGCGCCAGAGCACGTCCGTAACCAACATGCGCAACTACTTCGGACTCGCCACGCCCATGACCGCCAAACTCAGTTCCGACCTGCCCGAAGCACGCCTGCTTATCAACGGCCTCGAGGTGCCGACGGCTAAATTCAACGGCCGGCTCTTCCATCCCATCACGCTTACGGCACAGGCGCCCGCGGGCTACGCGTTCAAAGGTTGGATTGCCGAGCAGGCACCATCGAGCGCTACGCTCATTGCCAAGGGAACAGCCTGGAAATATTACGATCAAGGTTCGCTCGACGGGCAAAACTGGCAGCAGAGCAGTTTCAGCATCGTCAGCTGGCAAAGCGGTCGCGCACCGCTTGGCTACGACACGGGCAACGCCACCAAGGCGGCAGCCTACGGCACGACGCTCGACTACGGCGGCAATGCTCAGAGCAAGAATCCAACCTACTACTTCCGTCGCAACGTTACGCTCTCTGAAGCACCAACCGATGACCTTACTCTCGACTGGGTAGCCGACGACGGCTTCGTCATCTATGTCAACGGCACTGAGGCCGGCCGCTTCCTGATGAACAACACGCCGACTCCTACGTATAATAGCTTTGCCGACAGCTATGCCGAAGCCAACCCCGAGTCAGGGCAGATGGCGCTCAGCGCATCGCTCTTCAAGAAAGGCAGCAACACCATCGCCGTGGAGCTCCACAACAACTCTGCCAGCTCAACAGATGTATATTGGGATGCCGCCCTCTACAACAATCAGGATGCTCCCGAAGTAGAGATCATCTCTACGGCAGAGACATACGAGGTGCCCGAACAGACGACGAGCCTCAAGCTGATAGCATCATATGAGCGCCTCCCTGAGGATGATGCCCAGGCATGGGACCGCCATCCCGTGAAGATCAACGAGGTGTCGGCCAGCAACGATATCTACGTCAGCGACCTCTTCAAGAAGAGCGACTGGATCGAGCTCTACAACACCACCGACAGCGACATCGACCTCGAGGGCTTCTTCATCTCTGATCATCTTGACCAGCCCGAGAAAGCCGTCATCACCGCAGGGGCTAACAACGTCAGCACAATCATCCCGGCCCACGGCCATAAGATCATTTGGGCAGACAAGAGCCAGGGCATCAGCCAGCTGCACGCCGACTTCAAGCTCAACAATGAGGACAGCAGCCTCGTCGTAATCACAGCGCCCGACAAGACTTGGGCCGACACGCTCGTCTACTGCCGCCACGACGGCTTCCACACCGTGGGCCTCTATCCCGACGGCAGCTCGCAGCTCTACGTCATGGAGCGACCCACCATCAGCCAGACCAACGTGCTGACAATGGCCGCCACCACTTGGGACGAACCCGCAATAGAGTCCACCATCTACGATAACATACGTCAGCAGGCAGCCGCCGACCTCATGCTCGCCTACGATGGACAGAGGCTGACGCTCATAGGCGCCGAGGCCGCGCGCCTCGATGTCTATAGCCTCTCCGGCCAGCTCGTGAAGACGGCGCGCATGACAGCCGCTTCGCCCGTCGGCGTGGCCGACCTCCCGCGTGGCATCTACGTAGCTCGTGCCGCGACCGATGCTGACGACATCACTCTCAAGTTCATCCGACAATGAAAACCATACTCTATCTGCACGGCTTCGCCGGAAGCGGAGCCAGCGGAACGGCCACCTACCTGAGAAACGCCCTCTATGAGCAAGGCGTACAGGTCGTGGCGCCAGACATTCCGGTGTCGCCAGTCGAAGCAATGGCCTTCCTTCGCAGGCAGGCCGATGAGCTGCAGCCCGACCTGATTGTCGCCACCTCGATGGGAGCTATGTACGCCGAGCAGCTGCGAGGCCACTTGCGCATACTCGTGAATCCCTCATTCTGCATGGCACGATTGCTGACCTTCGGAGGCATGGGCCGCAAGCCTTTCCGCAACCAGCGGCAGGACGGCGCCAAAGACTTCAAGGTAGATAAAGAACTTATAAGTCAATTTCGCGAAGTGGAGAAGAATAGCTTCCGTGGCATCACCGACGCCGACCGCGAACTCGTCTATGGCTTGTTCGGCCTGCACGACAAGCGCGTGAATTGCCAGTCCGACTACAAAAAGGCCTACGGCGCAGCGCATTTCTCCACTTTCGACGGTGAACACTATCTCAATGACACCATAGCCAAGCGCGATGTTCTGCCACTCGTAAGAGCGCTTTTAGGCATAGAAAGGTGACCTCGAGCAAAAAAAGAGCGTTAAAAATAATTAAATCCGCTTACGTATAATATAAAAGATGTACCTTTGCACAGGATATTGTAGACGTGTAATCTTGAAAAAGCTCGGAAAGATAGTTGTGGCAAGGAGAATAAGCGCCGTCATAGCAGCGATGATGCTCGCGCAAGGCATTAGCGCACAGCAATATGACCAACGGGAAGACCTCGCCGCACAAATACTGAAAGAGCAAGGATTCGAGGACATACGTCTGCAGATTCGCAACGACACCCTGGTGGCTTCGCTCGAGGACCATGCCTACAGAGGCACATTCCGCGGAGCGGCCAAGGCAATACAAAGCGTCAACGAGAAGATGCCGGAACTGCGAAGTTTCGAAATCCTCCTCACTGATTATCAGATGCCGCAAGTCGTTGTCCATGCCTTCAAGCGTGAAGGACTCTGGGACATCGCCGTAGATCGGGAGATGGAGCATGCGAAAGCCGTAGTCGCGCACCAGAAGCCTCTGGCAAGCTCTACGGGCAAGATAGACATCACCGTGGTGCCCATGGTGTCGCTCATCAACAACAAGCTCGACCACCTCTTCGACTACGCAATCAGAATAGCTCCGGCCATTGCCATAACACCGTGGAAAGGCGGACGGATTACGCTGCAGCCTATAATACCTATATCATACAGGTTGACCAAAGGCGACACCAAGCACTACGTGCAGATGGGATCTACGAACATTAGTCAGCAGTTCCTAGCCACCAAGCGATGGCAGCTGACAGCCGCAGCAGGATTCTTCCACATGGAGCGAATGGGCGTTCAGGCCAATCTCACGTTCCACGCCACCAGGCAACTCGACCTGTCTCTCGAGGCAGGGCAGACAGGAGAGACCTACGTGCATAAGGGCGGCATACACTTCGGACGGTGGAAGCAGACAAACATCATGGCCAAAGCCGATTTCTACGAGCCCCACTCCAAGCTGCAAATCGAGCTCCAGGGAGGGCGGTTCCCCTACGGCGACTGTGGCGGGCGGCTCGACGTTACGCGCCACTTCAGCGAATATGCCATCGGCGTCTATGGCATCCTCACCGGCGGCGAGAAGAATGCCGGCTTCCATTTCGCAATACCCTTCGGGGGTAAGCGCCAGCGCCGGACAAAGTTCGTGCGACTGCGGCTGCCGGAGTATTACGCCATGGAATATTCGATGAGCGCCTTCTTCCGCTACACGCAGGAGAAAATGGGACGCAGCTACGTGACGCAGCCCGACCAGAACCGCGCAGCACACTACTGGGAGCCACGCTTCATCGAAGAGTACATAGCCAAGATCCTCAACGGGAATTTCAAATAAGATAAACTAAAAACAATATTATTCATCCACTTAAACTTTAAGCAAAATGAAAAAGTTCCTTTTCTCTCTCACCATGGTCGTCGCTCTCGTCGGCGTATGCATGATGACTTCTTGCAAAGACGATGACGAGCCCGTCGATCCCATTGAGCAGCACGACGGCGGTCAGATCAACTAAGAATGACAGTCAATTCTGTTATAGATAAAGGCGGACTCACGCAGAGCCCGCCTTTGTCGTTGCTATAAGTGAATTGTCTAAGGAACAAGCGCTCTTGAAGGGCGTATGAGATAGAATCAGGCACTGCGGTTCGTGGCGTAAAGAGGACCGCTGTACAGGCTGTTCGTCATATCAGCTTTAAGGGATTTATGCTTTTTTAACGTTGAATTTTCTTCTTTTCTGCGTGTTATTGGTGTAATGCAAGACCACGAATACCTCCTGCTCATTCCCCGCCTGCGCCCGATAGCTCAGAGCATTGGACGACGCTTCTTCGGCAATGTCGAGGACGCAGAAGACGTGGCACAGGACACGATGCTGCGCCTATGGGCCGCGCGCACAAACATCGACACGACGCAGCCATTGGAAACGTTGGTGACAAGAGTGGCGAAGAATGTGTGCGTGAGCATATGGCGCAAGAGAAAAGCCCTTCACAACAGCGAACGCCAAGACACTCGGGAACATGCTTGTCAAGAGAGTGGGGGAGTGGCAGCAGCAGGCACATCTGACCCTCAAACGCTACTTGAAGAGCGCGAGGATGCCGTGTGGCTCGAACACCGACTACGGGCATTGCCCGAATACCTCCGGCGTGTGCTGCGCATGAGGCAGGAAGAAGGCCTCACCGCCCAACAGATAGCCGACATCATCGGCACCGACCCTCGCTCCGTACAAACCCTCATCAGCAAAGCAAGGAAACAACTCATGAACGACCTCAAACGACGCAAGTAAGATGAAAGATATTAGTCACATCCCCCCCGCCACGGCAGCGCCCGGCGCTTTCGTCGCCGATACCATTGACCGCTATCTCGACGGCCTCACCACTCCAGCCGAAGAGCAACAGCTACTCTCCGTCCTTGAAACCCGCGAAGCCCAAGGCACCATCCTCAACGATGACGAGCGTGCGGCCCTCGCCCTGCTGCGCCTCACCTTCCCGGAAGAGGACACGGTCGCCCTTCTCACCGAGGATTGCAGCATTGAGTATGAGGAATTGAGTGGCGCAAACAAGCAAGCATCAGCCAGACTCGCTGGCAGCGGTCACCAATCCAGAAGCAGAAATGCCCTTGCGCTACGCGGCCATATCCGTCGCATCGCCGCAACGGTAGCAACAGTTGCCGCTGTTCTCGCTCTCGTGCTGATGACTGTCATAGGAAAGAGAAACCGAGAAGATGTCCTCACCGCACAAACTAGCCAATCCTCATCGAGGACAAACCATGCGCCATCAGCCCTTGACGAAAGGGCAGCCCCATCCTCCGCCCTCCAAGCCCCATCCCCCGCATACTCTCCCCCAACCGTCCCTGTCAGTGAGGGAACGGTTGCCTTTGAGAATGGAAGAAAACAGCCTTCAAAACATTCCACTCCCTCCCTCACAGGGAGGGCTGTGGGTGAGTCTGTCGGGACTGTGTCTGCCGAGAACAAACCGATGACACCTTCACTGCCCAAGGAGGATGCCGTGACGCCTGCTTACGAAGACCCTGATGGCGCCGCCATTCTCGCGACCGAACAGCAACGTATCCTCGAGGTAGAACAGGCAGCCCGCCAACGCGCCATTGCCGTGACGCAGGAAAACACACTGGCATGCGTCACTGCCGCCTCGCCATCATAACCTCGTAACCTCATAACCTCATAACCTCACAACCTCATAACCTTTATGAAACCATTACGCAATCTCCTTCAAGCCACCCTCGTCCTTGCTCTCTGCCTGCCCCTGACAGCCTGGGCACAGCCCACCCATGTGGAGCGCGCCTACAACGCCCTGCTTCAGGTCTCCCCCGAGGCCCCTTCGATGAAGTGGACCACCCACGTCGATGCACAGACAGGTGCCCGCACCAAGCAAGCCAGCTTCAGCTTCCGCATCCCTGCGGACAAGCGCTCGCTCATCGATGACTTCTATGCGGCTTTCGAGGCCGACCAACATCTCTGCACTCAGTACGAGCGTGACGATGCCCATTCGGCCCATACCTGGCCCGTAGAGATCAATGTGCCGGGCACCACCTTCAAAGCCTCCGTGGATGCCAATACCAATTACCTCCAAGGAGGCTTCATCGACCCCAGCACCACGCCCACCTCCTACACCTATTATGTCCTCACGTGGAGAACAGCAGCCGACGGAAAGAGCCTCTTCGGGCGCGCCCATATCTTCAGCATCGACGCCACCACGCAGCATCCGGCTATCCGACAGCCATCGACGCCATCTTACGGCGAGCTGCTCACGGCCATCAACGCCTTCACTTCAAGTGCCAAGAACAATGTCTCACGCAGCTTCCACTGGGCACGTGCCGCAGCTACCGGGCAGTGGATCCGGCGCTACAACACCTGGGGCTTCAACTTCCCCCTCGACCGCGAGGACGAACTCCTCTCGCCCCTCTACCGCGCCTTCGAGGCCGAGCGCACACGCGCCTACCGCTTCCTGAACAAACCCGCAGGACAGACGGCAGAGAACGTCAGCATCATCGTCGATAACCAGGGGGGCAACCTCGGCCTGGGCAGTCAGACCGACTGGAACATCATCTACGCCTACTTCACCGACGAGGACTTCCCCGAGAACCGCTACGTCTATGCCCTCTGGTACAAGGCCGACGTGCCGCGACAGCGCATCGTGGGCGAACTCATGGAAATCAACACCGTGCGCCCCAACGGAGGCATCATCAGCAACCCCTTCATCCAGCGCTCCGTGCCTGATTATCTCTGGCACATAGGCGAGACAGCACAAGGGGCAACGGACACCTTTGTCGAATATCACACACAATCCTTGGTCAGCCCAACCATAAAGGGAACTCACGGAGAGAATGTGATTCTGAATATCGGGGAAAAGATCAACAGTGCATCCTCGCCGGAACTGAAGATGCTTCGTGACGTGCTCTCATCTGCAGAATACGTCACCTATAAGCCGAGTCCGTCATCCTCCGCAACGACCCAGGTGGACTGCGCCAGCGGTCTGCGTGCCCGAGGAATGGATCTCGACGCACTCCGTGAGGAACTGGACAGCCACGCCCGCGATTTCGGCCTCAATCGTTCGCTCTATAACGAAGCCATGACTGTGTATGCCCGGATGTACAATGAGACGAACACCAGCCTCCGCCAGCACTTAGAGGCGCAGACCAACCAGGCCACCCTCGACCGCGAGCAAGATCTGGACAGGCTGATGGAGGCAAGAAAGCAGCTATCCAAAGCCGAGTATGACAAGCAGCTATCTGCGCTCAACGACAAGTATGCCACCACACTCCGCCAGCTCTCCACGGAATACAGCCAAGGCCTGCAAGCCTCCAACGCCGACTACGAAGGCCAGCTGCGTCAGCTCGCCGAGGACTATCAGAGCAAGATGAGCTTCTTCGGCGCGGACGGCACGCCCGACAAGTTCGTCCATCGCATCTTCGACCACCTCATCACCGCCTACCACGCCGACGGCACGCTCCTCGACGTAGCCGTGGCAAAGAAGATGAGCACCATGACCACGCTCATGAACGAGTTGGCAGATGCCAAGACGAAAGCTTTCTACCTCAACCGCCTGCAGCTTTTACAGAATATGCGCCGCGGCACCTTGGCCGATGCCGCCTTGGCCGACGCCGTCGTACAGCTCGGGGGCGAACGCGGCACGCCGGGCATCACCACAGCTAAGCAGTTCCGCCGGCAGTTCAACAAGCACTTCAGCGCCACGGCATCAGCCGTCAAACGCTACGGCCGTGGGAAGAATGCCAACATACGCACCGTCAGCTACTACCTCTCGCAGCTCGCCACCTTCTGCCAGAACTCTGCCAGCCTGGCCGAACGGCCAGCCGAATACATCGACCGGCTCAACAAGCTCCGCACCGACTTCGCCGAGGCCAACACCCGCTACTACACCCGCCGCTACCATCACGTCGTGGAGGACGTGACGCCCATCCACGCCCTCTTCGACCAAGCCATCGAGGCCTTCAGCCGCCATCTGCCCGATGCCTTGTCGTGGGATGTGACTCAATCCAAAGCACACATTGAATATGAGATAAAGAAGTAAACGCTGTTAAGAGAAAAGCCTAGGCAACAAGCCGCCACAGACTGGCGACTTAGGTAAATTTTCTTCAACCCCCCGCTGCGTCGTGAGATGCGGCGGGGGTCCATATAATTGTAGTTGTGTGAGATTATAATAAATTCCAGCTTACATATCCCACATACTATCGTGCCAGCCGATCACGGGAGGAGTGCTACCGCGCGCTTCTTCTTTCTCTTCCGCGCGCTTCTTCTGATAAGATTATGAGGTCTTAATGTCATAACCTCACAATTTGCAGTTGCCGGTTGGATTCCCGCTAAGGCTCTAATTGTTAAAAAGGGGGTTATATGCGGGACTTTATGATTGTTTAACACTGATTATTTATTGTTTTTCGATAAATATATCTACTTTTGCGGCGTCGGAAGAGGAAGCGCGCCCTCTGCTTCGACGAAGTATCACGTTAAACAAAAGAAAGATTATTGCTATGTCAGAACCACAACCCACTAAAGCCTTGCGTTGCATCTGTTATGCTGCGCTGGTCTTCTGCCTGCTGCTCATCGTGGCTTACTGCTTTCAGGCATTTCATCGTTATGCTCAGATTGTACCGACAGACAACGCGGATCTGCGAACCACCTTCCTCACGCTGTTCTTTGGACACATTGTGACGAAGGTTGTTTTATTACTGCTGTGCGCGCTGTTCGCCATCTTCCAGTTGGGAGGCTTGCGACAAGGCGACCTGTTCCCGCGGCGGAATGTAGGCATCATCGTCGCTGCCGGTATCATGGCTTTCCTCTCCTCCATCTTCGAGGCGAATGTCGGGCAGATCTATAAGCCTGTCATAGATAATTCCACTGTCATCGAGATCAAAGACGGAGCTATTGCCATCCTGCTCCTGCTGCTCGTCTTCGCACAGGTCTATCGAATCGGCGGCAACGCAGCCCGCGAAAACCAGTTGACAATATGATTATCGTGAACCTCGACGTCGTGATGGCTCGTCGGAAGATGAGCCTCAACGAACTCTCGGAGCGGGTGGGCATCACGCTGTCAAACCTCTCCATCCTGAAGACGGGCAAGGCCAAGGCCATCCGCTTCTCCACGCTCGACGCCATCTGTAGGGTGCTGGAATGCTCGCCCGGTGAGATCCTGGAATATAGGGCCGACGAAGAGTGCGCTCGGTCTTAGTCGCTTGTTACTTCAAGAATAACGCATCATGAGACACCTCCTGACAGCAGCGCTACTTGCGCTGCCAGCCTTGACTATGGCGCAAGGCGCAGACAGCAGTTTTCAGATAGCGCACGTACGCACGATGCAAGAAGTGCTGGTGCGTGCCGACGAACCCACTTGGATTCGCGCTAAGCTCAAACGATTCATCAAGGAGCGGGCGAAGAACTATCAGACGGAGCCGCGCTTCGGCGAGTATTCTTTCCGATATCGGGATATGGGCTCGGACCTGCAATGCGGTGACAAGCGTTTGGTTACAGACTCCGTGACTTCCAATCGTTTCGAGAGCCACGGCCTCCTGCTCGTGCCGTCGATGGCGCAGCTGCAGGCCGACAGCCTCTTCCAGATTGTGCCTGAGCAGAACATCATATATGGGTCGGACTCTGCGCTCACGAGCAAGCCCGACAGCGTTTATCTCCACTGGACGCATTTCAATGATATGCTCTACGACAACCTCATTCAGACCTTCGACAGCCGTTTCCTGCGCCAGCACCGCTTCGCTGTGAACGAGCAGTTTGAGCATCGGAATCGCAATGTCGTTCAGCTCATCTTCTGGTCAAAGCGATATAACCTCGACCGTGGCTTCCTGAACCTCGACACGGCTCGCTGCGTGGTACTTGAGGCCGAGCGCCACAGCGGGCTGGAGTGTGTAAAGGCTGAATATGGCAGTCGCTTTGCACTCGGCCTGCTCCACCTCTTCCTGAAAACCGAGCTGAAGGACTGGACGGTCAACCTGCGCGCTGCCTACGATGACGAGGGACAGCCTCGCGAGTTTCGCTATCAGAGTAGCCGGCATTTCACCACATGGAGCGATACCAAGAAGAAGCGTCGAGAATGGATTGACAGCAAGAGCAGCGTAGAGACAACGCTCATGATCCGTCCGACGGCCCGTACTGCCAGCTCCGACGCGCTCATTGACATTTATCCCACCAAGCACGTGGAAATCGTTAATTCCAAGAGCCGTAAGTACAAGATGCAACAACGGTTGGGCGCGGTGCCACGAGCGTACAGGCTGGTGAGATAGGCTGTGCGCTCTGTCGGCCTACAGATCCCACATGCTGTCGTGCCAGCGGATCTCGGGCGGCATGTCGGGGTCATGGATGACGATGGCGATGACGGGATAGCGGACGGGCATGAGCGAGGGATGCTGCAGCTTCCAGGCCATCATAGCACGCCAGAGCAAGGTACGCTTTTTGGCATTGACAGCCTGCTCGGCATTCCACTCCTCGCCGTGGCGCGTCTTCACTTCAACGAAGTACAGCGTCCCCTCCTTCTGGGCAATGATATCCACTTCCTTGCGCTCATGCCGCCAGTTGCGCGCCAGTATCTCGAAGCCCCGCTCCGCCAGATACCTGGCTGCCAGGTCCTCGCCCCATTTGCCAAATTCGTTGTGCCGTGCCATGGTGTCTGCTTTGTCAGTTGTGCTTCACCCAGATGAGCTTGCCCGTATCATAACCGCGGCGCTGCGCTTCCTTCAGAATCAGTTGCTTCGTTTCCTTGGTGAGCTGCGGCTTGCGCGAGAGGATCCAGAGGTAGCTGTCGCTGCTGCTGCCGACGAGGGCATACTGGTAGTCCTTGTCGATGAGGAGGATGCGGTAGTCAGAGTAGAACGGTCCGAAGAACGAGACGCGCAGCAGACCCGCGGTGTCCGTGGTCTTCGCCTTGCCCTTCGATTCCTTCGGTTTGTCGTTCTTGATGCCCGTGTTCAGCACTTCGATCTTGCCATCGGTGCGCAGCTTGTAAGCGGCCTTCGTCTGCTCCATCCCTCGTTCGAACCAATGGTCGTAGCGCGCCACCTCGTACCAGCTGCCGAGGAAGCGTTGCAGGTCAAACGACTTGACCGGGGTGTTGTCGATGTCGCCAGCCTTGCAGCCCAAGGCAAGGCAAATAGCAGCCAAAAAGAAGATAATCCGTTTCATAAGAGAGGTCTTTAGGTTTCCGAAAGCAACATCACCTTGCGTGACTTATCGCTTTTCATGGTGCAAAGATACAAAATTGTTAAGACCGCACAGCAAAAACCACTCGTTTTTGTCTCCTGATGCCAACAAACAGCGTCCTTTTATGGTCGTTAACTCAAAAAAGTGTACCTTTGCAGCACATTACTCCCAGTCTCAGTACAAACTTTTTTGCAAAGAGGGGTATTTGATTTCGCCTCCCGTGGGTCTTATAGGTGATTTGGAATTCCAACCAGCATCTACTGAAACCCAGAAAAGACATTTATGGATTACACGAAACCAACGTTCGAACGCCTGTTCAAGGACAACTATCCGCACATGTATCGCATGGCATTCTCTATGGTAGAGGACGCCGACGATGCCAAGGATGTGGTCAGCCAGGTGTTCACACAGATGTGGCGAAGCAAGCCCCAGGTGAGCGACGGCAGCTTGAGAGGCTACCTCCTGGCCGCCACCCGCAACCAATGTCTCCACCTGTTGCGGCAGCGGCAACTGCAGCGCGAGATGGAGGCCGAGTTGCAGCTGGCGGCGCAGGACAGCGTCGATGAAGAGCGCGAGGAACTGATGAGGCAACTGCAGCAGGTCATCGACGAGAACCTGACAGAGCAGGACCGCCGCGTGCTCAGCCTCCACTACGACGAGGAGAAGACCTACAGCGAAACAGCTACCATCCTCGGCATCAGCACGGCAGCCGTGAACAAACATATCACGCGCTCGCTGGCCAAAATCAGATCAACCCTTAACATTGCAAAGTAGTATGAAGACTGAAGATATTGACAAGAAGATTGGAATGCCCGACGTGAATGAGGAGTGGGCACGCTTTGAGCGCGAAGTCATCAATAAGGAGAGTGCACGACCTAAGCGCGCAGCTGCATGGGCGGCAGGCATCGGCATCGCAGCCTCCATAGCGCTGATGGTGGTCTTGGGCGTTCAAGACAAGACCCAGACCCCCCTCCCGTCCCCCCTGAAGGGGGGAAGTGGTTACCTAACCAGAACAGAAGGGGAAGCATCCAGTCTGACGCATTCCACTTCCCCTCTTCTTGAGGGACCAAGCGTCTCTTCGAGCCGAGCGGAGGGGGGACGGGAGAGGGGCCTTATTGACATTGAAAGCCTCCAGGATGATTCTGAGGGAACAAGTTGGAGCACTCCCTTGGATCAGCAGCTGGCAGGCTTGACAATTGTCTCCAGCTCATCCAGCTTAGGACCAGGCAATACCATGCGCCTCGGAGGAACCTGCATTAAAGATTCTGATAGGATTGAAGGCAGGGATTTCGACCCCAGCACTCCCTTGGATCCGCCGATCAAGGGGCTGACAATCGTCTCCAGCTCATCTGAATTAGGACCTGGCCATACCATGCGGCTTGGGCCTACGTGTCCAAAGGTGGTGGAACCTAACGCCATGCGCCCCTCGCTCCAGGGGCAGATAGCAGGGCTCCCGGACTCCATTGTGTTCATTCCCAGCGACTCCATACGTCAAGGAGCAAGCGCGAGCGACTCCATACTCTATATGGTCAACGGACGAGTGGACCCAGACTTCAATGCGTTCCAAAGGGAGAAGGGCAAACGTGTGGCTTCAGACTTCAACTTCGCGACAAGCGCATACCTCTTCGACAAGAATCAACTCCTCATCCATTATGAGAAGACTGAATTGCAGCAGGACTCGACCTGGGATGAATCCACGACCAAAGAGAGGGCCATCAAGCTGGTGCTGAACGCACAGACCGTGCCATTCAAGCCCACACGGGAAATGACGCCGTCGGAAATCAAGTCCCGCCAGACGGCCTACCTCCAGAAGACCTATCGCGCCCGCCTCAAGGGGGACACTCACAGCGACACTTACTTCTCTCCCGACCTGTTTGGCTCTACCGCAGAAGAACGCCTGTTCGGATTGCTCACCCTCCAGTGTGGGAACAACTATGTCCACGAAGCTTTTGGCCCCATGGCCAGCGACAGTCATGGCATCTATGTTCCCCTGGTTCGCGACGTGACACTGCGAGGCGGCGACCGGGCTTGGTACGACAAAGGCCGGCTGTGGGCGGTCAAGGACGATCCCCAGTGCGATGCCGTCATCAGCGAGCTCCGGCAGGCTGCCGGGCTTGCCGATTCGCACGTAGAACTCAACGACAGCGTCGTCAAGCTGGCCATGATGAGCGGCGGACGAGTGACGGCGGGCGAGCCCCATCCCTTCAACACCCACATGCAGAGCGCCATGGCATCATCTTATCTGAACAAGAAATACAGTTCTTTGGATCAAAGCGTCTTCTACTTCAAGCCCGAGGCCGACGCGCCCTCCTACTGGTGGGCCGAAGCCTACTATTCCACTCGGTCACGGAGGGGCGTGGCCGTGCATCTGCATGCCGTCTATAAGCTCTACGCAGACGACTGCCCCGACCTCCTCGCCAATCGCAGGCTCGTAGAGGGTAGGGTGATGAACGAGCAAGGCCAGCCGCTGGCTGATGCTCGCGTGAGCTTCGGCACTTTAGGTTCCTCTGGCCCCGAGACCTCTGCACGGGCAGATGCCGATGGTCGCTTCTCGTTCTGGATGCCCTTCCGCGATGCTCCCGTCTGGGTGCTATGTCCGGGCTACAAGATCGTGAGGGTCCAGCCCGCAGATTCCTCCATGACCATCCGTATGAAAGCCTTCTCGCTCATAACTCCTGGACTCAGGCGATACCTCAACGCCAAGGACTACAAAGGACTCAAAGGAAAGAAGGAGTTGAAAGGAATCATAGACTGAAAGATAAATCAGCCAGACAAGAAGTATAAATCAATTATAGGAAACACTTGAAGGCCTCCCGCTACGTCGCGATGACGTGGCGGGAGGAGAACATGCTCGAGAATCGACGTGGCGGGAGACGAATTTGCTTGAGAATTGACGTGGCGGGAGGTGTTGTGATGGAAGAACTGTTTACGTGACTCGGTAAAAGATATTATTCAACGGTATTTATAGTTAAATAATATGAATTTATTTGTCTGAATCACCAAAAACCTCTTCCTTTGCGGCAGAATTAAACGATAAATACCGTTGTTTATGGTCAAATTAACTGCAAAGGAAGAAGAAGTGATGGAGTGGATCTGGCAGCTCGGACCCTGCTCCCCGAAGGATGTCGTGGCACAGTACGACGAGCCGCGCCCGCACATCAACACTATAGCCACCGCCTTCCAGGCGCTGGAGAAGAAAGGCTATCTGGCGCATCGCGCCCAGGGACGCGGCTACATCTATGAGCCCGCCGTGGAGCAAGAGACCTACGGGCGCTCTAAACTGACGTCGTTCGTGAACCGTTACTTCGGCAACTCCTACATGCGCGTCGTGTCGGCGTTCGTGAACGAAGAGAAGGTTACCGAGGGCGAACTGCTGCAATTCCTGGCCGACCTGAAAAAGAAGTAAATGCTATGACTGCCAGCATCGTCATATACCTGTTGAAGTGGTCGCTCTGCCTGACGCTGTTCTATTCGCTGTTCCGGCTCTGCCTGCGCAGCGAGACCCTGCATCGGCTCAACCGTGCGGTGCTGCTGACGATACTCGTCGCCAGTATGGTCCTGCCCCTGTGCAGGTTGAGGACAGCGCGCCCGACCATCACGTCTGCAGGCGTCCAACACGCCGAAGCGGTCATCACGTCGCAGTTCAAGCAGCCTGCGCCTGTAATGCCGCTACCCGCAAGGTCGCAAACGCAGGCCTCGACGCCATTCCCATGGCTGCGGCTGACCGTTTATATTTATATAATAGGTGTAGTCGTGTTCTTCGGCGTTTATGTGTATAGCCTCTTGGGACTGCTGCTGACGTTGCGTGCCGGGCGACGCGTGCAGATGAACGGCGTGCCGTCGGGCGTCCGCCTCATCTGCTACGAACAAGTGCAATCGCCATGCAGCTGGATGCATTGGATTCTCGTTCACCCCAAGGACATGCAGATGCCTATTATTCGTCATGAGCTGTCGCACATCCGTCACGGCCACTCATGGGATATGTTGCTCAGCGAGTTCACGGCACGCATGCTGTGGTTCCTGCCCTTTGCATGGATGCTGAGGCAGGACCTGGCCGACGTTCACGAGTACGAAGCCGACCGCGACGTGTTGCGCTCGGGCATCAACGAGGACGAGTACCAGCATCTGCTGATCGCCAAAGCCACTCGCGCTCGGCTGCGTCCCGTGGTGAATGCCCTCACGCAGAGCTCCGTCAAGAAACGTTTCATGATGATGTGCCGCCGTCCGAGCCATCGCGCCAGCGCCATCAAAGCCCTTTACTTGCTGCCCTGTGCCGGCATGGCGCTCACGGCCTTTGCCCGCCCGGCTTGGGTGGAAGAAGTAAGAAACCAGTTACAGGCTGAGGACTTGGACTCTCCCCCCGCCCTCCCTGATAGGGAGGGAGCAGAATGTATTAGACAGGATGAAAGAATGCAGTCCTCGAAGGTGACCGCTCCCTCCCTCCCGGACTCTCCCCCCGAGGATCCGGACTCTCCCCCCGCCCTCCCTGATAGGGAGGGAGCAGAATGTATTAGACAGGATGAAAGAATGCAGTCCTC
>JAFRNY010000005.1 GCA_017429945.1 Bacteroidaceae bacterium
CCTGCCAGCGCAGGCTTATCTTTTTACGTTTCCTTGGCATCTTATTTCAATGTTTCGATCTTCAACTTTCAACTTTCAATTTTCAACTTTCAACTTTCAACTTTCAACTTCTCAATCGTCCCAGTTCTCGCCCTCGACTTTCGGCCCAGTGTACTCTTTCGGGGCTTTCTGTTGGGGTTTCTTGCGAACGGGTTCTTCAACCTCTGGCTCGTCGTCGTCATCGTCGTCGAGTTCCACTTTCTTCGGGGCTACTTTCTTCGGTGCGATGAACATGGTCATGCGCTTGCCCTCGAGCACTGGCATGGACTCTACCTTGCCGTATTCCTCGAGGTCCTGAGCGAAGCGCAGCAACAGCACCTCGCCTTGCTCCTTGAAGAGGATGGAGCGGCCGCGGAAGAAGACGTAGGCCTTGACCTTGTCGCCGTCGGAGAGGAATCCCATGGCGTGCTTGAGCTTGAAGTTGTAGTCGTGGTCGTCGGTCTGCGGCCCGAAGCGTATCTCCTTGACTTCCACCTTCACTTGCTTGGCCTTCATCTCCTTCTGCCGTTTCTTCTGCTGATAGATGAACTTGGAGTAGTCGATGAGGCGGCAGACTGGCGGATCGGCATTGGGCGATATCTCAACAAGATCCACGCCTCGCTGCTCTGCCAGGTGTATGGCATCGCGTGTAGGTAGCACTTGCGACTCGATGTCGTCGCCTACGATTCTGACCTCGTGCGCACGAATCTGCTCGTTGACACGATATTGGCTTTTGAGGTTGTTTTTCTTCATTAACTTAAAATTGCGGGCGCAAAGTTAATACTTTTCTGTCATACTGCGCACTTCTTCGTTGATTTTCTTTGCAAAATCTTCGATTTTCATGCTTCCTTGGTCGCCTTCGCCCTGTTTTCTTACGCTGACGAGTCCATCTGCGGCTTCTTTCTCGCCTACGATGAGGAGGTATGGGATGTGCTTCATCTCGTTGTCGCGTATCTTACGGCCGATTTTCTCGGAGCGGTCGTCGACGAGTGCGCGCACGTCGGCCTGCTCGAGCGCCTGGCGAACTTGCTGGGCGTAGTCGTTGAATTTGTCGGAGATGGGGAGTATGGCCACCTGGTCGGGTGTGAGCCAGAGTGGGAAGTGGCCTGCGGTGTGCTCGATGAGCACGGCCACGAAGCGCTCCATGGAGCCGAAGGGTGCGCGGTGGATCATCACCGGGCGGTGCTTCTGGTTGTCCTCGCCCGTGTACTCGAGCTGGAAGCGCTGCGGCAGCTGGTAGTCGACCTGGATGGTGCCGAGCTGCCAGCGGCGTCCGATGGCATCCTTGACCATGAAGTCGAGCTTGGGACCGTAGAAGGCTGCCTCGCCGATTTCCTTGCGGGCTTTCATGCCTTTCTCCTCGCAGGCATCCACGATGGCTTGTTCGGCGCTGGCCCAGTCTTCGTCGGAACCGATGTATTTTTTCTTATCCTTCGGGTCGCGCAGCGAGATTTGCACCTCGACGTTGTCCTCGCTGAAGTTGAAGGTGGAGAACACGCGCTGGATGATGTCGATGACGTTGGTGAACTCGCGCTTCACCTGGTCGGGGCGGCAGAAGATGTGGGCATCGTCCTGAGTGAAGCAGCGCACACGGGTGAGTCCGTGGAGCTCGCCGCTCATCTCATAGCGATACACGGTGCCGAACTCGGCGCAGCGGAAGGGGAGCTCCTTGTAGGAGCGCGGACGGTTGGCGAAGATCTCGCAGTGGTGGGGGCAGTTCATGGGCTTGAGCAGGTACTCCTCGCCCTCCTCGGGTGTCTGTATGGGCTGGAAGCTGTCCTTGCCGTAGTGGTCCCAGTGACCGGAGGTCTGATAGAGGTTCTTGCCGCCGATGTTGGGGGTGATGACCTCCTGATAGCCGTACTGCTTCTGAATCTTGCGCAGCATCTCCTGCAGGCGCAGGCGCAGGTCGGTGCCCTTGGGCAGCCAGATGGGTAGTCCCTTGCCTACGCGGTCGCTGAACATGAAGAGTTCCATCTCCTTGCCGATCTTGCGGTGGTCGCGCTTCTTGGCTTCCTCGAGCATGAGCAGGTAGTCGTCGAGCATCTTCTTCTTGGGGAAGCTGATGCCGTAGAGGCGCTGCATGCTCTCGCGCTCGGCGTCGCCGCGCCAGAAGCAGCCGGCCACGCTGGTGAGCTTGACGACCTTGATGTCGCCGGTGTTCACGAGGTGCGGACCGCGGCAGAGGTCGGTGAAGCGGCCCTGGGTGTAGGTGGTGATGGTGCCGTCCTCGAGGTCCTGGTCGATGTGCTCCACCTTGAAGGTCTGCCCGTCGGCAGCAAACTCCTTCAGGGCGTCGGCCTTCGACACCTCGCGGCGCACCACGGGTTCTTTCTTGGAGGCGAGCTCCTTCATCTTGTCCTCGATGGTGGCAAAGTCGCCCTCGCTGATCTGCTTGCCGTCGGGCAGCAGCACGTCGTAGTAGAAGCCGTTCTCGATGGCAGGTCCGAAGCCGAACTGCACGCCGGGATACAACTCCTGCAGGGCCTCGGCCAGCAGGTGGGCGCTGGTGTGCCAGAAGGTGTGCTTGCCCTGCTCGTCGTCGAACTTATAGAGCACCAGGTCGGCATCCTCGGTGATGGGGCGGTTCAGTTCCACTGTCTCGCCATTGACGCCACAGCTGACGACGCTGCGCGCCAACGCTGGTGAAATACTTTCAGCAATCTCGTAACCCGTTACGCCGGCCTCACGCTGGAGCACCGAGCCGTCGGGGAGTGTAATCTTAATCATTGTCAGATGTATATTTCTTTTTTTAACATTGAACTTTGAACGTTGAACGTTGAACTTTGAACTTTGAACTTTGAACGTTGCGCTCGACCTAGGTCGCTTCGCTCAGCAAAGAACTTTCCGCTCGTCAACTTTCAACTCGTCAACTCGTCAACTTGTCAACTCGTCAACTTGTAACAACTTGTCAACTTGTCAACTCGTCAACTTGTCAACTCGTCAACTTGTCAACTCGTCAACTTTGAACAAGTCGGGCGCAAAAATACAATAATATTTTTTAACAGCCGCATTAAAGCACTAATTTTTCGCTCTTTCGCCTGCCTTTTTATCGATAGTCAACGAAAAGAGCGCTTTTTAGCCCTTGCCAGGCCCTCGGCAGCAGCGCGATCTCAAGGCTCCACGTCGTTCTCGAGGCTACGTATCAGCCTGGCCGGCACGCCCGCTACGAGCGAGTTGTCGGGTACATCCTTGTTGACGACAGCTCCTGCCGCCACGACCACATTGTTGCCTATCGTGACGCCCGGCAAGATCGTGACGTTGCCCCCGATCCACACGTCGTCGCCTATGCGCACGGGCGCCGCCTCGGCCATATAAGCGCGCCGAGCCGCAGGCGAGAGGGGGTGGCCTACGGTGGTGATGAGCGTGTTGGGCCCTATCATCACGTGGTTGCCGATGTACACCTCGCGAATGTCGAGGATAGTGAGGTTGAAATTGCCCGTGAAGTCGTTGCCGATGAAGATGTTCTTGCCGCAGTCGCAGCCGAAGGTCTTCGAGATCCACACGCGCTCGCCCACCCCGCCCAGCATCTTCTGCAGATGGGCATACTGAGCGGCGTAGTCGCAGCCGTCGATGGCATTATACTCTTCGCACCAGCGTATAGCCCTCGACTTGCGGGCTATCAGCTCGGCGTCGGCATAGCTGTAGACCATGCCGGCATTCATTTTCTCCAATTCTGTCATAAGCTCGCTTTAGGTGGGTTCTAAAAATTACCCCGCTCGAAAGTCTATTATTCCAGGTATTCATTGAGGTCTACGATCACCTTCTCGTTCTTGCGTGGCAGGCGGTTGTTCTTTATGATGGCCTTGAACTTGGGATTCACCTTACAGAGGAAATCCGTCATCTCTGCGGGAATGAGGAATGATGCGCCTCCGTCGTCGTAGTAGCCGGCAAAATAGAGGTATATGGATTTCTTTATCGCCACGCCATTCTCGTCGGTGATGCGTATGGCTCGGCAGTCACCTTCGTCGTAGACCTCCAAGGCGACATAGTATCGGCTGCCCAGCATGATGTACGGCGTCTCGTCTCTGATGATTTTGCTCTTGGGTGTGAGGTCTGTGAACTTATCCGCTCTTTCGCCGAAGGCTTCTTTAGAGATTGTCAGGCCGTATGGCGCCAAGGATTTCTGGTAGAACGTCAATGTTCCGCTCCCCGCTTCGGTCGTGAATATCCTGAGTTGCTGCGTCGTGGAGTCGCAGAGGAAGTCGGCGAGCTCGCGTGTGTTGATGCTGTCGCGGCCGTCGATGATGCTGTTAGTGAACGTCTTCTTGACATACAGCGTCAGCGAGTCTTCGCCCAGGTGGAGGGCCAGAACGGCTCCCTTGCTCACGAACTGGTCGTGGTTGCTCATATTCAGGAAGTCGGCCTCCTCGGCACTCATAGCCGAAAGGCAAATTGGATAAAAAGGCTTGGAGTTGCCCGAATTCTTTATGCCATGATGGTGAATTACTTCGCTGGTGATGATTGGCCACGACGTCTTTGTAGGCACTGCGATGCATATTGAGTTGTCGTACTGATAGAGATTTCCTATGCCGTCATACTCTTCGAGGCAATTGACGGCAGAGCCTCCGCCTATGAAGAGCAGCGTGGCGTCATCCGTCGAGCCCATCGTCTTGAAAAACAAGAAGGCAGCCGCCAGGGTGGCCAGCAGGGCCCACACCTTGAGGGCCCTCATCTTCTTCTTTGGCGAGGCTACCGTGCCTGCCACACGCTCCTCCACCTCCTGCGTCAGGCGCTCCTTGACCTTGTATTCCAGGTCTTCGAGGTTGGAGTAGTCCACATAGTAGGAGTCGGTGTTGTCGCTGATGAGTTGCTCGACCTCGGCAATCTCGGGCGTCCGTTCTTGAAACTCGCGCATGAACACGAGTATTTTCGGGCTGCCTTTCTTCTTCTGGGCTTTCGACGCGAGCAGGAATTCCTCACGCGTCTTATCTCCCATTTTGTCTTCTACGATGAAGATTACTATGTCCGACTTGTTTTGGATGAAGTCGTCGTAGTCGGCCTGATTGTCGCCAAGGTTGACGTAGGAGTACATATTCAGGGCCACGGGATAACCCTTCATACGATTCTCGCCGTTAAGATTATTGACAAGGGCTTTCAGCCTCAACCGGTGTTCCTTTAGTTTCTTTGACCCGGAAACGAATATAGAGAGTGATGATTTCATAAGTTGTTGATTATGTATGGACTGAGTTATCTCAAGTAAGCCTATTGTTTCATGCCACCAGACGGTTTTGAGCCTCCACCATTGGCGCCCTGGCCTGCTGCCTTGGCGCCCTGCCCTGCTGCCTTGGCGCCCTGCCCTGCTGCCTTGGCGCCCTGGCCTGCTGCCCCTGCCTGCTGCATTCCGGGCGTGGCTACCGGCGCGGCACTGCCTGTCTCGTCGAACCAGCTGTTGCGCAGGTTGCTGAACGCCTCGTTGAGCTTTGTCGTTTCGTAAGAATAGAGCGAAGTTGCTGCGGGGTCAGTGAGAGTGGCAACCCAACTGGTGCCTTTGTAGGCCTGAACGATGCAGTTCCAGGCATTCTTCCACACACTGTCGCCCTTGCGACGCTGCTTCATCGCCGTCCATTCTGTCTTCCATTTTGCCTTGTCCCATTTCGTCTTGCCTTTAGCGGCTTCGGCCGTTGCCACCGCTTCTCCGTTGCCAGCTTCGCGTATCTGATAATAGCTGTCGACGATAGCACAATCCTCCGACACTTCCATCTCGACGCGATATTGTCCGGTGCCCCATGAGGGCTGATAATTTAAAGCATCGGTGGTGCCGGTGTAACTGCGTGGTACGATATATGAGTCGCCCTCAATGGACACCAGTCTCTGGTAAGCGGGGTCGCCTTTCTTGTAGATAAACTGCCCGTTAGAGTCAAGCATTTTGGCATCGACCTTGACATGGATGGTGAATTCGCCCAACTGCTCATCGTTGGTTATCATAGTGGCCTGATTCATCCACGAAGAATAGATGCGCGCCTTGAGCGTCAGCTGCAAATCCTTGCGTTTGTCGAAGCTGAAGCGGACGTCGGCTCCGCCAGTGGGATCGTTTGGCAGGTTGCAATATTTGGGTATGAATGCCAGTGTATCTATCTCTACAAGGAACTTGGAATGGTTCACGATATGACTTATGCCGACACTGTCGCGGCGCATCTTGCAGAAGATGTAGAAGACGTTGACGCCCTGCCCCGGCTCGTCGGTCAGTTCGATGAAGTTCTTGCAACCGAAGCCCTCGAACTTGAGGTTCTCGGGGTCCATGGCACCCTTCACCGAAGGTGCGGCATAGAAATCGTCGATACTGCTCTCGGCCGACAGCACTTGGTTGAAATGGCATTGCTCTTTAGCCGTCTTATACCATTGTGAGCGCTCACCCTTAATGGACTCTGCAAGATAGTTGACGCCTAAGCTCACCAAGTTCGATGTGGCGTTGACAGTCTTTTGGATAATCGATGAGGAATATGAAGACCAGAGGAGATTCCCGAACGCGCCAATGGCTCTCTCCTTGGCAGCTGTCTGCTGCTCCTGCATCTGCTCGTTGCTGGAGCGTATGATACTCTCGCGCTCTACGTTCTTTACCAGGATCTGGAACTTGCGCTGTGCGCGCCGGGTCTGTTGGCCCTTGGCCTGTGCTGCCTTGCCCTGCGGCGCACTACCTTGAGGCTGGCCGCTCTGGGGCTGCTGCGCACAAGTGATTCCCGCAGCGAGGAATGCAAGCAGCAGTGTTAAAGTCTTTCTCATAGTTGTATTTTCTTATTTATTGTCATTTAGCATCTTACGAATTGAATCAGAACACATCTATAAGTATGAAAGGATTGACGTGGCGTGGGGCATTGAACCTCACGGAATCCTCCTCGATGGAGAGTGTTGCGGCGTCGAAGATGAAGCGCGAGTGCTCCTCGCACATCAGCCGCTGGCGAGCTCTCAGGAAAGCCTCGTGGATGTCGGCCGAGCGCTCGCTCTGCATTTCCTCATAGAAATAGCGCATGAACAGACTGCATGAGAGGTCGTTGACACGCCAGAGCGATACGATCATTGCCTGAGCCCCGGCTTGCTTCAGCGCTCGCTGCACACCATAGACGCCGTCGGCAGTCAGATGGCCTAAGCCCGTCTCACAGGCTGAGAGCACTATGAGCTTTGTCCTGCTGAAATCCTGTCGGGCCAGTTCCGCCGCCGAGAGTATGCCGTCGGACAGTGCCGTGTCGAAGCCTCTGTCGGACAAGGTCGTTGAGGCTCCTGCAAACACGAGTCCGCTTTTCGACATCGAGTCATCGTTGGTCAGAGGCTTGATGTCATTGAAAACGCCCGTCTCGCCAGTGAAAAAGCCATGCGTAGAGAGGTGAATGACGTCGTAGCCACGCTTCAGCAGACTGATGAAGTTCTCATCGGTGGCTGAGGGGCCAGTCAGGAGCGTGTCGAGAGGATTAGCCCTCAGGGCGTAGATAGAGTCAACCTCGCGTTTGGCTTCCGGCAGCTCGCAGACGTTCGTTGTCATATCGCCAAGAAAGCGATAGGCCGCAGCGTCGTTCTCTTCTTCGGTGGGGGTAATAGCGGCATTGTATTGAATGCCACCGCAAATGAGGGCGCTCCCGAGACGGGCTTTTGCGCGATTCTTGTGTAAGAGGCGTGTGGAGGTCAGGCGGTAGCATGCTTTCTGCTCATCGGGCATGATGTATTCTATGGCCCATTGGTGGAAAATGCCATCGGCTGCAAAATACACCTTGCGGGCATCACCGATAGCCGCCATGAGCGCTGGCGACCAGACGCATTGTGGCAGACGGCTGTCTGCGTAGAGGATATCCTTCAGTGCGGGCGCGGTCGAGGCCAGCGCCTGACCTAAGCTGCTGGTAGCCGTCAGCGGCAAGCTGAGCAGACTGTCTGTGGCAAAGAGGTCGATGAAGAGCGGACGGCGACTGTCATGCCGCAGCACGAGACAGCCCATTCTCACTTGGTCGTTACGCCCGAAGTACTGCACGAATTCCACGGCACATTCCTTCTCTCCCAGTTCTTTGCGCACCTGTTTCCAGTCTTTCTGCGCCACGCTCTGATTGCGCTCGTAAGCTATGAGATAGCCCTTGCACAACAGGGCCAGGTCGTAAAGCATCTCAGGAGCATGGTTGCCGAGGCGGAAGCAGTCGTAGAGAAACTGATGGCTGGTCAGCCAGTACTGCGCCCGTTGCGAGCTGCTCATCTGTGCCAATTGGCGGCCAACGGCAGCATACTGTTCGCGCACATACCGCTGATAGCATTCCTTAGCCCCGGCATAATCGCCATCGCCCTCAGCTTCGGCCTGCAGCATAAGTATCTTTCCCTTTTTCCGCAACGTCTCGTGGTAGCCATCAAGGGTGTGCCTACGGCTGTAGCCCAGCACGTCGTCGATTTGCTCACGAGCCAAGGCAAAACGTCCTAACCGGGCATTACATATAGCCAGCTGGGCCATGACCTCATATCTGGCGGCATCGTAAGAGGGGATATCGCTTTTATTGTCGTAGTAAAGGAAGACTGTGTCGAGCTGGGCGCTGGCCCGGTCGTAGGCCTTGGCCTTGTAGTACAGCTGCGCCAGCTCGCGATGCAGCGTCAGCTCATTAGGGTGCATGCCCCAGATGTTTGTAGCAGCCACTCTCCGGCGGAACGTTTCGAGGCTCTTGCGGTAATAGTCCTCAGCGAGGGCGGCATAGCGCTGTTCTTCAGCCCATCCATAGTAGTACGAGCCACACATCTTCTGGTAGTAGGCCTCATAGACGTCGGCCGAGTCGGTCAGCTGCTGGCGGTTGACGTCAAAAAGCTGATAGTACTCCCCAATGCACTCATGCAGGCGCTGATAATCGTCGATGAGATAGCAGCGCTCGGCCTCGTCGAAGAGCGCCATCAGGCGATGGCTGACATCGCTGGCAGCTAATGCTTGCAGGCTCAGGCTGAAGAGCATGAGAAGCTGAAGGGAACGTCGCATCATCATAGCTGGGGATTATAGTTGAGAATCGTGAACGACTCATGAGCCGCAGCATTATCAGCTGCGAGAGTGATTGTGAAAGTTATGCTATCTGAGGGCGACACGTGCGGCAGCGTCACCCAGGCCACGCCGTTACTGTCGGGCTTTGCTGCGACGGCATTTACTTTCACTGAATACTTTGCCTTTTGACTAAAAGGCACGAAAGCCAGCTCCTGCGGCCCCTGATGGCCCGTAAGCGTATAGGTCACCGCCTTACCCTTGGCCACGCTCTTCTCTATGGCCGAGAAGAATACGCCCAGCTCAGTACTGTTGAAGAACTCGCCCTTCGTTGTGAGTCCCTTGTTTTGACGGTCGTAGACGAAGGTGACAACTTGATTCATCTTAAACCTGCCGGCACCATCGCCCCTGTATTCATCGGGCGAACGGCCAATCTCGTCCATAAGCGTTATCTTGGGCCGCCCTGCTCCCGACCATCTGAGCACGGTCTGGTTGAGGGCCGCCTTTGAGGCTTTAGCCTGGCGAAGGGCTATGACATCTTTTACGAAGGGCGCCAGTTGCGACGTCTCTTGGGCCAGGGCTTCGGCCGACGGTGCCATTGCTGCCAAGGATGCTATTATAAAAAACTTTCTCATATCTCTGTTTCGATCTTCGATTTACAAAATCTCTGCGTCCTCAGTCTCCTCTGTGAGCACTGTGACTGCGAAGCAGTTATTCAATTTCCAATATCTGTCATCTCTTCAGGCCAGCCGGTGCAGTCGTGGCGGCTAGGTGGCGGCGCCACGATGTGCGAAGCGATATGCTGGCGCTGCGTCGTCCGACATCGTGTATGCTCTTTCTTTGCTATCTCCAGTAATTCCTTCACGCCGATGCGAGCCGATGGTTCGCTCTGCAGACAGCGTTGCACTACGGGCGTCAACGCCTGATGCTTTTTTTGCAGGACGGGCAGAGCCACATGCGGGTAGCTACGCTGGTAGCTGCCGCCGTGGCCGCCAAAGAGCGTGCGTCCCGACGAGGCGTAGTAAACGCAAGCTCCCAGGCTCCAGACGAATTGTTGACTCGTGAGCGTGCTGTCGTCGCCGTGGCATTCCGGCGGCAGAAATTCGGGCACCTTCTTCTGCTGAACATCTACCAGGAAGATGTCGGCATCCACGAGAATCGACTCCGGCGAGAGCAATGGCACGCCCGTCTGACCGCTCACGCTCTCGCAGAGATCGATAATCATTTTCCAAATGGCCTCCTCAGGGCAATACCCCGCAATGTGATGCAATCGTAAGCTCTCAATCATAGTCCTGTCCTCCCTCCTTTATTTTAATCTCAGACGTCGGCACGGCATGCTTGAAGATACCGCTGCTGACGCTGTCAACGCGCGAGACTACTCCCACGGCAACGATGGCGCCTGACGTCTTCGTCAGCACAGGGCCGCCCGAGAAGCCGTGATTGATGTTGGATTCAAAAACGAGGTTCTCTGCGGCTGGCTGGGGCTCATGCTTTATGACGCCTTCGCTGAACGTGGCCTGACGGGTGCTCGCATTCGTGATGGGATAGCCGCAGATCATCAGCCTGGAGCCTTTGGCAAGCGACAGAAAGTCGGCGTCTGTTGCGAGGGCTATCTGCCCCTTCTCATCGAAGCCGTCGATCCACATTATATCGCCCAATTCCATCTGCGAGTCCTGGAAATACGGACGTATCGTACGCCAGTAGTAGTCGCTGTTGAAGTCGGCAAGCTGGAAAATGCCGTCATGAGCGGTATTGATGTGCACGCGCGGATCAGCGGTGCTGAAGGTGTACTTCGGCTCGCCCATAAAGTCGTATATACTAAAGTATACACGAAGCTGCATCGTAGAATCGGTGTGCTGCGCCTGGTTGAAAGTCTCGGCTTCAATGGCCCACTTCACGATGTCATCGTCGGCCAGACGGCTGAACCTCTGTGTCAGGTTCAGCGCCGTGCCTATCCAGTATTCCACACAGTGGCGCGCCGTCACGAGCACACCGTCGGTGGTCATGAAAGCCGTGCCCGTGGGTGCCTCGGCCGTCAGCACCTTGGTCGGGCGCAGAAGAGTATCTTCGCCACGTGCCGTCAACAGTTGCTTCACAGAGTCGGCTTTTATGATATAGAGGGAGGCCTCGAGCGGCGTCACGTCATCGATGCCTATCGGGTCGCTTCTCCGGCCGGCCAAGGCCCATAGCCCCGCCAGCAGTAGCAGCCCGCAGGCTATTGTCAGCAAGGCCCACAGGCGCACCTGCCACGCGTCGCGCTTGACGTGCTCTTGAAAGAGGAGCGCCATCTGCTGACCCTCGAAACGGATCACGTCGCCACTGCCGAGCCCACAGGCATAGCCTATATCACCTTTGCCCTCAATGCTTATGCCCACGTGCTGCGAGCGCCTGACCAGCAACCATCGCTGCCGCTCGGCGTCGCGGATTATTGAGGCATAGTATTCGGGGGGAAGGTCGCCGGCTGGATAGCGGACGTCGCAGTCGGCACTCTCGCCAATGTTGGCACTGCCGGTAGTCAGGACAATAGCCTTGCCGCTACGGTGGTAGCTGCTCTCGCCCTTGGGAGTCAGCGCGAAGGCGGGCACTCTAACGTTCATGCGCCACCTCCTTTCTCATCGGCAAAGGCCTTGGCAATAAGGGGCAGGCACGCGCTGATGCAGACGTCATAAATCTTCGACGACTTGCCTGTGCGGTCAGCGCGCAGGTCATCGTAAGCGCGCAGGTCGTAATGAATACGCAACCTCTTCAGTTCTTCTTTCTGCTCGATATCGGCCTCTACGGCTTTCTGCTCGTCGGGCGTGCAGGGGCGCCAGCCCATAATCAATTCCTCCACGCTCCAGCGGTTGTGCTCCACCTGCGCCAGTAGCTCCAAGTCGCGCTGCGAGATGTCGTAGAACTTATCCCAGTCTTCAGCCTCAAGCCCTAATGAGTGTAGCTTCACGGGAATGGTCATGGCATTATAGACGTTCGAGGCCCGCTTCACGTTCTTCAGCCGGGCCCACGAGCGCTCACGCTCGTCGCGGTCTATCTCCACCGCGTAGCGTGGCTGTCCAGCCCAATGCTCCACGTTGTCGGCATAGCAACGGTCATAAACATAATTGATGTTCTTGGCCATCCGCACTATAGGCAACGTCACGTCGTAGCCACAATCCGCCATACCGAAAGGGCGAATATTCGTGCACTTCATGAAGCTTACGCTCTCGCGCGTATAAATATAAATAGGTATAGCGTTAGAGTAAAGAGCCTGAGGCAACAGCAGTGCTTGACTAATGTTTTGCTGCGCATCGTCATGAGCAAGCACCACAGTCAGTTGTTGGCGCTCATCAGCAGACCACGATTTCAGTTTCTCCATAAGTAGAGCATCACCCAACGGCGCCTGAACAAACTCCCACTCTACATCGACAAAATCCTCAAGCACACCTTCATACATAGGCCTGTGGAGTTCTGTAACGGGGCGCTGAGCCGAAGGCCTGACAGTACGGTAGTAGCTATTGTCGAAGAGGTGGGGATAGCGAGCGGTCAGTGTCTGCCTCATGGACTGAGCATTATCATCGACCATAGTGATGCGCGTACGCAACGAATGGTCGCGCACATAGTTTGGGTAATGAGCCCTCAGAGCTGCATTCACAGCCACCAGCTCCGCCATGCTGCTCCTACCGAAGACCACCAAATGCACGTGCTGCTCCGACTGATAAGTGATTGCCTCACGATCCAGAGCTATCGAGGTGCTCCAAACGTCCTCAAGCATAAAGGCATAGACATCGAAGCGCGAAGAGATGGCCTCGCAGAAATCGGTTGCCCGCAACATCTGCAACGTCTGAGGGCTACGAACCATCAAGTGGCAGCACAGCTTGCGAACTGGCGGTTCGACCATGTCGGCGAGCGCCGCCAGCAAGGCGAGGCTGCAATAGTCGGCATGAAGAGGGTCGCCGTCGGCAGCAGGCAGAAGGAACAATTCGTCGAAGCCGATAATGTCGGAACCCGACGACAGCAAGCCTTCGCCACGAACTACCTCGCGACCCAAGGCCACATATTGCCGAATCACATCAGCAGCCAGAGGGTTCTCGCCCATCAGAAGGACCTTTCGATTTGACATTCTTTTGCTTCTTATCAGTAAATTTTGTTGTCAAAGATACAACAATTTCTCAAAACTTGAAGATTTGAGCAACTTTTTTCGTGATATTGCTTCGTTTTCCCTTTTCATCTTCCCATTTAATCGAAAATCTTACCCTTTAAATTTTCACTCTTCATCTTTATCCCTACATTTTTCTCTTTCCCCTTTTCTTTCTTTTCTCTTTTCACTTTTCATTTAAATCCTACATTTTTCACTTTTCACTTTTCATTTTTCATTTTAAATCCTACCTTTGCGCCCTGAAACTAATCAACAAGCCCTATGCAACGGCTATTTATTGCGCTACTGCTACCCTACTTCTGCACCCTAACAGCCCTGGCCGCCAGCGACGCAACAACCTCGGCGTCGGCATAGCTATAGACCATGCCGGCATTCAGTTTCTCCAATTCTGTCATAAGCGTCTCTGTTTAGCGCGGCAAAGTTAAGCATTATCGGGCACTAGACAACAAATAATAGTATAAAAGACATAAAAAAAAGTCTGATGAACATTACTTTTCCGTTTCTTTGCGCGATTACTTACAAAAAAGTATAACTTTGCCACGTCAATCCGATGTCCGATGCGACATCACGAAGCAAAACTACAATAACAAGCACAAGCTAAATATGAGAAAGATTTCTATCGTAGCGGCGCTGTTCGCTGTGGCTCTGGCAGGACATGCACAAGAGCCCGTCATGAAAGTTCACAAGAAGGACGGAACCACCGCCCCGACGCGCGCTGCCGAACTGAAGCAGCTGAGCTTCCTCACCCTCGACGAGGGCGGCAAGGGCCTGCTCGTCAAGACCGCTGGCGGCACTACGGCCGCCGTGCTCTTCGAGGCTCGCCCCGTAGTGACTATCGCCAATGGCAAGCTCACGGTTACGGCCGAGGCGGCCGAGGCGTCGGAGTTTGAGATTGCCGACATAGAGGAGATTGTCTTCGGCGACGTGGCCGATGCCACGGCCGTGCGTGAGCCGCAGGGCTTTGCCTGCGTGCTGCAGGACGGTGCCGTGGTGCTGCGCGGCCTGCCACAGGGTGCCCGTCCGCACGTCTATGCCCTCGACGGCCGCAGCCTGCCTACCCCACCCCTGCAGGGCGGCGAGCTGCGCCTGAGCAGAGCACAGCTGGGCCGAGGCGTCTTCATAGTGAAAGTGGGCCGCTTCTCCACCAAGATAAAACTTTAACCCTCTCACCTACCACATCAGTCGTTTCTGCAATATGAAAAAGATAACACTTCTGGCTACAGCCCTCATCGGGGCTACCCAGCTCATGGCCCAGCAGCCGGCCACGATGCTCATGAAACTCACCAACGGCGCCGTCCTGCGAACCGACGTCAGCGAGGTGGAGAGGATCACGTTTGCCGACACGCTCTACAACGTCAACAGCGCAGGGCTGCGCATCCTCGAGCCCGCCGATCTCTGCTGGCCTGCCGAACGCCTGCTGCCCCACCTGCTCGCGCCCGCCTCGTCGCTCCGCTCGCTCGACATGAATTCCGCCTCGCTGACGAGTGAGGAGCGCGTGATGTTCTGCGCCCTGCAGGGCATTGTAAATCGCTCACAGCCGCGAATCCTGCTCTACAACCACAACGAAGAGCCACAGTCGACGTGGCCTTCGGCACACAGCCTGCGCACCACGCCGATTCCAGCCTCAAGGCCATATAACCTGGTCAACGCGTTCAAGGATGAGATCAAGGGCCTGGTGCTCTACAGCACGCAGCTCAGCGAGCACTATGCCAACCTCGCCACCACCATCGCCGGCCTCAAGCGCCTGCTGCCCGTGACGGCCGAGGTCAGGGAGAAGCTCGTGGCGGCAGGTCTGGACTTCCCCGTCGTCGAGGACCTCACGCAGCTCACCATGAAGACCACCGTCGCCGTCTATCAACACCTCTACGACAACTACTGGAGCCGCTGCAACCACCGCCTGCTGATCAGCGAGCGGCCCACGATACCCTACGTCCACGACATTGGCGTGGCCTGCGGCTCAGCCTGCGTGTGGCTCGACCCGCGCGTGGGCGCAGAGCGTATCTTGCTCGACAAGATGTTGCGCGAGATGACGCCCGGGCGCGACATCGTGCTCGGATGGTACCCCGAGGAGCGCTCCGGCGTGGGCGAAGCCACGCGCTTCGGCCTCTCCACGGTGCCTGCCGACTTCTTCGAGAACGCCACCGTCTATTCGGCCGTCAGCAAGCCCGTAAGAATAGCGCCCGTGCCCAAGCGCCCCAAGTTGGAGAACAAAGTGTATGCCGCCATCTACATCAGCGACGGCGACAACATTCAATACTGCCAGCACGCCATGGCTAAAATCTACGAGCAAGCCGGACGAGGCAAGATGGCACTGAACTGGACCGTCAGCCCAGCGCTGGCCGACATTGCGCCCATGATGCTCAACTACTACTATCGCAAGGCGACGAACAACGACTGCTTCGTGAGCGGCCCTTCAGGACTGGGCTATGCCATGCCCTACGATGCCCACAACTCGCGCTACTACGCTGGCGCCACGTCGGCCGGACTCATCACGCCCTACGCACAGCTCACCCAGCGCTACCTTGAGAAAACCGGCCTGCGAGTAGTCACAATCTGGGACAACGTCAGCACGACGCAGCGCCAAGTGTATGCCGACAACTGCCCATACCTCTACGGCCTGACAATCAACGACTGGGAACGGCAGACAGGGCGCCTCACGGCCAGCATTCAGGACGAATGGCTGCCCGTGGTGCCGCTATACCCCTGCTACGCCAGCGGCGCCGACGTCATCACCGACTTCTTCAACCGCGACATCAAGAACTTCAAAGGCACAGAGCCAATGTTCGTCACTGGGCAGGCCACCGTGTGGGACGCAGGCCCCGACAAGCTCATTGCCCTGCGCGACAAGCTCGACGCCCTCGCGCCAGGCAACGTCAGCATCGTGCGCGCCGACCACTGGTTCAGCTACTACAACGAAGCCCGCCACCTGCCCTTCAACATCACACTGCTCGAGGACATGGAAATCACCTCGTCGCCCACCAAGACCCTGGCAAAATACGCCGCCGACGGCTCGCACGCGCAAGAATATATGTGGACGTCAACGGCCGACGACGGCACGGCCTGGGTGCAGCTCGACTTCAAGGAGCCCTTCGCAATCAGCCGCTTCGTGGTGCGACATGCCGAGGCCGCAGGCTTAGACCCCGATCTGAACAGCCGCGACTTCACCATCGCGACGAGCCTCGACGGCCAGACCTGGACCACGGCAGCCTCTGTTGCCGACAACCTCGCGCCCGTGACAGACGCCGCCATAGAGCCCACTGAGGCCCGCTACGTCCGCGTCAACGTGGCTGATGGCGGTGCCGACGGCTACGCCCGCATAGCCGATATCGAGGTCTATGGCGCCCACTGAGCGCTGCGAAATCTGTTTCTATAGTTTAGCCTAAAACCTATGCAACGACTACTCATTGCCCTACTTCTGCCCGCCTTCTGCAGCCTCACAGCCTCAGCAGCCAGCGACGAGGCCTTCCGCCGGCTCGTGGGAGCCAGCGAGGAAAATCCTATAGACGCTACGTGGCTCATCACGAATCCGTCGTTCGAGACGGGCGACATCAGCGGCTGGACCGTCAGCTGCAACGACACCCCCTTCCTCGAGTCCGACCCCGAGGTGGCCGCCCGGCGCGACTACACGATGAGCGGCAAGGAGGGCGACTGGCTCTTCAATGCCTACCGCTGGTGGGCGGCCAGCCTCAGCATCGGACAGGAAATCGCCGAGGTGCCCTCGGGCGAGTACCGCCTCACGGCCACGGTGTGCACGTGGGCAGGGCGCAACGTCTATCTCGCGGCCAACGGCGCAACAGCCTCGGCCACAGGCCAGGGCGACCAGACGGGCATCCGCGTGAGCCTCTCGCTCAGCGTGGGGCTCGACGGAGTGCTCAAGATTGAGGCCGGCAGCAATGCGCAATGGTGGATAAGCGGCCACGAGGGCGAGACGCAGACATTCTTCAAGCTCGACGACTTGCGCCTCACCTGCACGCGCCTCTTCGACACGCGCCAGCTCGGCAGCTTCACGGCGGCAGCGCTCAACGTCGACGGGCTGCCAGAAACGATTTTAGGCGTAATAAAAGTCAACGAAGGCGGCCCAGGCAGCGATGGCACAAAGCACATCAGCCGCTATCTGGCCGAGAAAGCCTACGACATCATCGGCGTGAGCGAGGACTTCAACTACCACGGCTCGCTCATGACAGCCCTCAGCAGCAACTACGCCTGCGGCACTCATCGAGGCAGCATCAGCCTCAGCGACTTCAGCTACCCCTTCGACACCGACGGCCTCAACCTGCTCTGGAAAGCATCGGCAGCATCAGCCACCAACGAGAGCTGGACGCGCTGGACCTCCACCACCTCAACCGACGGCAACCAATACGTCAAGAAAGGCTTCCGCCACTACGACGTCTACGTCTGCGGAGGCCAGGCCATCGACGTCTATGTGCTACACATGGACGCCGGCGACGCCATCAGCTCACGCGAGGCTCAATGGCAACAACTCGCCGATGCCATCAACAGCGCCAATGCCAGCCGCCCGAAGCTCGTCATAGGCGACACCAACAGCCGCTGGACGCGCGAGGACATCCGCACCAATTTCTGCCAGCGCCTCACGCTCTACGACGTGGCCGACCCTTGGGCACTGCTCTGGCGCAACGGCGTGACGCCCACCACAGACATGGCCGACCTCACCGACGAGAGCGACGTGGCCGACCTCAGCCGCTACGAAGTCGTAGATAAAATACTGCTCATAAACCCCATAGCCGACGGCCTCAAGCTCTACCCCGCCAGCTTCCACATCGAGCAGGACTACACCTACGGCCACGTCAACGGCACCGACGAAAGCAAATGGCTCGGCGACCACCGCCCGGTAGTCGTCGATATCCGGCTTGCCGACGTCCACGAGGTGACGACCGTCATCGGCGACGTCAACCGCGACGGCGACATCACCATAGCCGACGTCACCGCCCTCGTCAACATTATCCTCGGCAAAGACGACGCCGAACCCCACGCCTACGACCACCGCGCAGCCGACACCAACCGCGACGGCGACATCACCATAGCCGACGTCACCGCCCTCGTCAACATAATCCTCGACAAATAGACAACTGTAAAGTCAACGACAGCCACGCCGAAGGCATTTCACTCCGTTGCAGCCGCTGACGCTTCGTTTTCATACGCGCTCAGACTTACAATCTTCTCGCTCGATGCCTCGTCAATCACGAAGCATTGGCGGGAATCAATCATCGCGAGGTTGGAAGTCTCAAACTTGCCGTAACCATCCTTGAGCCGGGTATGCCCAAAGACCTGAAACACATGGTTCAGGCCGTAGGCCCTGGGCGCCTGGTCGATGGCATGCTCCTCGATGTCGGCCCACAGCACGCCGCCGCTCTTCTCTCCCATCCACGAGCGCGAGCGTCCGATCACGGCCAGCATATCCTGCCCCAGGCCATCGTCGTCGAGAAGGTTGATGCGCTCTATGATGTCGGCATCGCCCACAAACACGTCGTTGTCAGGCAAGCGCCATATCGTGTCGTTCACCTTCTTCAGCCAATAGAGCGTCAGGCCCGCATGCGAGAACACATACGTCCGGCCCCCAACGTCCTCGGCATGAACAATCTTGAACAACTCCCTGTTGTCGGCAAACACACTGTGATACCTCTCCCAGTTCCACACGTCCTGCCGCGTTCCGCCCGCCAGCTCGTTAAACAGCCGTGAATAGTAGTGCTGGTCGTGATTGCCCTTCAGCAGCACCACCTTATCCCTGTGGCGGCGCTTCAGTTCCACGATCTCCATCAGATTCTCATAGATATCGTCGGCCAGCCCGTCCTCATCGCGATAAGGGTCGAGATAATCGCCAAGAAACACAATCCTGTCGGCCACCTCCACATACCTCTCCACCGGCTCCTTCCAAAACAGCCGCCCATGCACGTCGGGCACCACCAAAATCCTTTTTGCCATAAACCTACACATTAATATATATAACTCAACTTTCGGAAGCTCCGCTTGCTTGGGAGTTAATGAAGTTAATGGCTATGCCCAAGAACGGCCTACGAAGCCAGCTCCGACAGCAGACACGACATAAGCTCATGAACGCCTCTGCGGTATTCAGGCCTGCGACGCAGCCGCAGCGTGCCGTCCTCCATATAAGATCAGCAATGTTCGCAACTTTTTGACAATATCATATTCTCCGATTAAAGCATTCCCGTTAGCTTCATCACCGCCTTTCGGCTACAAATATAGCAAAAGTTTCACTTTCTGCACTATGAAATAGAGAAAAAGTTTCCCGAAGGGTGACGCTTCATGAAAGAACGGGCGGATGAACTTAAATCTTCCTTTAATCTCTTTTTAAGGCCTCTTAGGCTTATCGCCTCAGAAGGCTACGGCCGCATACTGCACATAAACGATAAACGAAGTACGATAAACGATAAATCATTCTTCACTCTTCATTCTTCACTCTTCATTCTTCACTCTTCATTCTTCACTCTTCACTACGCCCATGGCCCTCTGCCCTACTCCACCGTAAGCGACATCAGCCAATCCTTGGCACGCTCGAGGAAGGTGCGAGGCTGGGCTTGGGGATCTGTGATGCCGGAAGAGCCGGAAGAGCGATCAAGGTCTTCACCTTCTGCCGGCTCGGAATCTTTCCCTGCCAATGAATCGCCCCGCGACGAATCATCCTGGCTTGAGCCATAGGCCGCCGGCTCATCTTCATCGTCGAAGAGCACTTGCTGTCCCCATTGACGTCGAGGCTTATACAGCTCATGCATGAGGGTTTCGAGATAGGCTTCGCTCTTGTCCTCTGCCGCCGCCGGCTCAGCTCTCATCTGACCTTCCATGCCTGCGGCAAGAATGATCACTTTGACGTCCTTGCCCAGCGAGTTGTCGGTCGAGGTGCCCCAGATGACATCAATATCGGGGTTCAACTGATTCATGAAATCCGTTATCTCTTGCATCTCATCCATGTACAGCGGCTCCTCGTCGCTCGTATAAATATCGAACAGAATTCGCCGGGCCTTACCTATGTCGCCGCCATAGAGCAAGGGCGAGTCGAGGGCTTCGATGATAGCTCGCTCCACGCGATGCTCGCCGCTGGCACGCCCGGCAGCCATGATGGCATCGCCGCCGTTCTTCATCCTCGTCTCCACATCGCGGAAGTCAAGATTGATGTCGCCGTCGGTGTGCAACGTAATCAGCTCTGAGATACTCTTTGCGGCATCTTTCAGTATGTTGTCGGCCTCCTTGAACTGCGTTTTCATCGGCACCCGCGACGCTTGAGGAGCTATCCTGAGAGCGCCACAGCTAGTGAGTTTGTCGTTCTGGACAACAAGCAGCGCGTCCACATTCTCGCGCATAGCCTCCAGCCCTCTCAAGGCTTTCATTATCTTCTGGCGCCCTTCGAAAGCAAAAGGAATGGTCACGATGCCTATAGTGAGTATGCCCATTTCCTTGGCCACGCGAGCCACTACGGGACCTGCGCCCGTGCCCGTGCCGCCGCCCATCGAAGCCGTCACGAAGGCCATCTTAGTGCCGTCGCTGAACATCTCGCGTATACGTTCCAACGACTTCTCAGCCTCGTCGCGGCCTTTGTCGGGGTCGCCGCCGGCCCCTAAGCCCTCATCGCCAAGCTGCAGCTTGACGGGTACAGGGCAGTTCACCAGCTGCTGGCTGTCGGTGTTGCAAACCAGGAACGTCACATTCTCGATGCCCTCGAGCCACATATTCCTCACAGCGTTGCAGCCTCCGCCGCCTACGCCGACGACCTTGATGATTCCTATGGATTGGTCTTTGGGCATAACGAAATCTATGCCCGCTTCCTTCGTCTCGTCGGGGCTGGCGTCAACCCGGGCGCCACGCATCCCCGTCTTCTCATACAGTTTCTCCATTGTTTCTACTCCTTATTATTTAACCTTAAAATCCCCGTAAGGGAAAGAATGCGCAGCAAAGTTAGTTGATTTCCTTGAGACGCCCAAACTTTTCCCAAAAAGTTTTTCTTCATTTTTTCATCCATGCCTTGACAGTTCCCGCCCATTAAACCACAGACATCTCTTCTCAGCTATCAAGCCACTACCTCTTCCACATCTCCATGAAGCTCGGCGGATTGGCAAAACCGCGCTTCTGCCACTTCTCGCGCACCTCACCCCACTTTCGGTCCTGATTCGCCGAGGCATGCATGAAGTATCTGATAATTACCATCTGCGTGTCTTTGTCAGCCACCTGATAACGTTTCTTCAGCTCCACCAGGGCCAGCTTCACATAATTGCCATTCGGCTCCGTGAGCATCAAGCCCAACTCATCCACTGTCGCCACCCTTATCTTGGCCTCACGACGTTCCAACTGCTCATGGAACAAAGTCCTCGTGACAGCCTTCCTCACCTCGTCCTTTGACGACAGCCATCTGGAAGTCAGCAGCCTCAGCAGTTCGTCGCGCGTCAATCCTCTCAACCTCTGGATGCACGCCTCAACAGCATTCTCACTCCAAGCGCCATAATGCGCTTGCTTACACTCACTTAGTATGTATTCGTAGTTTGTCATAGTTGCCATGTAGATTTAATAAAACTCTATTAACCGATCAGGGTTAGTAAATTTGAAGGCTACCCTAAATATCTGTTGGTTCGTGGTAAACACATTGCATACTGTAGGTTCATTGGTAACATATTCCTTTCGTTCCCGTGTGATACCCAGCAATCTTGCCATCATATATAATGAGGTCTCATTCACATTGCTTTGTCGTGCTGCTATGTACATCATAAGCCTGTCACCCATCGTTACACAGGTGTCGAATTCAAAGGCTGACAGAATCTTATCTGGTAATGGGTTATTGCGGATTTGGACTCTGATTAGCCCTCCTTGAAAGTAGTCACCATTGTTTTCCTGCTTAAAATAGATGTCGCCCTTGACATACCCGGAATTGACTAAACAACCACCTATATATTCTTTGTAGGAATCTACCGTGAAATGAAAATCACGAAACGTAAAAAACTGAAAACTTGGCCAACGATCCATAACGTAAAGTTTTTGAGTTAGTATTAATTAAAAGCCCATAGCATCCATCGCAGCATCATAAGCTATAGGATTTCTAGGCATTTCACCATACATGCCATCTGTGAGAGCCCACCAGGCATCTTCTTCAGTCCAATCGGACGTTGAATTCTCATTATAGTATTCAAATTCATCATCCCATTCGTCTTCCTCGTCATTGTCTTGACGATTTTTGCGGGCAAGGTAGTCGTTCAATTCGTCATCGTCATAGATTTCCAGATTACCCCAATCATCGGAATCCTCAATAATTGGCTCCTCGAAATCCTCGACAATAGCCTCTTCGCAATCCTCGACAAAGGGTTCATCGAAGGCTTCTGGCTGATCCTGTGACGCATAATCTTCCATGATTATCTGCATTTCAGCCTCTTCAATCAGTGAAAGTTCCATTGTAAGATCCAAATTCTGTGTCATTGTTCTTTTTGTTTTAAGTGTTAATAATATTGGTTTCAATGTTTACTTATACGAGAATAATCCCTATGGTTATCTGTTCTTTGATTTTTTACAATCCTTTGAGTTCTTCGTTAGTAATAACAACTTCAATAGACCTTGTTACGTCTGGGCATGTGAAGCTGTAGATTAAATCCCTTTTGGAACGAATGATTCGCTGTATCACAATGTTCTTTCTGTCAAGTTTGCGAATATCCTTTTTCTTGAGCTTCTCGAAATCAATCTTCCCAGATTTCATTTTACATTCATAGAGGTATGTAAATGCTTTGTTGGTAACCCTACTACCAATCCATTGCGTTTGACGGTCAACCCTTCGCGGACAAGTAATATTCATAAATCTCACCATCAATGCTAAGTATTCATTATCAGAAACATTCTCATCGAGCGTATCTGAGCCTATGATTTGCAACTCTTCTTCCGACATATAACGCCTTACCAGCTCCTCATCAATAGGATCCTCGAAAAACAGGACTGATATAATCGTCATTAGGATGAACATCCCTATAAATTCCAATGGTACAATTAAAAAGAATACCATACAAATGAATTTATACGAATTAAATAATCTCTTCGCGTGTGCAATAATTCTTTTCATTTTTCGATTTTTATTATAGTTTTTTGTTACTTTTGCCCTTTTATACTAGAAAAAAGAGAAAGGTAACTAGTATCTGAAATATTTTTTTTATTTTTGCACAGAAAAACTAGTAAAATGAGATATAGGCTTCTGATTATAGGAGTTATAATGTTCATTTCCTCTTTCAGTTTTGCCCAGCGAAAGAGGGCATTCCTTGTTGGTATTTCTCATTATGACACTGCCCTCACAGGTTACCAGTGGAACAACATCAACGGAGTCAACGACGTTGAGTTGCTATCTCCTATCCTGCTCAACCAAGGATTCCAAATAGTGAGTTTATTAGATAAAGAGGCAACGTTTGAAGCTATTATAAAGCAGCTTTCTCTATTCGTTAAGAAGAGTAAGGCGGGTGATATCGTCTATCTGCACTTCTCCACGCACGGCCAACCGGTTGAAGACATCAGCGGTGATGAAGCTGATGGATGGGATGAGGCGATTGTGCCCATAGATGCTTACAAGCAATATCGCAAAGGTCTATACGAAGGCGAACACCATCTGCTGGACGACCAGCTCAATACTTCCATTAAACAACTTCGTTCCAAGTTAGGAGCCAAAGGTTTCCTATATGTCACCATAGATGCCTGCCATGCAGGAACGAGCTCCCGGGGTAATGATGATATAATAAGAGGTACGCGCGTAGGATTCACTTCACGCGACAAGGTTTTCAAGCCTAATAAAGACAAACGTTCTCATTACCAAATTCAACATTCTAACAAGATGGCTGATGTGGTATTCATTGAAGCGTGTCGCGCTGATCAGGTCAATACCGAGATTAAGATAGACGGGAAGAGATATGGAGCTCTTTCTTATCATCTGGCAAAGGCAATTCAGAAGGAGTCCATCAGTAAGCACCCCTCAAATCTGCTCAGTAAACTGAAAACAGAAATCCTTCAACAAGGCAGCTGGCCCAACAGCCAGAACCTCGTCATCGAAAAAAGCATACCACAATGAAAGTTGAGATACCCAAAGACTATCAGGCTCTGAATCGTTTCTTATCTGAGGAACGGAGCAGAGTCTTTGCATATCTTCACAAGGCTTTCAATCTAGAGGATGCTGATCTTGATGACATATACCAAGAGGCATCTGTGGCTTTATACCTTAATTTAAGAGATGGTAAACTGACGACTCTTACCAGTTCCCTTTCGACCTACTTCCTTCGTGTGAGTATCAACCAGACGCTGAAGTTCCTTAGCAAGAAGAAACGAACGGTCCCTTTATCTGATCAGGTACCAGTCTCCACGAAACAAGAGTTCATGGCAGACAAGATAGATGAACTTTATCATCTGTCCACAGAAGATGCATCTCAAGAAGAACTCTCTTATTCTGAGAGAATTGTTCAAGCAGTTATCAAGGCTCTTCCCGAAACGTGCCGTAATATTTTCATGGGCTATTACTGGAATAATTTCGACAACAATACGATAGCAGACGTCTATGGCTTTGCTAATGCCAATTCGGTGAAGACACAGAAATATAAATGCGTGAGTAAGTTCAAGCAGAAATATCAAGAATTAATCCGCAGGCACTATGAGTAATACAGAAGATACCCAATTCCAGGAAATGGACGAGCGCATAGAACGCTTTCTCCGTGGCGAGATGACCGTGGAAGAAGAAGCACGCTTTCGCGATGAACTGAAAAGCGACCCAGATCTTCGTGAGCACGCACGTGCTATATCTGCATTGCTCAAAGGAATCCGAGCAGAAGGCGAACAACATGATCAGGAAATCATTTCCGAAGTCACCACAAATAAGCGCCCCAATAGTATTCGCCGGATCGCCCTGTGGATTGCATCTGCCGCAGCCGTCCTCGCCCTTTACGTAGGTTATAGTTACCACGCAGAGAATGTCAGATTTACTCAAGTCAACGAAATGCTCACTCCATACTATGAGCATTATGACATTGATGCACTATCCCGTGGAGAAACGGATTCTGTTGCCATCGTCCATCTCTACACGCTCTTCAATCGTATTCCCGAAGAGAAAAACATGACCGATATTATTACAGAACTTGAACCCATCTATGAATCTCTTGATTATGATATCACTTATGCTCCCTATGCCAATGACGTAATGTGGAATCTGGCATTGGCTTACATGAAAGACAAGGAAACAGCAAAAGCAAGTGAAATATTACAAAAATTGATCGTTGACAACCCAGGAATGCCTATAAGCGCCAAAGCAAAAGCTCTTTTGAAGGATAACAATGCACTTTAACATTATTTCTGCTCAAATATGTGGCAGAATAAAATGATTTGACTAAGGTGGGACTTAATGGCAAAGAAATACTGCATCTGTATTGAAAGAGTAGATAAAACGGTGCATATCCCCCCACTCGGGACGGCCAAATCCGTTCAGTTTAGGAGCTGATTTCAGCCTAAAATGGCCTTAAAAAACGGAGTATATCCGTTCAAAACGGTCAAAAACG
>JAFRNY010000040.1 GCA_017429945.1 Bacteroidaceae bacterium
ATTATTCATTTATTAATTCTTTAGATGGTTAAATGATTTACTATAGGACGGGCTCTCCCCTCCTTGACGTGGAGACTTTCCTTTCCACTGGCCGTCACTGCGCCAGCCGCTCCCCTCCCTGGGAGGGGCCGGGGGTGGGTCTTCACTGCCCCCCTCCCTAACGGGAGGGGTTGGGGGTGGGTCTGCGGGGGGTGGGTCTATAGGTCGCGTCCGGGTTTGAGTTGTTCGGCATCGTCGTAGGTGAGAATGGCGTTGACGAGGGTGGCCGCGAGGTTGCTGCCGCCCTTGCGACCCTCGACGATGATCTTGGGCACCTGCGTCAAGGTCTTGGCCGCGTGCTTGCTTTCGCAGACATGCACGAAGCCGACGGGGGCGCCGATGATGCCGGCCGGGCGCAGCTTGCCTTTGCGCACGAGGTCGCAGATCTCGAAGAGGGCCGTAGGTGCATTGCCTACGACGTAAAGAGCCTCTGGATATTCCTCTGCCGCCAGCTGCATGCAAGCCTGGCTGCGGGTGATGTTTTGCTCTTGGGCCATCTGCTTGGAGCGAGGGTCGTTGATATAGCAATGGACTTCGATGCCGAGGCGCTCCAAGGCTCCCTTGCGGATGCCGCTGGCGGCCATCGTGACGTCGGTGACGATATGGCGCAGGCTACCGTCGACAACCTTATTATATATCCGCTCCGTGGCTCGTTCGTCCATCCAAAGGCATTGCTCCATGCTGAAGTCCACCGTGGTGTGGATGGCGTGCAGCAAAGGCCACAGGCGCCACCTCGGCACGTCGGGATTCTTCATCTCAGAGAGGATGGTGCGGAACGACTCGTTCATGATCTGCTGACCGGCAGAAGCCCCACCCCCAGCAGACCCCTCTAAATCTCCCCGTAAGGGGAGACTTTCGTTTCCGGTTGCTCCCATTGCGCGCAGCCCCTCCCCTCCCTGACGGGAGGGGGCGGGGGTGGGTCTTCGATAATATCCCCTCGGCGTGATGAACTTACCTTGCCATTCATAGCTTTGCGAGTTGCCGATGATGAGCACGCAGAACATATCCACCTGCTCGGGGTCGAGGTCGGCAAGGGTGGTGAGCGTGACTTCCTGCTCGGGACGTCCTGCCTGACGAACGATGCCTACTGGCGTCGTGGCGCTGCGACCTTCAAGGAGGAAGAGCTCGCGCAGGCGGTAGAGCTGCCAATAGCGGCCATGCGATCGGGGATTGTAGACGGCCGTGACGAAATCGCCGACAGCGGCGGCACGGATGCGTTTCTCTATCAATGCCCAAGGCGTCATCAGGTCGGAGAGCGAGATGATGCAGAGGTCGTGGCCGATGGGAGCGCCCAGCAACGAGGCGGCTTTCTGGAAGGCTGAGATGCCTGGCAGAACGACGATGTCCAAGCAGCTGCCGCGCTCACGCTTCATCTCATAAACGAGGGGTGCCATGCCATAGATGCCGGCATCGCCCGAGGAGATGACGACGACGGTCTTGCCTTCCTCGGCCAAGCAGAAAGCCTGCTCGGCACGCTCACGTTCGCGTTTCATGCCTGTGTCGATGCACTGACAGCCAGGCTTCAGATAAGGCTCTACGAAACGGGAGTAATACTTATAGCCAACGACGAAATCGGCTTCGCGCACGGCGTCGAGCACTGCGGGAGTCATGTCTTCGGGACTGCCAGGACCAAGGCCGGCGATGATAATTTTGGACATATTAACGGATTAACGGATTAACAGATTAACGGATTAACGAATTAACAAATTAACAGATTAACAGGGGATTGAAACTGACGGCGAGGGCGGTGAGGGCCACCATCATCACTTCGGCGATGCGGTTGATGCGGACTGCTGTGCGCATGTCCTCGGTCGTTAAGGAACGTTCGTTCTCGCCGATATATGGTTTGTCAAAGAGTTCACCGAAATAGTAGTGAGGGCCGCCGAAACGGCAGTCGAGGATGCCGGCAAGGGCAGCTTCGGGGTAGCCGCTGTTGGGCGATGCGTGCTGGCGGCCGTACTTCTTAATAAAATGACAAATGACTAATGACAAATGACTAATGGAGTGCGGCAGCGCCATCAGCAGCGCCGTGAGACGGGCTGGTATGTAGTTGGCCACGTCGTCGATGCGCGCTGCCCAACAGCCGAAGTCGCGATAGCGCTCGGTGCGATAGCCGATCATCGAATCGAGGGTGTTGACCATCTTGTAGGCCAGCATACCGGGTGCGCCGAGCAGAGCAAACCAGAAGAGGGGCGCCACGACGCCGTCGCTGAGGTTCTCGGCAAGCGTCTCGAGGGCTGCCGTACGCACTTCCTGTGCAGAGAGCTGACTGGTGTCGCGTCCCACGATGCGGGCTACCTGTCTGCGGCCTTCATCCAACGAACGGTCGAGGGCGAGGAAGACAGCTCGCACCTCGCGGATGAGGGTGGTACCTGCAAGACAGAAGAAGACGACGAGCACGTTCCACGAAAGGAATAATGAAGAATGAAGGATGAAGAATGAAGAATTGATGATAGCGGTGAGGAGAAAAGTCATGGCGATGAGCGAGAGGGCCACGAAGGCTCCTTTGAGTTTGCGGCGACGGCCGCGGTTGAAGCGATGCTCACAGGCAGCGATAGCCTTACCGAATCCTACTACAGGATGCGGTAGACGGGCTGGATCACCGAAGCAGAGGTCGAGCAGCCAACCGAGTAAGAGGGCTATGGTCAATTCAATATGCATAAGTCTCTATCATTAGTTATTAGTCACAGCCCCCTCCGACTCCCCCAAGGGGGAGGGAATTGGTGCGGTAAGGTAAACGCCACGGCCCCCTCCGACTCCCCCAAGGGGGGAGGGAATTGGTGTAGTAGGGTAAATATCATTTGTCATTCGTCATTTGTCATTCGTCATTTGTCATTCGTCATTTGTCATTCGTCATTCACCATTCGTCATTCACCATTCGTCATTATCCTATAAAGTTTGTCCATATCCAAATGTTTACGAACGTGGTCGGCCAAGCGGTCGTACTGCTCTTCCTTGAAGGCCGCATAGTCGAAGGAGCGGGCTTCAGCGGTGAAGCGGTCGGCAAAGGGAGCGAGCAGGGCATCGACAACAGGGGCGTTGTCGAGGACGCCATGAAGGTAAGTGCCCCAGCAGCGATTGCTGACGCAGTAGCCATCTTCGCGACCATCGTCGAGGAGGGCGAAGGGCTGAGAGGGCGCATCGCCGAAGGGACGGGTCTCGCCCATATGAATCTCGTAGGCTGAGCCACTTGCTCCGACGGGAGAACTGTCGGACGCACTCACGGAAGAGGGGACATCGTAGATCGAGAACTGGACCTGGCGTGTGACTTTCTCGCCGCTCATGGTCGTCGTGGTGGGCAGGAGACCGAGGCCAGGAAAGCGCTCGAGGTCGCCTTCGACGTGATCGGGGTCACAGACCTCGACGCCCATCATCTGATAGCCACCGCAGATGCCGATGACCGTCTTGCCATCGCGGTGAGCACGTTGGATGGCCTGGGCCACACCGTTGCGGCGCAGTTCGTAGAGGTCGTCGAGCGTGGACTTGGAGCCTGGCACGATGACGATGTCGGCCTTAGAGATTTCCTCGACGTTGTTGGTATAATAAAGATGTACGCGCGTGTCCTGCTCCAAGGCATCGAAGTCGGTGAAATTGGAGAGGTGGCGCAGCATGACAACGGCGATATTCACTCGTCCGCAGGCAGCCTGCTTCGACTTTCCCGAGAGCGAGACGCTGTCCTCCTCCTCGATATGGATGTCCTTGAAATAAGGTATGACACCGAGGACAGGCACGCACGTGAGTTCTTCTATCATGCGGCGACCATCATCGAAGAGGCGCAGGTCGCCACGGAACTTGTTGATGATAATGCCCTTGATGCGGGCTCGGTCTTCGGGCGCCTGAAGCATGATGCTGCCATAGACCGAGGCGAAGACACCGCCGCGATCGATGTCGGCCACGAGGATGACGTTGGCATCAGCATGGCGGGCCATAGGAAGGTTGACGAGGTCGGTGGCACGCAGGTTAAGCTCCGAGATGCTGCCGGCCCCCTCCATGACGATGGGATTGTAGCGTGCTGCGAGGCGGTCGAAAGCGGCACATACCTCTTTGCGGAAATCGATGTCCGCGGTGTCACCCCCGCTGCGTTTCCAGTAGTCGTATGCGCTTTTGTTGCCGATGGGCCGACCGTGCAAGACGACCTGCGAAGTGTGGTCACTCTGCGGTTTCAGAAGCAACGGGTTCATGTCCGTATGGCAAGGGATGCCTGCAGCCTCAGCCTGAACAGCCTGCGCACGTCCTATTTCAAGACCTTCGGGCGTGGCGTAGGAGTTCAAGGCCATATTCTGCGCCTTGAAGGGAGCGGGGTGATAGCCGTCCTGCCGGAAGATGCGACAGAGGGCGGTAGCCAACACGCTCTTGCCGGCATCACTTCCTGTGCCGCAGAGCATGATGTTATGTAATGACGAATGACGAATGACAAATGACGAATGAAATTTGCCATCAGGATTGGATTGTGATTTTGATTCGTCATTACGAGCGGAGCGAGACTCGTCATTCGTCATTCTATCTGATTCGTCATTCTTAATATTCAACGCATCAATCAGTTCATCATCATCCTCCCTGGTCTGTGCCGCCACGCGGAAGTGATAGGGCGTGAGACCTTCAAAGTTGGAGGCATCGCGGATGAGGAGGCCGTTGCGCGTGGCCAGATGCTCTTTCAGCTCAGCGGCGGTAATGCCTAAGCGTTCGTCCAGACGACAGAGCATGAAGTTGGTGCTTGTAGGCTCGACGCTGATGCCATCAATAGCATGGAGGGCATTGCGTAGGCGCTGAGCCTCAGCGAGGTATGAGGTGAGTTCCGGGAGGACGCGCGCGTGGTTCCTGATCAACCAAGTCGCCGCCTCTATGGCCAAGGCATTCACCGACCACGGACGCAGGCGCTGGCGCAACTGACCAATGAGCGCAGCAGCGCCGATGACATAACCGATGCGCAGGCCAGGAATGCAATAGGTCTTCGTGAGCGAGTGCAGTTGAAGGATATTACCTGCCGCTACGGCTTCGGCGGGCGACAGCAAAGGGGCAAGTGTATAGTCCTCGTAGGACTGGTCGAGGACAAGAAGGTGGTAGCGCTTAGCGAGGCCGAGAACGTCAGCTTTAGGGATGACCGAACCCGTGGGATTATTGGGGTTGCAGAGCCATGCAGAAGAGCCAACAGGCCCACCCCCAACGGACCCACCCCCCAGCCCCTCCCTGTGAGGGAGGGGAGTAGATACCACTGAGAGGTTGGCGTGGTGGCAGGCATCGGCATATTCTGAGAATGTGGGAGAAAAGATAACGGCCATTGAAAGGCAATCACTCCCCTCTCCCTTTGGAGAGGGATTGGGGGTGAGGCTGTTGTGGGTGAGGCTTGCTATTAGATATATCGCCTCCGTGGCGCCGCTCGTGACAAGCACGCAGTCCTCCCCCACTCCACTTTGCTCTGCGATGAGTCGTTCCAAGGCACGTGGTTCGGGTTCGGGGTACGTGCCGATGACATCGAGGCGTGAAGACAAAAACGTCTTCAACCCGCTGAGGTCAGCGTGGCTGAAGATGTTGCTACTGAAGTTATGACTGATGCCAGTGTAGCGGTAGGCATCGTCGCCGTGTCCTTGTAACATAAGCGTTTTGCGGGCACAAAGATAATGAAAATTCGCTAAAGGGGAAGCTTTTAATGCTTAAATTTCAACTTGAGGCCTACTACGAACATACGTCCAGGCGAATAGAGGGCATAGCGGCGGAGGCTGGAGTCGATGCGTCGGTCTACGCGGTCGAAGAGGTTGTCCACACCTACGGACGGCTCGATGAGCGCCCAGCTGAGAACGTCGAAAGTGTGATGCGTGGAGAGGTTCCAAATGCCATGACCGGGTGCGTCCTCGTAGTCGGGATAGTAGGTCTTCGACTGCAGACGGCCGTTGACGTTGACGTTGAGCGTGTAGAAGCCCCACGAATGGTAGTAGTTGGCCGCGAGTGTGCCCACATTCTTGATGCTGCGCTCGAGATTGCGCCACTTGCCGTCGGAGCAGCTGCGAGCGTGCATCAGCGCATAGTTGGCGGTGAGGTTGAACCCGTTGAAGAGGTTGGCCGAGAGGTTGACCTGCAGGCCTTTGATGTTGCCGCGGTCGCTGTTCTCATAGAGGCTGTAGCGCTCAAGCAGAGCGGCTTGATCGGCGGTCATCTCTGGGAACTCGGTTTGCAGGCGGGCCAAAGCAGCAGGGTCAATGTCGATGTTCTGACGGACGACCATATCGCGAACACGGTTGATGAAACCGGTCACGCCCACCGCAAAGCGCGCCGTGCGATATTCGGCTCCGACAGAGACGTAGTGGCTCTTCTCAGGGTCGAGGTCGCGATTGCCGAAGATGATCTGCGGCTTGCCGCGATTGACAGCGAAGTAGTGGTAGTGCAGCTCATCAAGGCCTGGAGCACGGAAGCCGGCGGAGTAGTTGGCACGCAGGTTGAAGTGGCCGAGGCTGTACATGAGCGCGGCCTTGGGCGTGAGGTGGCTGCCGAAGTTCTCGTGGTAGTCGTAGCGGAGGCCGACGGTAGCCGTGGCGAAACCACTGCCTAAACGCAGCTTGTGCTCGTGCTGACCGTAGAGAGCGAAGATGTTGGCAGCCTGATCGATATTGCCGGACGTGGCTTCGAGGTGGTCGCGCCGCCAGTCGGCTCCGAAGATGGTGGTGCCGTCCTTGGCAAGCCCGAGGATGGCTTTGGCCTGCCCCTCCATGGTGTGCTGACGCTTCGACTGCACGTAATCGCCCACCGCCTGTGATTTCGTGGCTACGTCGTAGTCCTTGCCATAGCGGAAATGGTCGCTGGTGAAGTCGACTTGCAGGGAGTTCTTGGGCGAGAACTTATAGATGCCCCCGGCATACCAGCGCAGGGCACGGTAGTGCATCTCGTAGTCTGTGCCGCCTGCGATGTCGGGGTTGGTGTTGGGGCGGTCGGTGATCTTGTCGTTGTAGTCGATACCGGCGTTGAGGGAGTAGGTTCCTCGCGACGAGACCGAGCGGCGCTCTCTATCGGGCAAGAAGGTGAAACGCTGGCTGAGAAGATGGGAGCGGTAGCCGGTGAAGAGGGGGGCAAGGGTTTGTTGCGTCTCAGTAGTGGAACCATTCTTGTAGACGAGGTCGTTGGTCTGGTAGCTGTCGGCACGGTCGTAGGTGTAGCTGGTGTAGGAGCCGAGGCCGTGGGTGTAGATGTCGAGGTTGACATTCTCGGTGAGCTTGCCCTCGCCACTGACGCGGGTGTCGGAGGTGACGCCGATAAGCTGATTTGTGGGTTGATCCGTGATGATGTTGATGACACCCCCGATAGCATCAGAGCCGTAGAGCGACGAGGCCGCACCGTCGAGCACCTCGATGCGCTTGACGCGGCTCATGTTGATGCGCGCCAGGTCGACGTTGCCCGAGATGTCGCCCGAAAGTTTCTGACCGTTGATGAGAATGAGCAGGTATTTATTGCCCAATCCGTTCATGCGGAGGAAAGAACCCATGGAACTTGGCGCCATGGACACCTGCGGTAGCATACGCGTCACGGCGTCCTCGAAGGTGGCTATGCCCTGTTCCTCGAACTCGCGATTCGTGAGGGTACGGACGGGCGTGGCCGTAGCCTTAAGGCGCTGGTGGTGGCCTGTACCAGTGACGACTACGGGGTTCAGGTCGTGTGAGCGCTCAGCACGAGCCGAGTCGGTGCGTGTCATCTGGTGAATTTGCGCAAAAGCGGTGCTCCCGCAGAACAGGAGCACCGCCGAGAGGCAGATAGTATTTATGGAGTGTTTCATGGATTTCTTACATCCGTGTTTATTCAGGGTTCTTTGAGTGATAGAAGTCGAGGGCTTCGCCGTCGATGGCGTCCTGCGTGTGCTGCATCCATACGTTGCGTACGGTGGGCAGTTCCAGCAGGCCTTTCTCGATCATGGTGCTGTTGTTGCACTCGTAGCCCATACGGCTGAAGAACATCTTCCAGGAAGTGTCCTCTACTTCGCCTTCCTCGTTGGTCTCGTAGCCGTTGTCCCAAGCGTCGTCGTCGCCAGCCATATCGTTGTGGCCATGGTCGCCGTCGATGGACATGAGCGGGTGGCAGTAGACCTTACCGCTGGTGATGCCGGCAGCCTCCATACGTCCGAGGACGTGGGTCTTGAAATTACCCATCATGTCGACGGTGCCTACGAAGTAGTTCTTGCTGTACTGCTGGAGAGCCTCCTCAAGTTGGGTGTAGCGGACATTAGCCTTATAGGTGTCGTAGCTGTCGGGGTTGCCATGGCCCATGAAGGCTACTACGCCCTCAGCGGCCTGAGTCTTGTAGAGGGCATTGAGCTGCTTAGCCACTTCGGGAACATCTTTCTCGGCATCCTGAAGGAGGGGCACACCGAGTTTCAGCACGACACGCGAGAGGTAGTCGTCGTCGAGGTCGCCGTTGCTGTTGTTGGCGAAGTCCTTGATATAATTGATCACGCGCGTATATTCTTCACCGGGAATGACCTGCAGCGACTGCACGACAACCTCGTTGTAGCGCACGCCTTCCTGAGCGAAAGCGTTGAGCCAGAAGTTGGGAGCGTAGAAGTTGCGGGGGTCGACGTTCTCGCCGGCAGCAGCACGGTTGATGCAGATGGCCGAGGAGAAGGAAAGGAAAACGTCGTAGCCGGGGAACTGCTGCTTGTAAGCGGTCACGGTGGCGTCGAAGGCATCGTAGGCCTGCTGCCATGTGGAGCCGAAGGCGACGAGGAGTATAGCCTTGCTGTTTTTCTTGTTGGCCTTGACGTTCTTGGTCACAGCGTCCTGGTACTTCTGCCAGTTGCTGATGTCGTCATCTTCATCATTGCAAGCCACGAAGCCTGCGGAGAGAACGATGGCTGCGAGAGCCATCATAAAGAACTTAATCTTCTTCATTGTAACTTTGTTTTGAATTGGTTTTAAATGATTGAAACGTATTTTTTCCTTGTTTGAAGCGGAGAGTAAGCGAGGCATAAACGGTGGTGCCGGGCGTGGTGGTGCCGAGGTGCAGGCCGTGGGGTGTGCAGTCGACGTAGTTGAAGAGGTTGTCGACGCCCGCCTCGAGACGGAGGGCCAGCCCACGCGACTGAATGGCGCGGCAGGCGATGTCGTGGGTCGACGTCAGGCGCCAGATGTGATAGGCCTTGCCGTTGCCGTTGAGCTGATAGTAGCGCTTGGAGGAGGCACGCCCATAGAGACCGAGGCCGAGACGGTAGGAAGCCTGGCCCCTCTCTAACTCCCCCCGTGGGGGGGAGGATTCCTTGTCCTCTGGTATAAATGATGTCTTAGGCTTGGCGGCTCTCCCCCCCACGGGGGGAGCGGGGAGAGGGGCTTTAAAGCTATGGCTCCAGGTGGCGAACCAGCTGGCTTTGTGGTGCGCCATGCCATCGATAACGACCTCGGTCATGCGCTCGTGGTCGGTGTCATAGAGGTTGGCTTCGGTGTCAAGATAGCTGTAGGAGCCGCCTACGGCAAAGTCGCGCACAGCATAGCGCACGTTGACGTCGACGCCCACGGTACGGGCATCTTCGAGGTTCTGGTACTGCCGCGTCTTGTGAAGCTCGTACATCGTCTGGTACTCCTCAGGCGCACGGTAGTTGGGGATGGTCACGAGCGTAATCATGTCCTCCACCTTATTATAATAGCCCGTGACGGACAAGGAGAAGCCGCCGGCCGTCACTTCGCCGCCGAGCGAGAAATAGTTGCTCGTCTGGGGGCGGAGGTCGGCGTTGCCGAGATAGAGGTAGGTGCCGTTCATCTCGCGGACGTAGCGATAGTGTTGCTCCTTGGGTGTCGGTGTCTTGAAGCCTTGCGACCAAGCAGCACGCAGGCGCAGCCATTCCGTGGGCGAGACCATGGCCGAGAGCTTGGGCGTCAGGTGAACGCCGAACTGCCGGTTGCGGTCGAGACGGAGGCCGCCGGTGAGCTGCAACAGACGCCAGGGCGAATACTCGTCCTGAACGTAGAGCGCCTCGGTATCATCGGTGACGGTGCCGCCGTGGTCGACGCGCATGGGGGCCCGCAGCCAGTCGTGGCGCACCTCGAGGCCGGCGCTGAGGCGGTTATGGGCGGGCAACTCGAAGACGCCTTTGAGGTGGCCCATCGTGCGTCGCTGGTCGCTCTGCAGATTGCGCTGGTCGGGGAAATAGGGGAAATAGTGGGTGAAGCGCCCGTAGGGGTCGTAGCCGTCGACGAGCGTCGTGTCTGTGAAAACGTAGTCGTAGGCGTGGCGATTCCAGTCGATATCGAGGGTGACGACGGCGCGCTCCGAGGCCTGCCACTTGCCGCCAACGGCTGCCGAGGCGTTGCGATAGGCGAGGTCGTAGGTCTTGACGTCGACGGCGGCATATTTGCCCGACGGGCGATAGATGCGCTTGCGGTAGATGCTGCCCTCGGCGTAGAGCGAGAGCTCGGGCAGGGGCGTGTAGTCGATGCGTTCGGCCAGCTGCCAGTTGGTGTGGCGGTTGACCGTCTTGTTACGCGAGTCGTAGATGGGGAACTCGGTCTGCCGCGGGTCTTCGTGGGCCGTGTTCTGCCATCCGTCGCTGTGCTGCAGCTGGAAGTTGGTCAGCGACGAAATCTTGCCTATGGCGAAGCCTACGCTGTTGTGCTGGCGCCAGTCGTTGTAGCTGCCACCGCGCGTGGTGTTCTCGAGCAGGAGGCCATCGCGGTCGTACTTACGGGTGATGATGTTGACCACGCCGGCGATAGCGTCGGAACCATAGAGGGCCGACGCGGCGCCCTTGACAATCTCGATGCGCTCGATGCGCGCCGGGTCGATGAGGCTGAGGTCGTTCTGCCCGCCGTTGTCGCCGTGCAGGCGTTTGCCGTCGATCAATATAAGCACATAGGCATTGCCGAGTCCGTTCATCTGCATCTGCGAGCCCATATCGTCCTCATTGAAGGCGAAGCTGGCGGTGAGGCCGGCCAGGATGTCCTCGATCGAGCGTCCGCCATACTGCTCCAGCTCGCGGCGCGTGATGACCTCGGTCTGCACGGGCACGTCCTTCAGCCGGTGCTGAGTGCCAGTACCGGTGACGACTACCTCTTCCAGACGTGATGTCTGCAACGAGTCTTGTGCTTGGATGGTGGCGACAAGGCACATGAGTGCCACGCCAACAGACAGAAGATGTTTCATTGAAATCCGTTCGCCTAATCCTGGGCGACTTCATGATGATTGATGAAACGAGGCAGGTCTTCTGGCTTTCCCCGGTCTGCTTTACCTTCCCAGCACCTTAATGTGTCAACATATTAACTTGTTAATCTGTTAACTCGTCAACTGGCCAGTGGCGTTATACAAGCAAACCTTTTCTTTTTCGGGGGATTACAGCTGCAGGTACAGCTCCGGACTTACACCGGATTCCCTTGCATCGGAGGCTCTCAGGCCCACGATTGCCTTGTTTGCGGGTGCAAAGTTAAGCATAAAAAATGATTCGCCTTTCATCATTTGCAAACTTTTTTCATCGGAGCACGAAAAAAACTCCTATTGCATTTGCAAAACATGAAAAGTTGAATTTAAGGCTCAACCACAGCGTTTGTCGGATGTAGGGCAGCCGCCTACGGGCTCAAGCGTCAGTATTGCCTGTCTGTACGGCTGCGGATGATGTCGCGCTCAGGGTCAAAGGCGCGGTTGCCTATATACACGTCGTCGACTGTGAAGTTCAGCACACGGCGCTGATCATCGTAGTCATCGACGCGGCTTGGCATCAGGTTGGCGTCGGGCGTGTCGGGGTCGACGGAGATATTGCTGAAGTGCACATCGTCGATGCTTCCGCCCGGAGCACGATTGTATTTCTCGCTGAAGAGTACGCGTAGGTCAAAGATGCGACCGCGCTGAATGCCTTCGATGCGAATACTGTCGAAGCGCACATCGCGTATGATGTTCTGGTCACCGCATTGTATGGCCAGCAGACCTTGTTCGCGACCATAGAGGATGTCGCAGTCGTGGATGCGCACGCCGCTGAGCACCTCGCCTTGCGGAGCACGGTCGTCGCCGTGCGAGCCAATGTTCACAGGATGTGCCACATCGGGCCAGAACACGCAGCACGAGATATCGAAATCCTCCGATCCTCCCCAGTACCACCAACGATGGTTGTAGAGCGCTATGCAGTCATCGCTGGTGCGCAGAAAACAGTTCTCTACGCGAACGTGGCGACAGCACATCAAGTCGATGCCGTCGCTCCACGAACGAGCCGAGAACGACTTTATATTCCTCAGAGTAAGGTTCTCGCTCTGCCCTCCGTAGACGGTGTAGTGGGCGGGGTTGAGCACGGTTATGCCATCGACGAGCACGTTCTTCGAGTACGTAATCTCGATGCCGCGCAACGGATGGTCCAAGATGCCGCGCCCCACGATGCGGACGTTCTCGGCACGGTCGACAATCAGACGGGCTTTGACGACGGCGCCCGGGGCGAGGTAAACAGTGCAGTTCGACGGTATCTTAATCTCCTCGCTCGGCAAATCCTTTGGCTTGTGGACACCGGGGCCGAAGTAGATGAGGCGTGCGCCCTCGACGAAGACATCCTGCGAATTGGGCGCCACCCAGTCGATGGCCTTAGGCTCGTCGGGCGTGTGATGCTCGGTCAGGGGAGCGTTCACCAACAAATGAAGATTGCGAAGCCGCTCGCCGCCAAACTCTATGCTGAGGTATTCGGGGCGCTGAAGCCTGATGACTACTACGCTGTCGTTCTGGCGCACCGCACGGATGCCGCGTGAATGGGGCCGCACGTCGACGGTGCCGGCCCGCTCCGGCCGCCGGTTGGTGATACGGACATCCACAGGCTCGGCCATATCAAATTCAGCAAAAGCAGCCTGCTGACGCTTACGCGTGTCGACATCACAGCGCAGAACGGGGATAGACGTCCAAGCCACTTCCGGGGCAGCTACGGGGCGCACCTCGACACTGTAGTCGGCATTGATCACAGGACCGTCCTTCTCTGGCAGTGGACTAAAGCTGAACGCTGGCTGCGAAGCTCTCTCGGACTGCTGGGCGCCGCCACCCGAGATGCAGGTTCCTTCGGCTGAATATGAAAACGGATGCTGTGGCAGCGCTGCGTATGTCGTTACGCTCAGGGCTTGTGCGGCCGCAAAGGCGACTAAGGTGAATAAAATAGTCTTCATCGTCATACGAATGTCTTATTAGTGAACTTCCGTGGGCAAATTTAATTCCTTTTCAACTAATTCCCACTACTATTTTCGAAAATTAATATTCACAACGCATTGAATTCTCAATATTATTCGTACTTTTGCCACCAAAAGAACCATAATGCCTCATACAAGATGAGCTACGACCTCCATCTCCGCCTGGCGACCTTGTTGCCTCTGTTTGCGGCGACGGCAGCAGCCCGGCAGCGCCCTAACATCCTCTATATCATGTGTGACGATATGGGCTACGGCGACCTCTCGTGCTACGGCCAGAAGCATTTCCGTACGCCTAACATCGACCGCCTTGCAGCACAAGGCATGCGCATGACATCGGCCTATGCGGGCAGCCCTGTCTCAGCGCCGTCGCGAGCGTGCCTGATGACGGGTCAACATTCGGGCCACACGCACGTCCGGGGTAACAAGGAGCACTGGAGCGGGCAAGTGACCTACGGGCAGAACGCCGACTTCGCCGTGGTAGGTCAAGAGCCTTATGACCCTGCAGTGCCTATTCTTCCCGAACTGTTCAAGGGCGCAGGCTACCGCACCGCCCTCTTCGGGAAATGGGCCGGCGGCTATGAAGGCAGCATCTCGACACCCGACCGTCGCGGCATCGACGAGTTCTACGGATACATATGCCAGTTTCAGGCGCATCTGTACTTTCCCAATTTTCTCAACCGCTACAGCCGCTCGCGCGGCGACACGGCCGTGGTGCGCGAAGTGCTGGAGCAGAACATTCAGCACGCAATGTTCGGCCCGGACTACGACCGCCGCCGACAGTACAGCGCCGACCTCATACACCAGCGGGCCATGGCGTGGCTGCGAGAGCAGAGGACGGGCGAGCCTTTCTTTGGGATTCTCACCTACACGCTGCCCCATGCCGAACTGCGGCAACCCGACGATTCGCTGTTGCAAGCTTTCCGCGGACGCCTCCTGCCCGAACGCACATTCCGCGGCAACAACCCGTCGCGCTACAATCCCACACCAGAGGCGCACGCACAATTCGCAGCCATGATCACGCGGCTCGACGCCTACGTGGGCGAGATAATGCAGTTGCTCGACGAGCGCGGACTAGCAGACAACACGGTGCTCATCTTCACCAGCGACAATGGCCCTCACGAAGAGGGCGGTGCCGACCCCGCGTTCTTCAACCACGACGGCAAGTTCCGGGGACTGAAGCGCAGCACCTACGAAGGGGGCATACGTGTGCCTTTCATCGTACGATGGCCAGGGCGCATAAGGCCCGGCAGCGAGAGCGACCTGCCTTTCGCCTTCTACGACCTTATGCCCACGTTCTGCGATATCGCACGAATAAAAAAGGCGCCGACGTCGACCGATGGCATAAGCCTTAAGCCTACGCTCACCGGTCGAGGGCGCCAGCGCCTGCACGACCATCTCTACTGGGAATTCCACGAGACAGATATGCTTGCCGTAAGGCGAGGACAATGGAAACTTGTAGTCAAACGAGGCAAGGCCGAACTCTACGACCTCGGCACCGACCCACATGAGGACAACGACCTGGCCGCAGAGCAACCTGATATCGTGCGTAAGCTCATCGACATCGTCTACGACGAACACACCGACAGTCCCCTCTTCCCCATCACACTACCACCTAAAGACTGACTATGAAAGCAGCATTCCTCATTGCAGCGCCCATGAGCGGTTCGGGCAAGACGACAGTGGCACGCGGGCTTATGGCCCTGCTCGCCAGGCAGGGCTTGCGCGTGCAGCCCTTCAAGTGCGGCCCCGACTATATCGACACTAAATTTCACCAGGCTGCTTGCGGACGGCCATCAATCAACCTCGACACGTTTATGGCATCAGAGGAGCACGTGCGCGAACTCTTCGATTGCTACACCCTCGGCGGCGACGGCGCACCGGTATGGGCACAAGAGCCCGCCGATGTGGCCGTGGTAGAAGGCATGATGGGCCTCTTCGACGGGTTCGACCGCGATCGCGGCTCCTGTGCCGACATCGCCCGCGTACTGGACATTCCTATCGTCCTCGTCGTAGATGCCCGCTCGGCGGCTTACTCCATGGCGGCATTACTGAAGGGATTCATCGGTTTTCGGACCGACCTACGATTCGCCGGCGTCATTTTTAATAAAGTAGGTAGCCCGCGCCACGCCGCAATGCTCCGTGAGGTGGCCGGCGAGGTGGGCATACCATATCTCGGCTGCATCCCTAAAGCGGCAGCACTGGAGCAAGGCTCGCGCTATCTCGGGCTCGATTTCTCGAAGAACGGCAGCGCAGGCGAACTCATGGACGTTCTCGAGGCCAACGTGGATTATACAAAACTTCTCGAAAATACGACCGGTTGCATAAGCCGATTCAACCGGTCGCACAGGCCAATTCAACCGGTCGCACAGGCCGATGCGACCGGTCGCATTTTTGTGGCTCGCAATGCAGAATCTTTTTCGTTCATCTACACCGAGACGCTCGACCTCCTGCGCCAGCGCGGACACATCGTTTTCTTTGATCCTGAGACCGACATTCCACAGTTCGACGACGCCTTGTTGCTGTACCTCCCGGGCGGCTACCCCGAGAAACACCTTGCCGCTCTCGTCAGGGCCGAGCGCACGCGGCTAGCCATCAGAGACTTCGCCGCGGCGGGCGGACGTATCATTGCCGAATGCGGTGGAATGATGTACTTGTGCAACGAGATTATCACTGATGAAGGCGCTTCTCCCATGTGCGGTGTGCTGCCCTACTCCATCAGCGCCCGGCAGGCCGACCGCCGTCTGGCGCTGGGCTACCGCCGGTTCTGTCTCGACGGCCACGAACTGCGAGGCCACGAGTTCCACTACACCCGCTTCGCCGACCCTCAGCCGCCCTCGGCCGTACAGGTCTTCAAAGCAAAAGGCGAGCCCGTGGCCACGCCTATTCTACGTGAAGCCAACGTGCTCGCCAGTTACGCTCATCTCTCGGCCGAAGCCATAGCTGCGTTTGCAAGTCTATATTAGCCTTTTGCTTTTATCCTTGCCTTAAGCCAACGCACGAGCTCGCCTATGAGGAGAACCGGCGAGGTGGCAACGATGATAAACAGAAACTCGTCGGCCTGCAGCGGCACAACATTAAACATAGTGCCGCCCAGCTGTACGATTAAAATCTGCCCGAGGAATATCAGGGCAACTATCGTGCGGAACTCACTGCAACCGCGCAAATCGAAGGCGCTGCGACCGGTGAGGAAGGCGCGGGCATTGAAAAGGTTCCAGAACTGAAGCATGACGAACGTGGTGAAGAAAATGCTCAGCTCATAGGGCGAGAGGCTATCGTGAACCCAGCGCTGCTGCCCATGGACTATGAGGGCAAAGAATTCGCTGAGGTCGTGCACGGCGGCATGCTCAAGAATCCATAGCAGCGCCGTCATCAGAACAAAGAACAAGCCTCCTACGCCAAGGATGAAATGCCACATAGGCCGCGAGATGATGAACCGCCGGCGGTCGCGAGGACGCTCCTTCATCACAGCAGGCGTGGGAGGCAGCGAAGCCAGGGCCATGGCAGCGAATGTGTCCATAATCAAGTTTACCCACAACATCTGAGTGACTGTCAGCGGAGCATCAGTCCCCATAAAGGCTCCTGAGAGCACGGTGAGGCAGGCGCAGACGTTCACCGTCATCTGGAATAGGATGAAGCGCTGGATGTTGCGGTAGAGTGAGCGGCCCCACATGACGGCTCGCCCTATGCTGGCGAAGGAATTGTCTATAATAGTGATGTCGGATGCCTCCTTGGCTACGGCCGTGCCGTCGCCCATCGAGAGACCTACGTGGGCCGCCTTCAGCGCAGGGGCATCGTTAGTGCCGTCGCCCGTCACGGCTACGACCTCGCCTCTGGCCTGCAAGGCCTCCACGAGCCGCTGTTTGTCGGCGGGCCGCGCACGGGCAATGATGGCAATGTCGGCGGCACATGCCTGCAGCTGTTCGTCGGTCATGGCGGCAACTTCGGGACCAGTGATGATGAGAGACGAGTTGTTTAGCAGGCCTATCTGGCGGGCTATCTCGGCAGCGGTGGCAGGCGTGTCGCCCGTGACTATTTTCACATCGATGCCAGCCTGCAGGCATTCGCCCACCGCGGCTGGGACATCGGCACGGACTGGATCGGCAATGGCCACGAGGGCATCGAGCACAGGCGTCCCGTCGCCAACGGCATGAGCGAGAGCCAGCGTGCGCAAGCCGCGCTGCTGCCATTCACTGAGCAATTTGCTGTCATCCACGTTAGTGGCGCCGCACATGTCCATTACAATTTCCGGCGCACCCTTAATAAATAATGTATCGCGCGCGCGAAGCGCATCGGCGGCCACACGCGTTGCCATATACTTGCGCTCAGTGGTGAAAGGAGTCTCTTCAATGACTACGGCCTCGGAGCGCAGCTTCACGTAATCAATGCCTTGACTGCGCAGCCACAACAGCAGAGCGCCCTCGGTGGGGTTGCCCAGCACGCTGTCGCCATCGAGCGAGGCCGTGGAGTTGACGGCAATGTTTGTAGCGATAATATCTCGACATACGCTTTGAGGATCAGCTGAAGGCAGTTCCCTGATTTCGGCGACTCGCATCTGGTTCTGCGTCAGCGTGCCTGTCTTGTCGGTGCAGATGACAGTGGCGGCGCCCATAGTCTCGCAGGCGTGCATTCGGCGTACGAGATTGTTGGTCTTGAGCATACGCCTCATGGAATAAGCCAGCGAGAGCGTCACGGCCATAGGCAGGCCTTCGGGCACGGCCACGACTATCAGCGTCACGGCCAGCATGAGCGACTGCAGGAAATAGGCAAGGAAATCTATACTGAAGACCGATGATTGAAAGTCGGTCTCGGCAAGCCACATGATGACGCGCCCCAGCACCACGCCTGCAGCAATGGCATAACTGGCACGCGAGATGAGAAGGCCCAGGCGGTCGAGCTGCTCGTTCAAGGGCGTGCGAACCGACGAGTCGATCTGCACCTCGCTGAATACGTGCCCGGCTTCGGTCTTGTCGCCAACGGCACTCACGCGCATGAGGCCGTGCCCCTCGAGGAGCTTTGTGCCGCGAAGCACGTAGTCGGTAGGATATGTGGCGTCGGGGTCGCGCTCTTCGGCGAGCGATGATTTGTGGCATACGGGTTCACCCGTGAGCGACGATTCGTCCACCTGCATCTGGGTGGCTTCGAGAAGCTGGCCGTCGGCCGGTATCTCATCGCCCGTGGCAAGCAACACGATATCGCCCACGACAATGTCGGCGCGCGGCACCTTCGTCTCATGGCCGTCGCGAACTACGCGCACAGGCTCGTGGTCGTTCTGCTGATTCAGCAGGGCAAACTCGCGATCGGCTTTCTGCTCAAACCAAAAGGCCAGTCCCGTGGCCAAAGCTATGGCCATAATTATGCCTACAGGTTCGAAGAATGCCGTAGCGTCGGCCCCCAGACCGAAATATTCGTAGAAAGAAATCGTCACACTCAGCAGGGCTGCGACGATGAGGATGACGATGAGAGGGTCGGCAAACTTGGCCGCAAGCTTGCGCCACCAAGGTGTGCGCTCGCGTTGCGAGAGGACATTAGAGCCGTGCTGTGCGCGCGAAGCAGCGACCTCAGCAGCCGTAAGGCCTTGAAGAAGGCTTCCGGCTGAACGGAGGCCTGCGGCGCTGTCGGCGCTCGGGTGTGGATTATGTTTTGAGTCTGATTGTTTCATTTACAAGGCAAAAGTAAAATCTTTTTAGCACTTAAGCAAAATATTATAAGCTGAAAAGGTGGCGGCCTTACATTTTTTATTACCTTTGCGGCAGAATAAATAAGTTTTTAATAATGGCCACGCCATTTTCTCACGACAATTATCACACTATGAATTCCCGCATCCTTATGCTCGCAGCCCTCTTGGCTGCAGGCTCCGCAGCGATGGCCGACGACTCATCGCCGGCAAGCATCGCCGTGACACAATTCACCTACGTAGGTCCGCTCGCCGTGCCCACACCAATTGCCACCGACAGCGTTGACCTCAAGTCAAAACCCTTTGATGCCAAGAGCCTGCTGCGCACGCCACTGCGAACTGATGCTTTGCGCGATGCGGCCGTGAAGTCTGACAGCATCATAGCGCTGACGGCCGATACGCAGGCTGCGGCCTTGCACCTGGCAGGCTTCAGCCTCACCAACAGTTCGTTCACTAAAGCTACTATTAACGTCAAAGGCTGCAAGGATTTCGAACTGACTGTCGACGGCAAGAGCCAGCGCGCAGGACAAGCTATAACACTACTGCCTGCCACGCACGAAGTAGTAGTAAAAGCACTCACCACGCAAGGCAAGCCCGACACACTGCGCATAAGCATCAGGCCCGACAAGGACGGCATAATCACCCTCGCCCCCAAGGCAGGCATTGACCGCCCGTACACCTACGACGACCTGCTGCGCGACTGGCACTACACGAGCCTGGCACTCTCGCCAAACGGCAAGTTGGCCATCGTCAGCCTCTACAACTACAGCACCGATGGCAAGGCGAACTACAGGCACGAAGTGCGCGAGCTCGGCAGCGGACGTGTGATTGAATCGCGCCAAGGATTACGTTGGATGCCACGCACAAACCGCTATCTCGTCACCCGCACGGCAGCTGACGGCCGCCGCGCGCTGGTGAGCATTGACCCTCTTACACGCGACGAGACGACATTGACGCCCGACCTGCCCGAAGGTTCCTGGCAGATGTTGCCTAACGAGCGACAGCTGGTATACGTCATACAAGACAATGGCGAGCAGGAGAAGAACCGCGACGTGCACGAAGTGGTGCACCCCGACGACCGCCAACCTGGCTGGCGCTCGCGCTCGCACCTGGCACTCTACGACCTCGCCACGGGACTCATGCGCCCCCTCACGAGCGGCTACAACAGTATCAGCCTGCAGGACATCAGCGCCGACAGCCGCTACCTGCTCTTCTCGAAATACGAGGACGACATAGCCCGTATGCGCCCGACTACGCTAGCGTCGCTCTTCCGCCTCAATCTCGAGACCATGGCTGTGGACACACTCGTATGGCACGACGGTTTCCTCGAAGGGGCACACTTCTCGCCCAATGGCCGCCAGGTGCTGCTCGAAGGTTCGCCCGAGGCACTGGGAGGCATTGGAAATGTAGTGCCTGAAGGCCGCGTGCCGAGCATGATCGACAAGCAACTCTACATGATGGACCTCGACAAGCCTCAACGCCCAGCTGACGGAATGGTGCGCTTTGCCACACGCCCCCTGACGCGCGACTTCAACCCTTCGGTCTCGCGCACAGCCTGGAGCACGGCCGACGGCATGATCTACTTAACGGCCGAGGACCGCGACTTCATCCATCTCTTCCGCCTTGATCCTAAGAGCTATAAGATTACGCTCGTAGATACGAAGGAGGACGTGGTCTCACGCTTCGCTCTGGCCTCAAATGCACCAGTGATGATGTACTCCGGCCAAAGCGCAACGAACGCCGACCGCCTCTATACGTTGCAGACTCGACAGCTGAAAGCTACGCTCGCCGAAGCCCCCAATGCCGAACAACACAGCAAGCTGCGACTGAGCAACTGCCACGCCTGGACTTACGTCAACGCTCAGGGCGACTCCGTCTGCTGTCGCTACTACCTGCCACCGACCTTCGACCCTTCGAAGAAATATCCAATGCTCACCTATTACTATGGCGGATGCTCGCCCACGTCGCGCTACTTCGACAGCCGCTATTCGCCTCAGGTCTTCACGGCCGAGGGCTACATATTCCTCGTCGTGAACCCCAGCGGCGCCACAGGTTTCGGCCAGGAATGGTCGTCGCGCCACGTAAACACCGCCGGCAAGGGCGTAGCCGAAGATATCATAGGCGCCGTGAAGACGTTCGCTGCCGAGCACCCATGGGTGAATGCAGCGAAGATAGGATGTTTCGGAGCCAGCTACGGTGGATTCATGACGCAATACCTGCAGACGCAGACAGATATCTTCGCAGCCGCAATCTCGCACGCCGGCATCAGCGACCACACCAGCTACTGGGGCGAAGGCTTCTGGGGCTACAGCTACAGCCAGACATCAATGGGCGGCAGCTATCCCTGGACGCGCAAAGACCTCTATGTGGACCAGAGCCCACTCTTCAACGCCGACAAGATCCACACGCCGCTGCTCTTCCTCCACGGCACGGCCGACACCAACGTACCCGTGGGCGAGAGCATTCAGATGTACACCGCGCTGAAGCTGCTGGGGCGCCCGACGGCTCTCGTGCTCGTCGAAGGCGAGAACCACCACATCCTCAACTATCAGAAGAGCATCGACTGGCAGCACACCATGGAAGCGTGGTTCGCACGCTGGCTGAAAGATGAGCCCGAATGGTGGCAGACGATGTACCCCGACAAGAAACTTTAGCGCCGCAGAAGCAAAAAGGCTGACGAAAATGATGCGCTTTCGGAAAAAGTGTGTACTTTTGTCCTTCGAAAGGTAACAGTTATCACGAATGAAAAGACTCAAAACGATAGTTACATTTGGAGCTGCATTGCTCTCAGGGATGATGTTCGCCCAAGCCCCAGCCTTCGTGCACGGAGCCGACGTCAGTTGGTGCACCGAGATGGAAGCCTCGGGCAAGCGCTTCTACAACGCAGCCGGCGAGCAGACCGAAATGATGACGCTGCTCAGGCAGTGCGGCCTCGAAGCCGTGCGACTGCGCGTGTGGGTTAATCCGGAAACGGCCTACGGCAAGTGGTCAGACAAGGCCGATGTCCTGGCCAAAGCCCGACGTGCTAAGGCCCAAGGGCTTGCCGTGATGATCGACTTCCACTACAGCGATTTCTTCGCCGATCCCAGCCGCCAGAGCAAGCCTTCAGCATGGGCGGCACTCAGCGCCAGCGCCCTTAAGCAAGCTGTAGCCGACCATACGAAAGAGGTGCTTGAAGCTCTGAAAGCTGAAGGCATAGAACCCGCATGGGTGCAGGTGGGCAACGAGACGCGCAGCGGCATGGTATGGGACGACGGACGAATCGACTGGTCGAAGAGCGGCTCTGCCGCCTGGGCCGGATACGTAGCGCTCAGCAATGCCGGCTACGACGCCGTGAAGAGCGTGCTGCCCAACGCAAAGGTGATAGTGCACATTGACAAAGGCCCGGAGGACAACGTCTGGTTCTTCAGGGACTTCAAGAAATATGGCGGCAAGTTCGACATGATAGGCCTCTCGCACTATCCCGAATCAGACTGGAAGAACGAGAACGCCAAGACGGCCGCCAACGTGAAGACGCTGGCAGCGCAGTTCGGAGTGCCGGTGATGATCGTGGAAACAGGCTACGCGGCCAGCAACGAGACGCTGGCCGGGCAGGTCATGACTGACTTTGTCAGTCGCATCAAGGGCCTGAGCCAATGCGCAGGCGTATTCTACTGGGAGCCCGAAGTCTATGGATGGTGGAAGCCCGAGTACTATTCCCGTCTGGGGTGGAACGCTTACAACAAAGGAGCTTTCACTGCAGAAGGGCGCCCCTCGGCCGCTCTAGCACCTTTCTTCGGTCCGGCCGACGCCATCAGCGCGGCACAAGAGAACGCAGGCGCGAGCATGCGGACCTACGACATCGCCGGCCGTGCGGCAGCCCCTCGGCATCACGGTCTCCTCATCGAAGTAAAAGGCAACAAAGCACGCAAAGTGCTTCGCTGGTAATATTACCTTAATACATTAATTTAAGTTTCAAACTATGCTTTACGCTCTCATCGTAGGCCTCGTGGCAGGCCTCCTGGCCGGCTGGATCATGAAAGGCAGCGGCTATGGCATCATCTGGGACATCGTGCTCGGCATCCTCGGCGGTGCCCTCGGCGGCTGGCTCTTTGAGAAGCTCAACATCTCATGGGGCGGCTTGGCCGGACAGATAGGCACAGCCGTAGTCGGGGCAGTGATCCTGATTGCAATCTGCCGCATGATAGCCGGCAAGAAGTAAGTCGGGAGCCGACATATTACTTTTGACGGTCAGACCAACAGGCGCAAGCCAGTTGGCCCGTTGATTGTTATGTGTAACGAATTAACAGTTTTATCATACATAAACACTCATCTCTAAATGTCAAAAATAGCTTTAATCACCGGCATCACTGGCCAAGACGGCTCGTTCCTTGCCGAGTTCCTGATACAGAAGGGCTACGAGGTACATGGTATCATGCGCCGCAGCTCTTCGTTCAACACCGGGCGCATCGAGCATCTCTATCTCGACGAATGGGTTCGCGATATGAAGAAGAAGCGCCTCGTGAACCTCCACTGGGGCGATATGACCGACTCCTCGTCGCTCATACGCATCATCAGCGAGGTGCAGCCCGACGAAATCTACAACCTTGCAGCCCAGAGCCATGTGAAGGTGAGCTTCGACGTTCCCGAGTTCACGGCCGATGCCGATGCGCTTGGCGTGCTCAGGCTGTTGGAGGCAGTGCGCATAGTGGGGTTAGCCGACAAGTGCCGCATCTACCAGGCGTCGACGTCGGAGCTCTTCGGTCTGGTGCAGGAAGTGCCACAGCGCGAGACTACGCCCTTCTACCCCCGCTCGCCCTACGGCGTAGCCAAGCTCTATGGCTATTGGATTATGAAGAACTATCGCGAGAGCTATGGTATGTACTGCTGCAACGGCATCCTCTTCAACCACGAGAGCGAGCGCCGCGGCGAGACGTTCGTCACGCGTAAGATCACCTTGGCTGCAGCGCGCATAGCCCAAGGCTTCCAGGACAAGCTATACCTCGGCAACCTGAATGCCCTGCGCGACTGGGGCTATGCCCGCGACTATGTGGAATGCATGTGGCTGATTCTTCAGCAGGAGCAGCCCGACGACTTCGTGATTGCCACGGGACAATACCACAGCGTGCGCGAGTTCTGCTCGCTGGCATTCAAGGAAGTGGGCATCGAGTTGACGTGGGAAGGCGAGGGCGTGAATGAGCGAGGAGTTGACGTCAATACCGGTCGTGTGATCGTAGAGGTTGACCCCAAGTATTTCCGCCCGGCTGAGGTCGAACAGTTGCTCGGCGACCCCACGAAGGCCAAGACGCAGCTTGGCTGGAATCCTCAGAAGACGAGTTTCGAGGAATTGGTCCGCATAATGGTGGAGCACGACATGAAAAAGGTGCGCAAACTCTATCTCCGCCAGCAGATGGAGGACTGACTGAAGGAGTTAAAGAAGTTAGGGAGTTAAAGGAGTTAAAGACGATACTCTTGCAAAGTGGGCTTTTTCAAATGGAAAACAGTCCTTGATGCTATCGTCTTTAACTCCTTTAACTTCTTTAATTTCTTTAACTCCTTTAACTTCTTTAACTCCCTAACTTCTTATCCTCAGTTCTTCTCGTCCAGGGCCGTGTACACTGAGTTCTGGCTCTTGTACTCGGGAACGATCTGCTTCATGAGGCGCACGGTCTGCATGTTGTCGAACTGCTCGCTGACGCATGCCAGTTCGTCGAGTTGGCGGACTATGTCGGCATAGTCGTATTGTTGCACCTGTGCGATCTTTATCTTCGAGTTGAAGGTGGGCTTGGTGCGCTCCTTGTCGTTGAGCACTTCTTCGTAGAGTTTCTCGCCGTCGCGCAGGCCTGTGTACTTTATCTCGACGTTCTTTGCGCCGGAAAGGAGAATCATGCGGCGTGCGAGATCGGCAATGCGCACGGGCTTACCCATGTCGAAGACAAAGATCTCGCCTCCGTTACCCATCGTGCCGGCCTCGAGTACGAGCTTGCAGGCTTCGGGTATGAGCATGAAGAAGCGTATGATGTCGGGGTGCGTCACGGTGACTGGGCCTCCATGGCGTATCTGCTCGCGGAAGAGCGGAATTACCGAGCCGTTGGAGCCGAGGACGTTGCCGAAGCGAGTGGTGACGAACTGCGTATGTCCCACCACCGTCCCGGCCTTTATGGCGCTGTCGAGGGCCTGCACGTAGATCTCGCAGATGCGCTTAGAGCAGCCCATGACGTTTGTGGGGTTGACGGCTTTGTCGGTAGAAATCATCACGAACTTCTTCACGCCGTACTTTACGGCCAAGTCGGCCAGTATGCGTGTGCCGCCGATATTGTTCTTCACGGCCTCGGTGGGGTTGTCCTCCATCATGGGCACGTGCTTGTAGGCAGCGGCATGAAAGACGTACTCGGGCTTGTACTGTGCAAAGAGTCGCTCCATGCTCTGGCGGTGGCATACGCTGGTGACTACAGCCTCGCAGCTGATGCCAGCGAAATCGCGCGCCATCATGAGGCGTATGTCGTGCTGCGGCGTCTCAGCCTGGTCGATGAGCACGAGCTGCGAGGGCTCCCACTGCGCTATCTGGCGCACCAGCTCCGAGCCTATGCTACCTGCCGAGCCAGTGATCATGATGCGACGTCCGCGCAAGAGGTGCTCAACGGCTTCGAGGTCCACCTCTATCTCGTCGCGTGGCAGCAGGTCCTCGATATCTACATTGTGGAGGTGTGCGGCGCTGATGTCGCTCTTGCCGTCCCACTCCTGCTCCTGCTGTATGGTGAGGATTTTTATGCCGGCATCTATGAGGCGCTCTGTCATGCCCGAGTTAGCCATCAGGCGCTGCGATTTGAGCGGCGATACGAGCAGCACGTCGGCCTGCTGCGACTTCATTATGTCGATGATGCTGTCGTCGTTTCTGTACACGGGCACGCCCTGCAGCGTATGCCCCGGCATGTCCTTGGAATCGCTCAGGAAGCCGCGCAGGCGGAATCGCTGCGGCTGTTCCACGCGTATGCTCTTGGCCAGGGCCTGCCCGCCGCTCTTCGTGCCGTAGATAAACACCCGGCTCAGCGCCCGCTCCTCATTCAGCGTATCGAAGAGATACTTTATCAGCAGGCGGGCGGCAAACATTATACCCGTGGCCAGCAGCCAGGCGAAGAGCAGCGTGTGCCACTTGATGACCTGTAGCCAATGGTCGGTGTGAAGGAACAGGCGCACGAACTCCACCGAGGCTATGCCTATGAAGTTGGCTATGGCCACACGATAGAGGTCGGAGAACGAGGAGTAGCGCATCACGCCCGAATAAGTGCGCATGATGCGGAAGCCTATGAGATAGGGGATCAGATATACGAACAGCGTGCCCATGAGCGGCCAGAAGTGCATTGCCGTGTAGGTGGCGCCCATGTCGAGAATATAGACTATCAGATTGGCGGCCACCACGGCAAAGCAGTCGAAGGCGAGCACCATCCAGTATGGCGTTGCGCTCTTCGAGAAATACCAGCGAGCTATTGGTTTCAAGAAATTCAGCATAAAGGACAAAGCTTATAAGATATGCGCGGCAAATATACATATTATTTCTTACAAAAGCCCCTTGCCGGGAACTAATTCTTCGTCTTAACACACATTTCCGCCGATTTAGGACCTTCTTGCAAAAAGATTTTGCCAAATCGTGCCGTGCTTTCGGATGATTTATGTACTTTTGCCGACGTTAACGAGCAAAAAACGCCAAGACCAACGCAAAAGAAAAATGACGCAGCATAAGAAAGTGTTCGTATCAGGATGCTACGACCTGCTCCACTCCGGCCACGTAGAATTCTTCCGCCAGGCAGCGGAGTACGGCGACCTGTATGTAGGCATCGGTTCCGACAAGACGTACCTTGGCTACAAGCACCGCCCCACGGTCTATCCCGAGCAGGAGCGCCTGTTCATGGTGCGCAGCATCCGATATGTCAAAGAGGCCTACATCAATGCCGGCAGCGGAGTGATGGACTTCGTGCCCACGCTCGACATCGTGAAGCCCGACGTCTTCGTCGTCAACGAGGACGGCTCGAGCCCGGAGAAGGCGCGCGTCTGCCGCGAGCGCGGCATAGAGTACGTGGTGCTCAAGCGCACGCCCAAGGAAGGCCTCACGGCACGCTCGAGCACAGCCCTCAAGGCGGCCACCTGCCAGCTGCCCACACGCCTCGACCTGGCGGGCACGTGGATCGACCAGCCCTACGTCTCGTGCCACGGCGCAGGCTGGGCCCTGACCATCTCGCTCGAGCCCACGTTCGAAATCCGCGAGCGCTGCGGCCTGAGCACTTCCACACGCAACATCATCAAGAGCATATGGCCGATGAAGCTGCCCGAGATGAACCCCGAGACGCTGGCACGCCTCGTGTTCTGCTTCGAAAACAACCCCGAGCGCGAGGACGGCTTCGTCAGCGGCGCACAGGATGCCATAGGCATATGCGTGCCGGGGCTGTGCCGACATTTCTACAACGGACATTTCTGGCCCGAACGCATCCAGACGTGCACCGACGAGCCTACGCTGGCCTGGCTGGAGAGCCACCTGTGCATGATTCCCCTGCAGCCGCGCCGGCAGGGCTGCTCCGTAGTCGAGGGCAAGGACATCACGCCCGGGAAAGTGCGCGCGCTCACCAGCGCTGCCGACGCCTGCTGGGATGCCATCATGAGCCACGACCTTGATGCCTTCGGCGCTGCCTACCGCGCGTCGTTCGATGCCCAGGTGGCGATGTTTCCCGGTATGGTGTGCCCCGCGATTATGAAGGCCGACGGCACGAAGGCGACGGACACGTCCACCGTCACCGAGGCCATAGCACGCTGGTCGGCACTGCCCGACGTGCGTGCGTGGAAGATGCCGGGGGCGGGCGGCGGAGGATATCTCGCCCTCGTGGTCGACGACGCCGAGGCGTTCTGCCTGGCACATGCTGAGGCCATAGCCCTGAGTATTCGCAGAAAATAATCATTCACTAAATAAATCATAACAGCAATGGAAAGTATTCTCGAAACGAGAGCCGACCTGAAGAAAGTAGTCGACGACGTTGCAGAAGTGGCCGGCTACCTCTGGCAAAAAGGCTGGGCCGAGCGCAACGGCGGCAACATCACAGTGAACATCACCGAGCACGTCGACGATGCCCTGCGCGCCCTGCCCCCCATCTCGCCCGTCTATCAGATAGGCACCACCCTACCCCACCTGCGCGGCTGCTATTTCTACTGCAAAGGCACGCAGATGCGCATGCGCGACCTCGCACGATGGCCTATGGACAACGGCTCCGTCATTCGCATACTCGACGACTGCGCCTCCTACGTCATCATCGCCGACAAGGCCGTGAAGCCCACCTCCGAGCTGCCCTCGCACCTGGCCGTGCACGACTATCTGCTGGCCAAAGGCTCGCCCTACCGCGCCAGCCTCCACACCCACCCCATCGAGCTCGTGGCCATGACCCACAACCGCCGCTTCATGGAGAAGGACGTGGCCACGCGCATGCTATGGTCGATGATACCCGAGACGAAGGCCTTCTGCCCCCGCGGACTCGGCATGGTGCCCTACATGCTCCCATCGAGCGTCGAGCTGGCCGACGCCACCATACGCGCTATCGACGACGACTACGACGTAGTCATGTGGGAGAAGCACGGCGTCTTTGCCGTCGACACCGACATCATGAGCGCCTTTGACCAGGTTGACGTCCTCAACAAAGCTGCCCTCATCTACATCGCAGCCAAGAACATGGGCTTCGAGCCCGACGGCATGACCGACGCCCAGATGCGCGAGCTCTCCGACGTCTTCGGGCTGCCGAAGTAAAAGACCCACCCCCGCCCCCTCCCGTAAGGGAGGGGAGAGCGGGCAGCAGCAAGTGAGTGAAAAATCATCTCCCACACACAGTCCCGGGTTCAGTGGCCGTCGGCACGTCCGCCGGCGCCCATCCCTCACCCCCTCCCCCCTGCCCTGCCTAGAAATTTCCGCTCGGCTCTGCCCGCTGACCTCTTCAAAGAACTTTCAACCTTCAACATTCAACTACGGCCGCAGGCCGTGAATAACATGCCCCATTTCGAAAGCGACTACAACAACGGTGCACACGCCGCAGTGCTGCGCCACCTCATAGACACCAACGACGAGCGCACCCAGAGCTACGGTGACGACCGCTTCAGCTGCCACGCCCGGGAGCTCATCCGAGAGGCAGCCGCCGCCCCCGAGGCCGACATCTACTTCCTCGCCGGCGGCACACAAACCAACGCCACCATCCTCGACTGCATGCTCCAGCCCTTCGAGGGCGTGCTCTGCTGCGACACCGCACACATCAACGTACACGAGTCAGGAGCCGTAGAGGCCACCGGGCATAAGGTGATAGCCATTCCCTGCATCGAGGGAAAGCTCATGGCCGACGACCTGCGCCGCTGGCTACAGGCCTATCATGCCGACGAGACGGCCGAGCACATGGTGCGCCCCGGAGCCGTCTATATCACCTTCCCCACAGAGCTCGGCACGCTCTACAGCCTCTACGAGCTGCAAGCCCTGCGCGCCGTATGCGACCACTACGCCCTGCGGCTCTACATCGACGGCGCACGCCTCGCCTACGGCCTCGCCGCCAGCCCCGACGTCACACTGCCCACGCTGGCACAGCTCGCCGACGCCTTCTACATCGGCGGCACCAAGTGCGGAGCACTCTGTGGCGAAGCCGTAGTCTTTCCCCGCGGCGACGCACCCAGCCATATGCTCAGCCGCATCAAGCGCCACGGAGCGCTCCTGGCAAAGAGCCGCGTCGTAGGCGTGCAGTTCGAGGCATTGTTCACCGACGCGCTCTACTTCAATATCGGCACCCAGGCCGTGCGCCAGGCCCAGCGCCTGCGCCAGATCCTCGTCAGCGACAAAGGATACCCCACGTTCATCGACTCGCCCACAAACCAGCAGTTCTTCATCGTCCCCAACGCCGACCTCGACGCCCTGCACCGCACCGCCGGCTTCGAGAACTGGTGCCCCGTCGACGACGACCATACCGCCGTACGCTTCGTCACCAGCTGGGCCACGACGGACGACGAAGTGGACGAGCTTGCGCATGCAGTACGCAGTATAAGAGCCATATAACTACAAATATTATTATGAACCGCGAAATCGACCTCTGCATCAGCACCTACGGTGTGACACGCCAACTGGACTATGACATGGCGCTCCTGCCTTGGGGCGCTACCGAGCCTCACAACCTTCATCTGCCATACCTCACCGACTGCATACTATCACACGAAGTAGCCATCGATGCCGCCCAACGAGCACTCGACCACTATGGAGTGCGGGCTATGGTGCTGCCGCCCGTGGCTATGGGCGCCCAAAACCCTGGTCAACGCGACCTTAAGTTCTGCATACACTATAGCGCAACCACGCAGGGCGCCATACTCACCGACATCGTGGCATCGCTATACCATCAGGGGCTGCGAAAGCTGCTCATAGTCAATGGTCACGGCGGCAACAGTTTCAAAGGTATCATACGCGACCTGGCAGTCTCATACCCCGACTTCATCATCCTCTCGAGCGAATGGTTCGCAGTGCTGCCGGCCAAGGACTGGTTCGACGAACCCGGCGATCATGCTGATGAAGTAGAGACCTCCGTAATGATGCACTACCGCCCCGAGTTAGTGCGTATTGAGGAGGCAGGCCCTGGGCGAGCCCGGCCATTTGTCCTGAAGAGCCTTAGCGAGAAGATGGCTTGGCTGCCTCGCCACTGGACCAAGGTCACCGACGACACAGGCATTGGCAACCCTCACCTAGCAACCGCCGAAAAAGGTCGGCGTTTCGCCGAAGCCGTGGCAGAGAAATACGCATATCTGCTTAACGAACTCGCTGAGGTGAAGAGCGTTGATGATATGTATGAAAAGGATTAGGAGCTTATTACCTGAAGCATCAGCCAAAGTGCAACAAATACGAAAAAGCCCGCCAACAAATATGCTGACGGGCTTGTTTGTAACTGCTATGTAAACGTTAGCAGAAGCCTGGAAAATTATTTCTCGCACTTCTCGCAGTCGCAGCCGATGCAAGCCCAGATGCCTGCTGCGCAGATGGCACCTACGAAGGGACCTACGATGAAAATCCAGAGGTTCGTGAGAGCCGTGCCGCCCTGGAACACAGCGGGAGCGATGGAGCGGGCTGGGTTGACGCTGGTGCCGGTGTAACGGATGCATACGAGGTGCACGAGCACGAGCGAGAGGCCGATGGCGAGTCCTGCGAAGTTGCCTGCGCCCTTCTTAGCATCAGTGGTGCCGAGCACTACGAGCACGAACACGCAGGTGAAGATGATCTCTGCAAGCAGACCGCCTACGACGCTGACGCCGTCTTGAAGGTCGTTGGCACCCGTGCCTTCGAGGCCGCTATTGGAGGTGAGCAGCCACAGCAGGGCCGAGCCGATGAAAGCACCGATGACCTGGAAGACCATGTACATGGCGCAATCCTTGGCCGAGATACGCTTCGAGAGGAAGCAGCCGAGCGTGATGGCCGGGTTGATGTGGCAGCCGCTTACGCCGCCGATGGTGTAGGCCATAGCTACGACGGCCAGGCCGAATGCGATGGCAGTGCCGATGACGGTCTCGGGGTCGCCGTTGTTACAACCAAGGCTCACGGCTACGCCGCAACCCATGAGTACGAGCACCATAGTGCCCACCATTTCTGCAAGATACTTTTTCATACAGTTTACTTTTAGAGGTTAATAAATAACGGTTAAAAACACATTTTCGGCGTAAAATTAACATCTTTTCGGATTGTCGCCAAACTTTTTGTCGTTTTTCTTTCGTTCTAGCCTATAAAAAGTAACCGAGAAGGGAGTGTTTACTTATTTTCGAGCAAGAAATGTCCCGTATAACTCTGCGGGCAGGCTGCCACCTGGGCCGGAGTGCCGGCGCAGACAACATTGCCGCCCTCGGCGCCCCCTTCAGGGCCGAGGTCGATGATGTGGTCGGCCTGGCGGATGATGTCGAGGTTGTGCTCGATGACGACTATGGTGTGGCCGCGGTCGATGAGGGCATTGAAGGCGTCGAGCAGGCGGCGTATGTCGTGGAAATGCAGGCCCGTGGTGGGCTCGTCGAAGATGAAGAGCGTAGGTTCGGCCTTCTCTGTGCCGATATAGTAGGCCAGCTTCACGCGCTGGTTCTCGCCGCCCGAGAGCGTAGAGGACGACTGCCCGAGCTGCACGTAGCCCAGACCTACGTCCATCAGCGGCTGCAGGCGCCGCACTATCTTTTTCTCGCCATGCTCGGCAAAGAAGTCCATCGCCTCGGCTACGGTCATCTTCAATACATCGTTGACGTTGCGTCCATGGAAGCGCACGTCGAGGATATCGCGCTTGAAACGTTGGCCGTGGCACGACTCGCACTCGAGCACGAGGTCGGCCATGAACTGCATCTCCACCGTCACCGTGCCCTCGCCCTTGCACTCCTCGCAGCGCCCACCCTCGGTGTTGAACGAAAAGTGGCTGGCCGTGAAGCCCATCTGTTTGGCCAAAGGCTGTTCGGCAAAGAGGCGGCGAATCTCGTCGTAGGCCTTGACGTAGATTACGGGATTCGAGCGCGAGCTCTTGCCTATGGGATTCTGGTCGACGAACTCTACGGCTTTGATGGCCGAGAGGTCGCCACCGAGAGAGACGAACTCACCCGGGCGCTCGGCCACCTCGTCGAGCTGGCGCTTCATGGCCCTATAAAGGATGTCGCGCACAAGGGTGCTCTTGCCCGAGCCCGAGACGCCGGTGACGCAGGTCATCACGTTGAGAGGGAAGCGCACGTCGATGCCTCGCAGATTATTGGCGCGGGCGCCCTGCACCTCGATAAAGCGGTTGGCCACACGCATGGAGCCCTTAGCAGCGCCGCCATCCAAAGGATTGCCCAAAGTTTCCAAGCCAAGCAACCATTGCAAAGTATTCGAGCGCTCGATGACCTCTGCAGGAATCCGCTCGCGGGCATCATCGGCAGTATATGAATATACATCCTTACCAGCCAAAGAGGGAACGGTGGTAAGCTGGCACACCACTTCGCCGCCCAGGCGGCCGGCGTCGGGACCTATATCTATAATGTAGTCGGCAGCACGGATTATGTCGGCGTCGTGCTCAACGACAACCACCGTGTTGCCTATGTCGACAAGCTGGCGCAGCACACCGATCAGGCGCTGCGTGTCGCGTGGATGAAGACCTATGCTGGGCTCGTCGAGGATATAAAGCGAACCTACGAGAGCCGAGCCGAGGCTGGTTGCCAGGTTTATGCGCTGACTCTCGCCGCCCGAGAGGCTGTTGCTACGGCGGCCGAGGGTGAGATATCCCAGCCCCACATCGACGAGGAACTGCAGGCGGCTGCGTATCTCCACAAGAAGGCGCTCGGCCACGGCAGCGTCGTGAGCCTCAAGCTGCAGGGCGTCGAACCATTCCTTGAGCACACTCACTGGCATGTCGACAAGTTCGGTGATGCTACGCCCTCCCACCTTGACGTAAGTAGCCTCGCGGCGCAGGCGTGTGCCATGGCAGTCGGGGCACTCAGTCTTGCCCGTATATCGCGCGAGCATGACGCGGTTCTGAATCTTATACCGCCCCTCGCGAAGATAGTCGAAGAAGAGGTCGATGCATACGTCTCCCAAGTGCCAGCGGCGCTCCAGGCTTTCATTAGGGTAACGACCGTGCCACAGGAGGTCGCGCTCTTCGTTGGTCAGTTCGTAGTAGGGTTTGAAGATAGGAAATCGTATGCCCTCGGCCATACGTATGAACTCAGTCTTCCACTCGCTCATCTTCTCGCCGCGCCAACATTGGACGCACCCCTCATACACGCTCTTGGACGAATCGGGGATAACGAGGTGAGGGTCGATGCCCGTGACGTTTCCCCAGCCTTCACACGTAGGACAAGCACCCATAGGCGAATTGAAGGCGAAGAGCTGGTCGCTGGGCTCGTCGAAGGTCATGCCGTCGGCCTCGAAACGCGTCGAGAACACATGCTCGATGCCTGCCGGAAGGAAGCGCAGCATCAGCTCGCCGCCGCCTTCGTAGAACGCGGTCTCTGAGGAATCAACAAGGCGCGATACTACATCCTTGGCATCAGACACCGAAAGGCGGTCGATTACCAGTCGAAGCGCCTGCGAGGCCTGCGGCAGCTTGTCGGCCGAGAGCACATCTTCAATCGCTTGCGTCACACCATCGACATCAATTCGCGCATAACCCTCCTGCATATACGCCCGCAACTGCTCCTCCAGGGTGCGCCCTTCAGTAATCCTTATCGGGCAGAGCACCATGAAGCGTGTGCCAGGCGAATAGCTGAGCATGCACTGCACGACGTCCTCGGCCGAATGTTTCTTCACCTCGACGCCGCTCACGGGACTGTACGTTCGCCCTATGCGGGCGAAGAGAAGACGAAGGTACTCATAGATCTCGGTGCTCGTGCCTACGGTGGAGCGAGGATTACGGGCTATCACCTTCTGCTCGATGGCGATAGCCGGCGGCAAGCCTGAGATGAAGTCGCACTCCGGCTTGCTCATACGCCCAAGGAACTGGCGGGCATAGGCATTGAGGCTCTCCACGTAGCGGCGCTGCCCTTCGGCATAGAGTGTGTCGAAAGCAAGCGACGACTTTCCCGAGCCCGACACACCGGTGATGACGACGAGCCGGTCGCGAGGAATATCAAGCGTGACGCCCTTAAGATTGTTGACGCGGGCGTTTTCTATGTGGATAAAAGATTCAGGGGATGATTGCATAGACTGCTGAGGATGAATGAGAGCGCAACGACAATATTTACAGTTTCACCTTCTTCACCTTCGACTCATTCTGCATGCGGTCGAGAGCCGTGACAACGTAAGTGCACCTTTGCTCCACGTCGCTTAGTGGCAAGGCGAAGAAAGTGTTGGCTGTGACGCCTACAAGATGCTTTGCATTGCTGATATCGATGCGCTCGCCTTTAGCGAAGCGATAGACGGCATAAGACTTGGCTACGTCCATCTCCTTACGCCCTTTCGGAGCTGTCCAGAAGAGCACGGGGCCGTCGGGAGTGGCGATGACCTTGGTCTTGCGGACCTTGCCCGGCGCCTTCTTGTCGATCCACGGCATAGTAGGCTGCAGAGCCGGCTTGGTGTGGTACTGAGTGCGCAGAGCCGTGGCATATCCTCCGCGGTCGTCGGCTACGGCACGGGCATACCACTGGCACGAGCCATTGATGCCAGGCAGACCTTGCTGCAGTAGCATCTTGCGGGCCATATCGCCGTGCTGTGCCGTACGGTCGACGTCCTGACCTATATAAAGAGGACGCGCGTACGCGTGCGAGCTCCACCAGCGTATCAGCTCGTCGTAGTCTGCAGCGCGATTGCCTATCTCCCAGTAGATCTGAGGAATATTGTAGTCCACCCAACCCTTTTCTATCCAGAGGAGTACGTCGGCATAGAGGTCGTCGTAGTTCTGGAGACCGTTGGTGCGCGAGCCTTCGGGCCATGAGCGCTGGTTACGATAGATGCCGAAAGGCGATACGCCGAACTTTACCCACGGCTTCACGGCGCGTATGGCATCGTGCAGCTCACGGATGAAAGCGTTGACATTCTCGCGGCGCCAGTCGCCACGGTCGCGGCCCTGGCCGTAGGCAGCATAGGCAGCATCGTCGGGGATGGCCAGCCCTGCTACGGGATAAGGATAGAAATAGTCGTCGATGTGGAAGCCGTCGACATCGTAGCGGCTGACGATATCGCGCGCCACGTCGCAGATGAAGCGGCGGTTCTCTGGCAGTCCGGGGTCGAAAAGCATCAGTCCGTCGTAGGCGAAGCAGCGCTCGGGGTGCTGCACGGCATAGTGCGTAGTGGCCAGCGCCTGCGTGCCCTTGGTCTTTGCACGATAAGGATTGATCCAGGCGTGCAGCTCCATGCCGCGGGCATGGCACTGCTCTATCATCCACTGCAGAGGGTCCCAGTAAGGCTGCGGCGGCAAGCCCTGCTGCCCTGTGAGATATCGGCTCCAGGGCTCCAGCTGGCTGGCATAGAGAGCATCGCCCTCGACGCGCACCTGAAAGAGAATGGCATTAATGCCGCAAGCCTGCAAGGCATTGAGCTCGCGCGTGAGTTCGGCTTGCATAGCATCGCGGCCTAAGCCCTGCCACTGACCATTGACGGCTTGAATCCAAGCGCCACGAAATTCACGTTTGGGGGTATGTGGCGACTGCGCCCACATACCGCAAGCGTTAGCCACAAAGCAAGCCAACGCCAGAAGGATTTTGAATCTATTCATTTTCTTCAAAGCTTAATTGCGTCTGCAAAGATAAGGCAAAATCCCTAAAAACAAGTATCTTTTCACGAAAAACAGCAAGTCGGGCTTGAAAGGGCGGGCAGAGAGCGTTAAATAAACCTAAAACTTTGGCTATAACTATGGTTTCTCTCAGCTTTTCGAGTAGCTTTGCACAAATATTTTCCAACCACAAACTATTAAGGAGTAAATTATGTTCAAAAAAGTTTTCTTGGGCGCCCTCTTCGCCCTCATGGCCGTATCGGCCAACGCACAGTTCGAAGCCGGCAAGAAGTATGTAAACCTTTCAACCAGCAGCCTCAGCCTTTCCTACAGCAAGAACGACAAGCTGCGCCTCAACGTAGGCGCCATGGCTGGTGTGTTCGTAGCCGACGACTGGATGCTGTATGCTCAGGCCGAGTACAATCACAAGCGCCTGATGTACGACCGCCTCGTGAAAATCGGCCGCAAGATTCATCAGGACGAGGTGCTCCTCGGCGTCGGCGGACGCTACTATATCGAGCAGAACGGTATCTACCTCGGTCTGGGAGCTCAATTTGCCCACCACGAGCAGTCGTTCGACAACTTCTACATCACGCCTGAAGTAGGCTACGCCTTCTTCATAAACCAATATCTTACCATCGAGCCTGCCGTCTACTATCAGATGTCGCTCAACGACTTCTCCGACGCAAGCACCGTGGGCCTGAAACTCAGCGTAGGTTTCACATTCTAAGACACACAGAAAATCACGGAAAGGAACGGAAAACTCGGAAATGGCACTATTGTTTGAGCAAGAGTCTTACAACATTCGAGGTGCAGTATTCGAAGTACATAAAAACATGGGGACAGGTTTCCTTGAAAAGGTTTATCAAGAAAGCCTTGAAAAGGAATTCCTGCTCCGTGGTATTCCCTATGAACGTGAAAAGCGAATATTCCTTAATTACAAGGGAGATCGGCTCAAACAGTCATACATTGCAGATTTCATTTGCTATGATGAGATTATTGTGGAGTGCAAAGCCGTGGCAGAATTGCTCGACATTCATAAGATACAATTGCTCAATTATTTAACAGCAACGAACCTACGTCTGGGCTTTCTGATTAATTTTTCCGAAATATTCATCAGGCCTATACGCGTAATCAACAATGCATGGGACCCTGATTGGGTCCGTGGCAACACTTAACCCTCTCCGTTTCCGTGATTTTCCGTATATTTCTGTGTCTTTCCGCGTTAAAAGAATCTTATTCTAAATAACTTTACCATCATCCTATGAAAACAAACCTAAGTTCACAAATCACCCTTGACCGCGTGTCGCCCCGCTACTACCGACCAGATGGCAATATCGAGCGTTCGGTGCTGACACGCTTTGAGAAACTGCCTACTGATATCTATGCTACAGCCGAGGAAGGTGCCGCCGAAGTGGCGCTGAAAGTGGCTGCTACGATTCGACAGCGGCAGCGCGAGATACGTGCCTGCACCATGGCCTTCTCCGGAGGCGCCACGCTCACCGAAGTCTTCAACCAGCTCGTGCGCATGCACCAGGAGGAAGGCCTTAGCTTCCAGAACGTCGTCGTCTTCGTGACATATGAGTACTACCCCCTGCCCGCCGACAGCATTCAGTCGAACCTGAAGATGCTGAAGGAGCAGTTCTTCGACCGCGTGGACATCCCCGCTCAGAACATCTATCCGCTCGACGGCAACACGCCGCAGGAGCGCGTCACCGAGCACTGCCAGGCCTACGAGCGCATGATAGAGCAGATGGGCGGCATCGACATCGCCCTGCTCGGTATAGGGCGTATGGGAAATATCGCCCTCAACGTGACGGGCTCGCAGCGCAACAGCCACACGCGCCTCGTGCTGCTCGATGCTACGAGCCGCTCTGAAGCCGTGAAAGTGTTCGGAGCCGAACAGAACGTCCCCGTATGCGCCATCACTATGGGCGTCTCCACAATCCGCAAGGCCCACAAAATCTTCTTGCTGGCCTGGGGCGAAGAGAAAGCCGAAGTGATCAAGAACGCCGTCGAGGGCGAGATGAGCGATGCCCAGAGCGCCACCTTCCTGCAGATGCACAACAACGTGCAGGTGGTGCTCGACCTCTCCTCGGCCGCAAACCTCACTCGTATACGCCGGCCATGGCTCGTAACGTCGTGCGACTGGGACGATAAGCTCATCCGCTCTGCCATCGTATGGCTCTGCCAAAAGACGGGCAAGCCTATCCTCAAGCTCACCAACAAGGACTACAATGAGCACGGCCTCGGCGAGCTGCTGGCCATCTACGGCTCGGCCTACGACGTCAACATAAAGATATTCAACGACCTGCAGCACACCATCACCGGTTGGCCCGGCGGCAAGCCTAACGCCGACGACAGCAATCGCCCCGAGCGCGCCAAGCCTGCGCAGAAGCGCGTGATCATCTTCTCGCCACACCCCGACGACGACGTCATCTCGATGGGCGGCACGCTCCAGCGCCTGGTGAAGCAGAAACATGAGGTGCACGTGGCCTATGAGACCAGCGGCAATATCGCCGTGGGCGACGAAGAGGTATTCCGCTTCATGCACTTCATCAATGGCTTCAACGAGCTCTTCGACGAGGGCAAGAACGAGGTCATCAATGCCCGCTACAAGGAGTTCATCGACTTCATCAACAAGAAGAAGCCTGAAGACTTCGACACGCGCGAGATTCTCGAGGTCAAAGGCCTCATTCGCCGTGGCGAAGCGCGCATGGCCTCTATGTACAGCGGCATCCCACTCGAACGCGTACACTTCCTCAACCTGCCGTTTTACGAGACGGGCAAGATTCAGAAGAACCCCATCTCTGAGGCCGACATCGAGATTGTGCTCAACCTGTTGCGCGAAGTGAAGCCCCACCAGATCTTCGTAGCAGGCGACCTTGCCGACCCGCACGGCACGCACCGCGTCTGCACCGACGCCGTGCTCGCCGCCATCGACATCGAGAAGGAAGCCGGCGCCGAATGGCTCAAGAACTGCCGCATCTGGATGTACCGCGGAGCGTGGGCAGAATGGGAGATTGAGCACATCGAGATGGCCGTGCCCATCTCGCCCGAGGAACTGCGCACCAAGCGCAACGCCATCCTCAAGCATGCCAGCCAGATGGAGAGCGCGCCCTTCCTGGGCAACGACGAGCGCCTGTTCTGGCAGCGCGCCGAGGACCGCAACCACGCTACGGCCGAGCTCTACAACAGTCTCGGTCTGGCTGCCTACGAGGCTATGGAAGCCTTCGTACAGTACCACCCGCTCTAAGTGTGTCACTCTATTATCATTAATGTGCTGGCACCGTTGCCCTACGGCGCCGGCACATAATATTTTACAACTAATACTTATCAACAACTATGAAACACAAAGAAATCATTTCAGCAGCAATCATTGCGCTTGGAATCTGCGCACTCGGATGGTTCGTGAAAGCCGGCATCGACGACTTTGTCGACAAGGACCGCCGCGTGAGCGTCAAGGGCCTGGCCGAGCAGGAAGTGCCTGCCGACAAAGTGACGTGGCCCATCGTCTCAAAGGAAGTAGGCAACGACCTGCCCAGCCTCTACGACCGCATCGGAGCCACACAGGCTAAGATCAAGAACTTCCTCACGTCAGCAGGCATCACGGCCGAAGAGCTGACCGAGAACGCCCCCTCCGTGGCCGACCTCGGCGCACGCGAATACGGCGACCGCAACCTGCCCTATCGCTACATCGTGACGTCGGTTATCACAGTGACGTCGAAGGACGTGCCCAAAGTGCGCGGCATCATGGCACGCCAGGGCGACCTGCTCAAGGAAGGCGTGGCCATCGTCGACGGCGGCTACGAGAACCCCGTGAAGTACGAGTTCGTCGCCTTCCGCGAGATGAAGCCCACGATGATGCAAGAGGCCATCGCCAATGCCGAGAAGACGGCCGAGCAGTTTGCCGAGAACTCGCATTCGCGCCTCAACAAGATTGTGAGCGCCGACCAGGGTCAGTTCTCTATCGAGGACCGCGACTCCAACACGCCTTGGATAAAGAAAGTGCGCGTAGTCACGACAATCACCTACTCGCTTAAGAACTAAGGCACAGCGCTGCTACAGGGCAGCCCTCGTGCCAAGTCACAAAACGCCTCGAGGCCGGACGCTTCCGCATTCTCAGACAATGAAAGAGCGGAACACGTCCGGCCGTTTTGTTTGCCCACTCCACTTACTGACAGTCGAGGTCTTGGACTCAGCGGGCACAGCCACCGAGCCCGTCAGCCGACCCTCCGAAGGGGTGATGAGAATACATGCTTGACCTTTTTCACCGGGCTCTAATAATCCCTCACAAACACGACCGGTCGTATCCGCTAATACGACCGGTCGAAAACGACGACGCGACCGGTTGCATACGCCGATGCAACCGGTCGCGTTTTTCTATGCATCCGTATTACTTCGTCTTCACACGCAGTATGCTGAGCGAGAAGGGAGGAACGGGATAGTCTATTGCGCTGGCGCCCTCGACGTTACGGAGCTGATATTCCATGGGCGACACATTGAGCTGGGCGCGCATGGAGTTCTCGTCGCTGCCCTTTTCCGAGGCAAGGAAGCTGACGAGAGGCTGCCCGACTACGGCTGTGCCCAGGTTCAGCTTGACCGTCTGTGCCGCCGACGTAGGATTCACGAGCTTGATAATCAACTCGCTGGTCTTCTCGTCGAAAGTAGCGTTGGCATAGAGGCTCTGGCGCTCTGGCAGGCTGAACTCGTGCACCTGCTTGCCGTCGAGCAGGCAGCGGGCTGAAGCGCCGCGCACCGCGACCTCGACATTGTACCAGCGGCCCTCTTCAAGCGTGCCTTGAGCTGCCGCAAGCGTATTCTTGCCGCCGTCGGCCATGTGCTCTATAGCGTGCTGCGAATTGCCCCAGCCGCCCAGGTTCCACCACAGGAGGTTCTCGTCGTCATCGGCACCGAAGACGATGAGGAAACCTTCGTTGCCCTCCAGACGACGGGCCTGGACGCGCAGCGTGTAGTCATCGGGCAGCACAGTATTGTTGAGAATGACCGAGCCCTCGGCGCGCTGGTTCTGCTGCTGGAGCACACCGTTGCCGAATGCCCATTGGCTCTGCGTGCGACGGCGACCGTCGGCCTCACCGCCAAAATTCTGCCACTGGCCGTTGTCGGCGGCAAAATCGTCCTTCAGAATCACCTTGCCGTCCTTGTCCACCACCTCGAGGTTGCGGAACTCAGCCTTCGTGCCCCAAGTGGAGAAACCTACACGATGGCCGATAGTCGGGGCCAGCGTGTTATTCTTCACGCTGACGGGCACAATGCGCGTACCTATATTATTAGCCATCATCTGCTGCACGTGGTATGACGGCGTGCCGAAGCTCTCCGAGGCGTTGAAGCGAATCATGTCGGGTCGCCAGGCGGGGTTGTGCTCATTGACGAAGATGGGAGCGTAGCTGCCCATGACGACGATGTCGGAATTGCGCTCGAGGCCCTGCATATAAATGGCCTCGCCCAGCGCAGCCGTCAGGTGGCCGTTGACGCCATAGCCCTGCGTGACGGCATATTCGCCGATGTAGATCTTCGGGCCGCGGCGGTCGTAGCTGTCGTACTTGTTGAAATTCTTCTCGAACCACGATGGCGAGCGATAATAGTGCTCATCGAGGATGTCAACAGGGTGCTCAGAGCGCCACGACGGCTCATCGGTGCCCCAAGCCTCAACGTTACCGATAATCTGCACGTCGGGGTACTTGGCCTTGATGGCTCGGTAGAACTGGATGTAGCGCTCGAAGTAGTGGTCGCTCTGGTCGCGGTTGTTGCCGAAATAGAAGTTGGCATTCTCGTTGCCCACCTCCAAGAGGCGCAGGCCAAAGGGCTCGGGATGACCATTCTTGGCGCGAAGGGCACCCCACTTCGTCGTCTTGGCATCGCCGTTGGCATACTCGATGGCATCCAAGGCCTCCTGGATGTACTCCTCGAGCTGGTCATAGGGTTGCAGCCAGCCGTGGCCGAGGCCCACATTGACCACGAATAGCGGCTCAGCGCCCAGATCTTCAGACAGTTGCAGCATCTCGTGGTAGCCGAAGCCGTCGGTGATATTGTAGCCCCAGTTGACAGAGAGGTGACCCGGTCGCTGCTCGATGGGGCCAATGGTGTTCTTCCACTCGAAACGGTTGTGGAGCGTGTTGCGAGGCGTAGTCTGGCCCTCGACGTAGCAGCCGCCGGGGAAGCGCATAAACTTCGGGTGCAGGGCTTCGAGCAGTTCGGCGAGGTCGATACGACAGCCGTTCTCGCGACCCTTGTACGTCGGCGGGAAGAGGCTCACAACGTCGAGCGACAACGAGCCGGGAGCGCTGAACGTCAGCGTCAGCCGGCCGTCGGGACAGCTGCCTGTGGCCAGCACCGGCACGCCCTTCACCTGCGTCCACTGCCCGGCCTTAAGCTTCAGAGGCACGGTCGTCTGCCCGAGGTTAGCGCCCGAGGGACTGTTCAACGAGACCGTAAGATTACCCTTGTAAGCCGCTTCAGCCTTGATCCAGGCCGAGAATGTATAAGTCGTCTGCTGGCGGAAAGCCATACCCCAGTAGCCGTCGTTCTGCACGCCACCGCCCGCCTCACTGACGCGGAGGCTCAGGTGGTGCGCCTGACGGTCGTTGAGTGTGCCGGAGGTCGACAGCGCCTGTGTGGCCTTGCCAACCGTGGTCCAATGCACGGGACGATCGGCATCGTCCTCGAACGAGCGGTTCTGAACGAGCTCGGCGTACAGGCCGCCGTCGCCGGCATGATTGATTTCCTCGAAGAAAATACCATAGAGCGTGGGGCTGACAGTTGCACCGAGGTGCTGAACGTCAACATCCACTACGGGCTGAGCGCTTGCTCCTATCGCCGCGAAAAATGCCGCAGCAAGAAGCGTCGGCCGGGGAAATAAGTGTGTCATAAGCTATAGTTTATTAAGTGTATTTTTTACATCACGCCCACAAAAGTAACCTAAAGAAACAATACTACAAAAAAAAATGGACGAAATCTTGTGCTTATTAGTAAAAAAGCGTAATTTTGCTCTCTCAAAAACAGAATAATTCATGTCCGACTCATATTCTCCCACTTTCGACAACAACAGCACGGCCGAGGAACTGGCGCGGCAATGGTGGCTACAGCGCTTCGGCGAGGCACTGCCCGAGGACGCAAAGACGTGGCTGCGAGGGCTCATCCGGCGAGAGGTTGGCCGCGCACGCATCGAAGCACAACGGCTCGACGACGCAACCCTCCAGCGCCTGCACGATGGCCGGAGGCTCGCACAGACCAAGCTCGTCAACGTAGAGGCTTCGATAGCAGCCCTGCGCAAACAGAAGGAGCAGCTCAACCGATTCGTCGACATCAACACCGAGCTCAACGAGCAAAAGGCACGCCTTTACGAAGCCAACAAGCAGCAGGCTGCCTTCCTCACCGAGCAGCGACAACTCGAGCGCTTCGAGCAGTTCGAGTCGGTAAACGGGATCTTCCAGCGCATCTACGTCCTCGGCAAGACGGTCGACGAAGCGCGAAAAGCTATCAGCCAGATGACAATAGGGCTCGACGAGGCTAACCGCAAGACCACCGAGGCCGAAAAAAGAGTCGTCATGGAAGAAGCCAAAGTGCGCGAAGTCGAAGACACCGCCAAGCAGGCCGCCTTCACTATGGCCCAGGCCGAGCGGCTGATAGCGCAAAACGAATGTGCCACCGAGGAACATCGTCTCAACGACAACGACCTTCAACAACTGCAGGAACGGCTTGTCATGCTCCAGAAAGAACTTCAGGAGAACATCAACGAGGCCGAAGCCACTGAGAAAGCTACAGCACAACTGCAACTGCGCCGGCAAGCTCTCGAGCCACACCGGAGCATGATAAATGAGGTCAGCGGAGTAAAGGTCATGCTCGACCAGCTCATGCTGACCAACGAACTGCGCGAGACGCTCAGCAACCAACTGCGCAACGCCACCGAACAGCAGAACGAGCGCAACGAACAACTCGGACGACTCTTCTACGAGAACCAAGGGCTGCAGGCCGAAATAAACAAGAAAAAAGAGGAGGCCGACGGCCACCGACGCAATATCGCAGGGCAAGACAGCTACACTATGCAGCGCAGAGCGCTGGAATTGCGAAGCCGAAAACTGATGCTTGAGACGGGGCTATCACTTTGGAAAAGCATAGCTCAAGGCTACGACCTCATCGAAACAAAGACGCAACGGCAGACACAGCTGCGGCTGAGAATAGAGCACCTCAACAAAAACATCGACACACTCTCTGAGCAAGTAAACAGAGACCGCCTCTTGCTCGAGCAGAAACAATACCACCTCACTCTTTCCAAGAGCCAAAACGTAATAGAACTGCGAACCGACCTCGAAGAGGGAACTCCATGCACCGTCTGCGGAGCCACACACCACCCCTGGCAAGGCGAGGGGCTCATCGAGCAGGGCACGCTCATTGCGTCGCTAAAAAACGAGGTGGAGACTCTCAGTCAAGAGCTGCAGGCCAAGCAACTGGAACTGCGACAGCAGAGCGACGAACTCATCGCAGCCCAAAGCCAACTGAAAATAGAGACCGAGAACCTCGACATACTCAGCGCACGACAACGAAAAGACACCGACGAATGGCAAACATTTGCCATGCTCGACCGCTCGTTTGCCGAATGCTCCATCACCACCAATCGCGAAGCACGAACCACGCTCATCCAGCAGCTTATCGACAAGACGACCGTTGATGCTGAGCAGGCCGAGAAAGACCTCGAGTCATTCACCTTCCACCTCGACTCAATTGCATCGCTCGGCTCCGAAATACAAAAGAAGCAGCAGCACGCTGCCGACCTGGCAATTCAACTCAACGAGGTCAACACCGCATGCCAAGTCATTGCACGCGAAGTTGAGAGCCTAAACCAGCACATCAGCGCCACGACACAACTCTTCGGGCGGCAATACGAACGGCTCACGGCATCCATTACCATCCCCGACTGGTACAGAAGCTGGCGCGACTCGCACGAGGGCCTAAAGCAGAGAATCCAGACTATGGCCGACGAGTGGACGACGCTCTCTGCCCAAATCGAACACAACCAGACAAAGAGCCAATCGCTGAACACCGCATGCGAACTGCTGCGCAAAGCCATCACACGCACACAAGCCGACGTACTGCTCTGCGAAAGCATTGCCACACGCACAGGCGACAATGCGAAAAAGGCCACGACAGAACTCCACAAACTGCTCGACGACGGCGACGCCAAAGGACATTACACTGCAGCCTGCCAAAGACTGGCTGAACAGCAGGCCTTGGCGAAGAAAACAAAAACTGAATACGCTCAGTGCCACGACACATTGGCTGCAATGACAGCCCAGAAAGCAAGCCTCAACGAGACCATTCAGCAGGCAGAGCACATCAAAGCCAACGAACAACGTGAGCTAGACATCTGGATGCAACGGTTCAACGCCAACAACCCGCCTGTGCAAATAGCTGAGCTCGAGCGCGTGCTGGCCGACGGGAAAGACTGGAGCGACACGCGCCGACAAGTGCGTCAAAACGCACAGCAGATTGCACTCCTGCAGGCACGTGTCGACTACCTACGGGCTCAAATCATTGAACTGCAAGCCAACGGGCTCAGGCCCGTAGCCGGAAACGGCGAGGCCGAGCAACACCAGCTCACACAGCAAATAGAAGAACTGGAACAGCAGCGGCGCGAAGTCCTCATGCAAATTGCAAAGGCCGACGAGGCTCTACTCAGACACCAACAGACAACACAACAATAAAGAACACGAAAACAACTATGGCAAAGTACAACATCAGACCAAAGAAAGAAAAACCGGCTAACTACAGAATGGCAGTAAGCGCCGACGTCATCAACGAGATTTACGAGCAACTGCTGCGCAAAATGATCGTTGAGAAAAAGTATCGCGACCCGCACTATACAGCCGCACGCCTGGCCGAAGAAATCGGGACGAACACGCGATACATCAGCGCCGCCGTAAGCCTCAGATTCCAACAGACCTACAGCGAACTCATAAACGGGTATCGCGTAAGGGAAGCCGTAGCCATTCTCACCGACAGGCGATACCGCGGACTTACGATGGCTGAGATAGCCGCGATGGTTGGCTACTCCAACCGTCAGTCGTTTTATGCGGCATTCTATCGCGCCTATGCCAAGACGCCTAAGGAATTCCAAGACAACTTCTACGCCAAGAGCCTCGAACTGAGGCGATCACGCAAACCACGCAACTGACAAACTATGCCAGACTCCTTCTGCTACACCGACGAACGTTTTGCCGACATTCAACTGCTGCGATACCGCGTGGCAGGTTTCGAGGCGCTGACAACACGCCAGCGCCTGCTCATTTATTTCCTCAGCGAAGCAGCGCTCGCCGGACGCGACATACTTTGGGACCAGAACGGACGCTACAACCTGCGCATACGCAGGCTGCTCGAAACGATATACATTAATTATAAAGGCGACCGCGAGAGCGACGAGTTCAAAGCATTCACGACCTACCTCAAGCGCGTATGGTTCTCTAACGGAATACATCACCACTACAGCACCGAAAAGCTCCAGCCAGGATTCTCGCCTGACTTCATCAGCAAAGCCCTGAAGGAGATTGGAGAAATCGACGGCCTCGAAGGACATTACGAAGAACTCTTCAACGTCATCTTCAACCCCACGGTGATGCCCAAACGCGTCAATCAGACAGAAGGCGAAGACCTGCTCCTCACTTCGGCATCAAACTACTATGGCCCTGACGTCAGCCAGGCTGAAGCCGAAGCTTTCTACGATGCGCAGAAAGCCTGCGCTCAAGACCCGGCACGCCCCATAATGTATGGCATGAACAGCCGACTCGTGAAAGTCGACGGCCAGTTGCGAGAGCGCGTATGGCAAAGCAAAGGCCTCTATGGCCCGGCCATCGACCGCATCATAAGCTGCCTCAAAGAGGCTAAGACTGTAGCTGAGAACGAGCAACAGGCGCAGGTCATTGAAAAGCTCATAGAATTCTACCGCACCGGCGACCTTAAGACTTTCGACGAATACACCATTCTCTGGGTGAACGAAACAGCTGGCGACGTCGACTTCACAAACGGCTTCACCGAGACCTACGGCGACCCGCTCGGGCTCAAAGCCAGCTGGGAAGGATTCGCAAACTTCAAGGACAAAGCAGCAACAGCTCGCACAGAGACGCTGGCGGCCAATGCCCAATGGTTCGAGGACAACTCGCCCGTGGACCCTCGCTTCAAGAAAACATCGACGAGGGGCGTCACGGCAAAAGTAATTGTTGCGGCGATGCTCGGAGGAGACCTCTACCCAAGTTCTGCCATTGGCATCAACCTGCCAAACAGCAACTGGGTGCGCGCCGAGCACGGCTCAAAGAGCGTCACCATAGGCAACCTCACCGAAGCCTACAACAAAGCCGCACACGGCAACGGCTTCCTCGAGGAATTTGTCGTCGATGACAATACACTCAAGCTCATCAACTCCTATGGCGATGCCTGCGACGACCTCCACACCGACCTCCACGAATGCCTCGGCCACGGCTCAGGGCGGCTCCTCGACGGCGTAGACCCCGATGCGCTGAAAGCCTACGGCAGCTGTATCGAAGAAGCACGCGCCGACCTCTTTGCGCTATACTATATTGCCGACCCAAAGCTCGTGGAACTGGGGCTCGTCCCCGATGCCGAAGCCTACAAAAGCCAATACTACACATACATAATGAACGGCCTCATGACGCAGCTCGTGCGCATAGAGCCCGGAGCCATCATCGAGGAAGCCCACATGCGCAACCGCGCACTGATAGCCCGCTGGCTCCTCGACCACGCTCAGAGGCCTGTCTCGGGTCACGCCATCGCCCATCCTGTCCAGGGTTCAGTTGACGGCGGTCCGTCAGCAGTCGCCTCCCTCGCCGTCGCCTCCGCCGATGTAGCCTCCTCCTCTGCCGTAGCCCTCATCCGCCGCAATGGCAAGACCTACGTCCAAATCAACGACTACGCGCGGCTCCGCCACCTCATCGGACAGCTGCTGGCCGAAGTGCAGCGCATAAAGAGCGAGGGCGACTACGAGGCGGCAGCGCGCCTTGTTGAGACCTACGGCGTCACTATCGACGCTAAGCTCCATGCCGAAGTACTGGAGCGCTACAAAGCCCTGAACCTGGCCCCATACAAAGGATTCATCAATCCCATACTCACCCCTATCTACGATGATGCAGGCAACATCACCGACGTCAATATCGCTTACGGCGAAGCCTTCGACAAACAAATGCTTCGCTACTCCCATGACTACGCCACACTGCCACTAACGAATGACTGACAAGCAGAACACATACAAGCATACAACAGCCGACAAGCCTGCCGCGCACGCCATAAACGATGTACTCGTAGCCATAAAAGCAGAGCTACGTGCTGCTATGAACGGCATAGCGGCGAAGGCTTTTCGCCAAAGCGGAACAGCATACAGGCTGGTCTACGGAGTTGAATTGCCACGCCTCAGAGCCATTGCCTCTGAGTTCGAGCCCGACCGCCGGCTGGCCTTGGCGCTGTGGAGCGACAACATACGCGAGACACGCATGCTGGCCGTAATGCTCTTCCCTTCGGCTGACTTCGACAGCGATATCGCCGACCTCTGGGCTGAAGACCTGAGGCGCGACGAAGCCGAACTGGCCGGTCTGCTCGTCATGGACCACATAGCAACAGCGCCGTATGCCGCAGACAAAGCCTTCCGTTGGATGGCCGATGAGCGCGAGACCCTACAGCTCTGCGGCTTCATGACCATCACACGCTTGCTCATGCAGGGAGCACAACTGTCGCCTGCCGCCGAAGCTGAGTTTCTCGACCAGGCAGCCGCCTCTCTCTCAACAGACTATCTCCCGCTCAGGAAGGCCGCAACGAATGCGCTCCTACGCTACGGAGAGAATAATCCTACAGCACAACACGAAATAGACAATATTCTTACATGCACTTAACAATCCTACAACACGACATCAGCTGGTGCAGGCCTGACATCAACCTGCCGCACCTCGACCATCTCATCAGCACACTTCCTCACACCGACCTCTTGTTGTTGCCCGAAATGTTTGCCACCGGCCTCAACAACAATCCACGAGACATCGTCGACTACACTCCAGGCATCATCAATTGGATGAAAGCCAAGGCCCAAGAGCTCGACGCTGCAGTCGTCGGCAGCCTGGCCGCTGAAGACAACGGGCTCTTCTTCAACCGTCTATATTTTGTGCGGCCCGACGGCGACATCACCACCTACGACAAACGCCACCTCTTCATCTATGGAGGCGAGGCACAACAATACACGCGCGGCCGCCAGCGAGTAATCGTCAGCTTCCGCGGAGTACGATTCCTGCTACAAGTGTGCTACGACCTGCGCTACCCTATCTGGGCACGCAACCGCGACTACTACGACTGTATCCTCTATTCTTCAAACTGGCCCATCAGCCGCGACACGGCCTGGAAGACCCTCATCCGGGCAAGAGCTATTGAGAACCAATGTTATGTCGCAGCCGCTAATCGCATCGGCACCGACCAACAGTGTGAATACTACGGACGCGCGGCAATCATCAACCCCTACGGCGAGACTATGGCCCTCTGCCCCGACAAGACCGAGTGGGCAGCGTCAGCAATCATAGACATTGACTTCTTGCGCCACTACAACAGCAAGTTTCCCCTGCTCGAAGATGCCGATGACTTCACGATTAACACCCCTTAGTGCCCTCCGACAAAAGTTTTAGGCCGAATTGTTTGGTCAGCCGACAAAGATGATGTAACTTTGTGCCCGTATGAGTGAGAAGCTGTCACTTCAAGAACAAGTCAGAGAGCGATTTCGCCTCTATCTCGTGGCTAATGGCCTCAGACAGACGCGCGAACGCTTTGCCATACTCGAAGCTATCTACGAACAGGAAGGGACGTTCACCATTGACGACCTCAGCCAGATTATGCAGATGAACCGCTTCCACGTCAGCACCAACACGCTCTATCTGACCACCCAGCTGCTCGTCGAGGCCAACCTGCTCATACGGCATCCCTTCTCATCGTCTGCAGCGGTCTTCGAACGCATCACCGACGAGCGCCCACGAAGCTACCAAATCTGCAGCCACTGCCACCGCATCACGGCCATCAAGAGCAAGGAACTGGCTTCGAGCCTCGAGACCTACCACTCGCGCAGCTTCTCCATCAGCCATCGCGTGGCATACGTCTACGGCCTCTGCGCTTCGTGCCAACGCAAGATGCACAAGCGCATTAAAGCGGTGGAGGCCAAAAGCAACGCCCCAAAACAATAAACTCATAAATACATTTTAATCGCCAAAACATGAAACAAGGAAAAGTGGACGCCCTGCTGGGCATCGTCTTCGGAGACGAAGGAAAAGGCAAAGTCGTTGATGTGTTCACGCCCAGATACGATGTCGTAGCTCGCTTTGCAGGAGGCCCCAACGCCGGCCACACTATAATCTTCGAAGGAAAGAAATTCGTCCTGCGATCTATACCCTCAGGCATCTTCGATGAAGGCAAGCTGAACATCATCGGCAACGGATGCGTCATAGCGCCCGACCTCTTCATGGCTGAGGCACGAGAGCTGGAAGCTGCCGGCTACGACCTGCGCAGCCGCCTCCACATCAGCACACGTGCCCACCTCATCCTGCCCACTCACCGCGTTCTCGACCGTGCATACGAAGCGGCCAAAGGCAAGAACAAAGTCGGCACTACAGGCAAGGGCATCGGTCCCACCTACAGCGAGAAAGCCAGCCGCACCGGACTGCGCGTAGGCGATATCCTCGACAACTTCCCTGCCAAGTACCAGGCACTGAAGGCACGCCACGAGCAGATCCTGCGTGACCTCAACTACACCGACTACGACATCAGCGACGAAGAACGTCTCTGGCTCGAAGGCATTGACTATATGCGCCAGTTCCAACTCACCGACACCGAGATTGAGATCAACCGTCTGCTTGCTGAAGGCAAGAATGTGTTGGCCGAGGGCGCACAAGGCACGATGCTCGACATAGACCACGGCACATACCCCTTCGTGAGTTCGTCCAACACCACGACTGGCGGCGTATGCACAGGCCTCGGCGTAGGACCTAACCGCATCGGCGAAGTCTTTGGCATCTTCAAGGCCTACAGCACACGCGTCGGAGCAGGACCGTTCCCCGTAGAACTCTTCGATGAGACAGGCGACCGCCTGCGCGAAATCGGGCATGAGTACGGAGCCGTCACCGGCCGCAACCGCCGCTGCGGGTGGGTTGACCTCGTCGCCCTGAAATATGCCATCATGATCAACGGCGTAACGCAGCTGATTATGATGAAGAGCGATGTCCTCGACGGCTTCGAGACCATCCGCGCCTGCGTGGCCTACGAGAAGGACGGTGTGCAGACAACCGATATGCCTTTCGACACTGAAGGATGGACGGCCGTCTATCGCGACCTGCCGGGTTGGAACGAAGACCTCTCGACGATGACGTCAGAGGAGCAGTTCCCACAGAACTTCCGAGACTACATCCGCTTCCTCGAGGACGAACTGCACACGCCTATCACTATCCTCTCCGTAGGCCCCGACCGCGCTCAGACTATAATAAGGAAGTAAGCGACTCGAGCCGCAAACATTTTTTATCTTACGACTAAAACTATTCAATGTTGACAGCAGCCCTCTTCGACCTCGATGGTGTGATTTTTGATACAGAGCCCCAGTACACAAAGTTCTGGGGCTCTGAATTCCAACGTTATTATCCTGATGAACCAGGCCTGGAGCAAGCCATCAAGGGACAGACGCTCACGCAAATCTACGACCGCTATTTTGTCGGAGCCCTCATGGGCGAACGCGAGGCAATCACCTCGCGCCTCAACGACTACGAGCGTAGGATGTCGTTCCCATATATCGCCGGCGTGCAAGAGTTTATCATCAGCCTTCACCAGCGAGGCCTGCACACAGCCGTAGTCACAAGTTCAAATCACGAGAAGATGGCACGGGTCTATGAGCAGCACCCGGAGTTCAAGGGCCTGTTCGATGCCATACTGACAAGCGAGGACTTCCTCCACTCCAAGCCCCACCCCGATTGCTACCTACGGGCTATGGCACGCTTTGGCGCTACGCCAAACGAAGCCGTCGTCTTCGAAGACAGCATAAACGGTCTACGTTCCGGGCGCGACTCCGGGGCCTTAGTCGTAGCGCTCACCACAAGTCATTCGGCCGAGAAGCTTAAGGCCCTCTCCGATTATCAGATTCCCGACTTCACTAACTTCTCGCTTGAGAAGCTTTAGGCTACGGCTGCATACCAGCTGCGCCGGCAAGCTCTTCAGCCGAAGCGCCGAGGCGGGCGGCAGCACGGACATCCTCGCGAGCCAGACGCTTTTTCTTTGTCATTGTATACAAATGAGCGCGGGCCAGGCGATACGTTGCCGACTCCGGCTCCAGCTCTATGGCACGTGTGTAATCGGCTTCGGCACGCTCATACTGCTTGCGGTCGAGCTCCATTCCGGCCCTGATAGCATAGCCTGCAGCATGCCCGGGATAGAGATCTATTACACGATTTACCGTCTCCATTGCTTCTTGCGGCCGGCGGTCGCTGTCATTTACCAGCGCCAGCCCAAGCAGCGCCTGCTCGTGCGCAGGATTCAGGCGCAGCAAATGCTCGAAATCTGTACGCGCATCTTTCAGCAGGCGCTGCCGCTGACGAATATAAGCACGCATGAGCAGGGCCTCTTGATGGTCGGCATGTGTTTCCAAGATGACATCGTAATCATGCAACGCCCGCTGCTCGTTGCCCAACTTTATGTACAACGAGGCTCTGCCGAGCAACAACGCCGGCACTTGCGGAGCGAGCCCCAAAGCAATATTGTACTGTTCCAAGGCCTCTTGTTCGCGGCCCGTACGCTCAGAGATACTGGCCAGATGCCCCCAGATGATAGCATTGCCGGGGGCTGTGGGATTTGCCTTGAGCGCCTGCTTGAACAGTTCCTCTGCCACGAGCAGACTGTCGTCCTCCATTGCCGTAACGGCACGGCGCGCCAGTTGTTCGTAACTTGATTGGGCACTGACCTGAACCACGCTCAGGGCGGCAAAGAGCATGAGAATTATTCGTTTCATGCGGCAAAGGTACGAGAAAAAGTGAAATGTGAGAAGTGAAACGCTAAAAAGTTGACCTCTCGAGGCTGAAAGTTGAACCTTCAAAGTGCAAAGTTCAAAGTTTATTGTATCTTTACGCAGTCAAAAGCACCAACGCACTTGAAATGAAATACGCTGATTTACCCAAAGACGAGCTGAGCCATCTCGTGAAGCCACGCGACAAGAGCCTCGAAGAATGGCAGGTGATGCTGCGCATGCAGCAAGCACGACGCGAGCAGATGGAGGTAGAATGCGTCAGCGAGCGCTATTCGCCCGGCGAGTACCGCGTCAGCAGCAAAGCCTCGGGGCGCGTCTACAAAGTGGTATTCCGTGGAGCCAAGAGCCCATGGAACTACTGCGACTGCATGGACTTCAAGACCTCGCAGCTAGGCACATGCAAGCACGTAGAAGCTGCCCGGCAATGGATCGCCGACCACCATAAGCGCATTCATTGGGACCTCCCGGCCTACACCAGCGTCTATCTCAGCTACCGCACAAACGTGCGCGAGGTGAAGATACGAATCGGCGATGCCGCCTCGAAGGAATTCCGGACGATGGCAGCGCACTACTTCGATGAGCTGAACACGCTGCGCCCCGATGCCTTCGAGCACTTCGGCGAATTCATGAAACAGGCGAAAGCCCTGTGCGACGGTTTCCGTTGCTACCAGGATGCCATAGACTTCATTCTCGAGCAACGCGAGTCGATTGCACGCCGCAAAGTCGTCGACGAGAACTATACCGACGAACACATCGACAGCTTGCTCCGGACATCACTCTATCCTTATCAAAGAGAAGGCGTACGCTTTGCCGCAAAAGCCGGAAGGGCTATCCTGGCCGACGAGATGGGTCTGGGCAAGACAGTCCAGGCCATCGCCACCGCCGAACTGCTCATGCGCGAAGGCGTCATCACCAACGTGCTCGTGCTCTGCCCTGCCACGCTGAAGTATCAATGGAAGCGCGAGATTGAGCGATTCACCGAGCGCAGCGCTATAGTGGTCGACGGAGCGCCCGAACGGCGCATGGAACTGGCGGCCACCGATGCCGAGTTCAAGATTCAGTCCTACAACTCATTCACCGAAGATGCCCGCCAAGGCCACCTCTTGCAGTGCGACATGCTCATCCTCGACGAAGTACAGAGGCTCAAGAACTGGAACACACAGATGTCTAAAGCCGTGAGGCAGATCACGTCGCGCTACGCTCTCATACTCTCCGGAACGCCCTTCGAGAACCGCCTCGAAGAGCTCTACAGCATCGTCGAGCTCGTCGACCAGTTCATACTGGCACCATTCTACATCTTCCGCGACAGATACATCATCACCGATGCCGACGGCCGTACCGTCGGCTACCATTTCCTGGACGAGGTGCGACAACGCCTGAGCAGCATCATGCTGCGGCGGAGGAAAGCCGACGTAGAGCTGCAACTGCCGCCGCGCATCGACAAGAACCTCTTCGTGCCGATGACATCCGAGCAGATGGCCGCACACCAGGAGCTGCGCCTTAATGCTGCACGCATCGTAAGCAAATGGCATCGGCAGCACTTCCTCTCGGAGATAGACCGCCGCACGCTGCTGCTCACGCTGCAGCAGATGCGCATGGTATGCGACAGCCTCTTCTTGCTCGACGAGCACAGCCGCTTCGACACAAAGGTCGAGGAAACAATGAACATCCTCAACGAGTGCGGAGTCACTGTTGACGGCGAGAGCGGAGAAGGCTCTACACTCAAGGTCGTAATATTCAGCCAGTGGGAGCGCATGACCCGCCTCGTGGCGCAAGAGCTCGACCAAAGCGGAGTGGAATATGTCTACATCCACGGCAATGTGCCTGCTCGTCAGCGCCAGGAACGAGTCAACGCCTTTCAGGGCGATCCTTCCGTGAGAGTGTTCCTCTCTACCGACGCCGGTGCCGCGGGACTCAACCTCCAGGCCGCCAACATTGTCATCAATCTCGACCTGCCTTGGAATCCCGCCATCCTGGAACAGCGAATAGGGCGAATCCATCGCATAGGCCAGCAGCGGGGCGTTGAGGTCATCAACCTAATAGCCTCCGGCACCATCGAGGACGACATGCGCTCACGCCTGCGGTTCAAAGCATCGCTCTTCGAGGGGGTGCTCGACGGTGGCGAAGATGCCGTTTTCCTCTCCGGCGACAAGTTCGATGGACTGCTTTGCGGCCTCGAGGAATATATCGACGACACCACCACGGCTTCTGCCGACACGCGCACTGAACCTTCACGAACCGAAATTCTGCAGCAGAGCCATCAGCCCATGCCCGCGGCCGACCAAGCCACCGACGAGCCGCAAAGACAAGGCTCTCCTGCCGACGGGCTCCTTCTTCGCCTAGCCGACGACCTCGCCGCGCTTCTCGTGGCCGACGAGGCAACCCGCAGCAGGGCTGCCGAAATGCTGCGCAAACTCTTGAACTAATAGTATCCAATACCCAATTCTCAAACTCTCAATCCACAAACACTTATGAATCTCAGAATTGCTGTACTGCCAGGCGACGGCATAGGCCCCGAAATCAGCCGCCAAGGCGTCGAGGTGATGTCTGCTGTCTGCCGACGTTTTGGTCACACCGTGTCCTACGAATACGCCATTTGCGGCGCTGGTGCCATAGATAAAGTTGGCGACCCGTTTCCGGAAGAAACTTTTCAGACGTGCATGCGAGCTGATGCTGTGCTCTTCTCGGCCATCGGCGACCCGCGCTACGACAACGACCCCACGGCACCCGTCCGCCCCGAGCAAGGCCTGCTGGCCATGCGCAAGCGCCTCGGACTGTTCGCCAACATACGCCCCATACAGACTTTCCCCAGCCTGCTCCACAACTCCCCTCTCAAGGACGACATTGTGCGCGATGCCGATTTCATCTGCATACGAGAGCTCACGGGAGGCCTGTACTTCGGAGAGAAGTATCAGGACGAAGAGCGCGCCTACGACACTATGGCCTACACGCGCAACGAGGTCGAGCGCATACTGCGCGTAGCATTCGACTACGCACGACGTCGCCGGCATCACGTCACCGTGGTCGACAAAGCCAACATCCTCGTCAGCAGCCGCCTCTGGCGGAAAGTGGCTCAAGCCGTGGCACAGGAGAATCCCGACGTCACCACCGATTATATGTATGTTGACAACGCCGCGATGCGCATGATCCAAGAGCCACGCTTCTTCGATGTAATCGTCACGGAGAACACCTTCGGCGATATTCTCACCGACGAGGCTTCGTGCATCACAGGCTCGATGGGCCTGCTGCCTTCTGCTTCCACCGGCGAGCACACCCCGCTCTTCGAACCTATTCACGGCTCTTGGCCGCAAGCCAAAGGCAAGAACATCGCCAACCCGCTCGCTCAAATCCTATCCGTAGCCATGCTTTTCGAGCACTTCGGACTGACGGCCGAAGGCCAAGTCATCCGCGATGCTGTAAACGCAAGCCTCGAGGCAAACATTCGTACGCCTGAGATACAAGTGCCCGGCGGAGCGCACTACGGCACGACCGAGGTGGGCGCCTGGATTGTGGACTACATCAGCCGGGGCTGACGGACAGTCACTGCAGCGCTTCCTGCTGCTTTTCCTCCTGGTAATACTCCCCGACGAGCTTCAGGAATTGCTTGCGCAACTTGCGAACGAGGCGCGGATGGCTTTCAGTGACCTCATGCTGCTGGGCGGGATCGGCTTCGAGATCATATAGAGCATAGTGGTCAACGACGCCGAGCTCATTGCCCGTCGCATTCTTCTTGGCACCGCGATAAGGGGGCACCAAGGCATAGCGACCGTAGCGCAGGGCCAGACGACCGCTGGCCTCAACAATCATGGCCTTGCGCGACTTGCCCGAACGGCCCAGCAAGGCGCCGAGGTGGTTCTCTGAATCCAAGCCCTCGGGAACAGTCTGATGCACCAGTGCGGCCAGCGATGCAAACAAATCGTGCTGCGAAAAGAGTGCGTCGGACCGCTGAGGCGCTACACTACCGCGCCAATAGACGAAGAACGGCACGCGCGTGCCAGCCTCAAACAGGCTGTACTTACCACCGCGCAAACCACCATTCATGTCATGACCGGCACGTGCGGCCAGCTCCGGAGCCTCGTCGGCATAGCCGTCGTCGAGCACTGGGCCGTTGTCGCTCGTGAAGATGACCAAGGTGTTGTCCAACAGCCCTTCCTTCTCGAGCGCCTTCACGACTTCGCCCACACACCAGTCGGCCTCCACTATGGCATCGCCGCGAGGCCCCATGCCGCTAGCGCCCACAAACCTGTTGGCCGGAACGCGCGGCACATGGGGCTCGTGCAGACCATAATAGAGGAAGAACGGGCGGTCCTTGGCCACCGTGTCGATATACTCGCGCACCTTGCCTACAAGGAAGTCGGCCATCTCATCATCCTTCCAAACGGCCGACTTTCCGCCACGCATGTAGCCTATGCGCGGGATGCCATTCACGACAGTCTGGTCGTGCCCGTGCGAATACCTCATGCGCGTCATCAGCTCAGGATTCGTGCGCGCCGTAGGCTCACCATCGAAAGGCTTCTGGTAGCTCACCTCGATAGGATCGCTCGGGTCTAGGCCCAGCACGCGGCCGTTCTCTACATACACCGTAGGCACACGGTCAACCGTAGCCGATAGGATGCACGAATAGTCGAAGCCCACTTCGCGGGCACCGGGGGCAATCAGCTCATTCCAGTTGATACGGCCGCGCCCCATACCCAGGTGCCACTTGCCGATGGCAGCCGTCCGGTAGCCCGCACGCCGCAGCATCTTTGGCAGCGTCTCCTGCTCCTCGCCGATTATCAGCGGAGCATCACCAGGAAGGATGTTGGCACGCCGCCGCCAAGGGTACATGCCCGTCAACAGCGCATAGCGGCTCGGCGTCGACGTGGCCGATGAGGCGTGGCCGTTGGTGAAGCTGATGCCGCCGCGAGCCAGGCCGTCGATGTTAGGCGTAGCAATTGTGCGCGCGCCGTAAGCGCTCACGTCGCCATAGCCGAGGTCGTCGGCAAGAATCAAAACGATGTTAGGAGTGCGCTGGCCATACATGCCGGCCGAACCGCAACAGCCTAACGTCAGAAGGCTCAAATCCCTTAAACTATACGTATGCATACTCGGTTATTCATATGTAACACTACTATCCTAAAGCCGCTCGCTGCCTATGGCATCCTTGGTGAAGCCCAAGGCGAGGTGAAGCAGGAATCGCCGACCATCGCCTTAGCCTTGGCGCTGCAAAGTTATGCAAAAATCGTAGAATGCAAGGGCTAACGGCTGAATAATTCTATAAAATCAGCAAAAATCAGAACCTTTTTTTTGACTTCTGACCGTCTTGTACGTATCACGATTAGAAGCACCTCAATACAATGACGCAGATAGACCACACAATCATCACACGATGCCAAGCGGGCGACCGGGACGCGTTCCGGCTAGTCGTAGAGAGGTGTCAGGCGATGGTGTTCTCTATTGCACTGAAGATGTTGGCCGACGAGGACGAGGCGAAGGACATCGTGCAAGAAACTTTTCTGCGCGTATGGCAGCACATCGGCAAGTACGACCCACGGCGAAGCTTCACCACATGGCTATACGCCATTGCCTCACGCCTCTGTCTCGACCGCCTCAGGAGCAGCACACGCATCGTGGCGCTGCCCGAGGACGAAGCCGTGATGCAACGTTTTGCCTCTGCCGACGGACAACTCGAATTAGAGAACCGGGAGTGGGCGGCTATTGTGCGACTGCTGGCAGAGGGACTAAGCCCTAAGCAGCACCTCGTCTTTACGCTATGCCAGCTCGAAGGACTCTCATCGCAGGAGGCCGAGGAGGCTACGGGCTTGACAGCCAAACAGATTAAGAGCAACCTATTTGCTGCTCGACAAACTATTCGCGAACGCTTAAGGCACATGGGATATGAATAAAATCAACGACATTCTCGACAGCCTTCAAGGCCGTCAGCCTAAGATTAAGGACAGCTGGGACCTGACCGAAAGCATCTTGAAGAAGGTCGAGGAACAACAGGCCGCTGGGCTCAGCAACAACATACTCGCCAGCCGCAGTTCTCAAGAAACGCCTAGCTCCTCATTCCCGGCAGGCACGCACAAGCGCAAGGCCTCCCTGTGGCGATGGGCTGCTGCGGCAGCAATCATCATTGCAGCCGGCCTCGGAGCAACGATCTACCAATCGCAAACGTCACAGCAGAAAGGCGAAAGCGGCAGTCTCACCAGTGAGACAAATCAGTCTCACCTGCGAGACACGACAGTCTCACCAAGGAGACAAGCCGATACATCCGCACGCATCGCACAAGACGACCTCACGCAAGAGCCATCACGACCGGTCAAATCGGTCCGCACGACCGCATGTCCCACCACAACTTTCTCTAAGAAGGAAATGGCTGCCTCGGAAAACAATGGTCAGCCTGCCCGAAAGCCCCGGAATAACGAGGACCTGAAACCTGGGCAGAGCACTATGCCAGCCGAGCCTGTCGCCGAGGAACAGCCCATGGCACTATCCTCCGTCCCTCAGGATGTAACGGAGACCGATCCACGCTTTGATGCTTACGCTCACATCGAGAAGGAGATGCGAGAGATTCACTCTCGAGGTGAAAAGGTTGAAGCTTTGGTGGCCGAAATCACAAAGCCATAGAATTACCCCATCCACAATAAATACACTACAGCCCATCATGAAACAGTCTATTCTCTTCCTTTCATTCCTTACGCTTTTTACACTTACGGCGACTGCACAGCCCAACGAGCGGCTGCACATTCTTGAGCAGATGCTGCAGGAGCAAGGCTTCGATATGGCGCACGTTCAGCGAAACGAACGAGGCATAGAGCATCGGTGGACGTCAACGTTGTATCAGTCATCTGAAAGGCCGCACCTCACCCCAGGGCAATGGGACAAATGGACAAAAGAAGAACAGAAAGCATTCCTGTGGCGGAGCGACAGTATCAGAGCGCTTCAGCAACAACGAACAGCCGCAGCTATCGACCTCATCCGCAGCACATTCAGCACATTGGCTGCCGAGGCTTCGGAGAGTTATATGTTTGAGCTGCACAACAAGGAATGTGACACCATACGCCTGTCCATGGCATGGCGCGACAGCGAACATCCTCTCAACACATGGCGCGGCGACGGCGGCGTGTATTATTCAGGAGGACGCGAGATGGTCAGCTTCTATTACCAACGACCACCAGAACTTGACTGGGCTTCAGGGATGTACACACACGTCTTCACCGAACCTTATCCCGAACCGATGGGCGACATAAAGGCCTTCGACGGTCAGGCCTTCCAGCAGGCCGTCGTCATGCCTGTCGCAAAAAGAGCACTTAAGCTCAAAGGAGCGAAAAAGTTGCCCGTCTATTGGCGGCACGATGAAAGCTACAAAGAGAACGGGAATGAACACTTCCTCTACAAAGTTACACACTACACCGACTATAGCGCCAACAAGCACACCGGTATCACCACAGGCGAAATGTACTTCATTCCCAAAACTCTTGAGAAAGAAGCCACCGAGTTACTCGCAACGCTAGATTCTATGACCTACAATTACGTCACGGAGCACTACGACCAGGACTACACCTATCGCTTCAATCCCCATTTCTACACAAACAACCTCACGCATATCGTCTCAGGCAGCAATTGGCCCGATAAGAGCCCTGTCCACAAAGAATATATGCTGAATGCCTCACGCGACGAGGACGGCTACTACATCCTCTTCACCACCACCGAAGGAGAACCGTGGGTGCCAGAGGGTTTCACCAAACTCAAGAGCTGGATTAACGGCAAAGCCATCTATCTTAAGGACAAGAAAATAAAAGAGAAACGATAAATCATCTACATGTTCGCCCTTGATCTTTCGCCCTTACACCATTACGCCTATAGTCATTAATCATCATACATTATCAATTATACATTATCAATTATACAGTGTCAATTATACATTATCAATTATACATTATTAATTATACATTATCAACTATACATTATACATTATACATTTACAAGAAAAGCCCCGACAAGCTTAATGCTCGTCGGGGCTTTCTTGTAAAAGTGGCGGCTACCTACTCTCCCACGGGTGTGCAGTACCATCGGCGCAAGCGGGCTTAACTTCTCTGTTCGGGATGGGAAGAGGTGGGACC
>JAFRNY010000041.1 GCA_017429945.1 Bacteroidaceae bacterium
CTGATCCTGCTTCTGCTTGTCGTCGCCTTGCTGGTCGTTGCCGCCATCTTGGTTCTGATCGTTTTTGAGCTGATGCATGCAGAGTGCAAGGTTATAGCGTGTCTCGTCGTCCTTGGGATTGCGTCGGAGCGCGTTGCGATAGCATTCGATAGCCTCTTTGTACTGCTTCTGGCTCTGCAGGATGACTCCCATGTTGTGGAAGCACTGGGCAGCGCGCAACTTGTCGGTCTGGATGCGGGCCGCCGTCTCATAGCTTTGCATGGCTTCTTTGGGCTGACCCTGCATGAGATGGGCGTTGCCGAGGTTGTAGTGGGCCACGGCATTGGCGTTGTCCTTCTCTATGGCTTTCTGATAGTCCACCTGCGCTTTGGTGTAGAGGCTGTCGCGATAGAGACGGTTGCCATGGCGGATGAAGTAGCGGTCGTTCTTCTTCTGGGCGTAGGCCGAGGATGACGAGAAGGTTGAGGGCATCAGCGCCGGCAGCACGAACAGAGCCAACAGCGCTGCAGCCTTGGCCTGGGGGAAGAGGCGGAAACGGCTGAGCACGCGGTTGCGCCGAGCAAGGATTATGGTCTCGATGATGAGCAGTATGAGTGCTGCCCAGGCGAAATCGCGGAAGTGCTCGTCGAACTCGCTGTAGAGCACAGATTCTATGTCGGCCTTGGCCAGCTTGTCAACGTGCTTCTGCAGGGCCGAAAGCGCTGAGGAGCTGTTGTCCACGTAGATGTAAGCTCCGCTGCCGGCCTGTGAGATCTGGCGGCACATATCCTCATTGAGCTTCGAGATAACCGTGTTGCCTGCATTGTCAGTGATATAACCGTTTCTGCCAGGCATAGGGATAGGACTGCCCTCAGGGGAGCCTACGCCGAGCACATAGACCTTCATTCCGCGCTTGGCAGCCTCGGCGGCAGCAGCCTCTGCCCCACCCTCGTTGTCCTCGCCGTCGGTGATGACGAAGATGGCGCGCCCGACTCCTTCTTGCTGCGTGAAGCTGTGCGTGGCAAGCTCTATGGCACGGGCTATGTCGGTGCCTTGAACATTGATCATCGAAGGCGAGATATTGTCGAGGAACATCTTGGCCGAGACATAGTCGGAGGTAATCGGCAGCTGCGTGAAAGCATCGCCGGCATAGACGATAAGGCCGATCTTGTCGTCGGTCATGCCATCGACAAGGCTGCTGACCAGCATCTTGGCCTTGTCCAGACGACTGGGCGAGACATCTGTGGCAAGCATCGAGTTTGATACGTCGAGGGCCACGATGGCTTCGATGCCACGGCGCGTGCGAGAATCGATTTTCGTGCCGTACTGCGGGCGTGCAAGACAAACTATTATCATACCCAGAGCCGCCGTCAGCAGCCAGAACTTAAGTTCGCGACGCCAAACAGAGACATCGGGCATAAGAGGCTTCAGCAGTTCGGGGTCGCCAAACTCGCGCAGGCGGCGCCTACGGCGGAAGTCCGTCAGATAGTGAAGGAGCGCCAACAGCGGAATGAGAGCTAAAGCGTATAGATAAACAGGTTGAGCAAAACGGAACATTATGGTAGATTCTTTAAAACGGTTTCACGAAGCAGAAGCTCGAGCAGCAGGAGCAGGCAAGCCACGATGGCGAAGGGAGCAAACGCCTCGTAGCGCTTGGAATACTCCTTGACGTTCATCTTTGTCTTCTCGAGCTTGTCGATTTGCTGATACACTTCGCGTAGCTTATTGTTGTTGGTGGCGCGATAGAACTCGCCGTTGGTGGCACTGGCAATAGCGGCCAAGGTCTTGGAGTCGATCTCCACTGGGATATTGACATACTCGATATGGCCGCCTACAGGGTAAGGATAGCGCGCTGTGCCATTAGTGCCTACGCCGATGGTGTAGATACGTATGCCAAAGCTCTTGGCTATCTCGGCTGCTGTGAGCGGAGAGATATCACCTGCGTTGTTAGAGCCATCGGTGAGAAGGATGATGACTTTAGACTTTGCCTTGGAGTCCTTCAGTCGCGTGATGGCGTTGGCAAGACCCATGCCGATGGCTGTGCCGTCTTCCATGAGTCCGCGCTGGACCATATCGCAACTGAGGCTGTTGAACATATTCAGCAGCACGGCATGGTCGGTGGTCATCGGGCATTGGGTGAACGACTCTCCGGAGAAGATCGTCAGACCGATATTGTCGTTGGGGCGGCCTGCGATGAACTCCGAGGCTACCTTCTTGGCCGCTTCGATGCGATTAGGGCGCAGGTCCTCGGCAAGCATTGATGTAGAGATATCCACGCAGAGCATTATGTCGATGCCCTCGATGGTTCGGTCGCTCCACGAATTGCTCGTCTGCGGGCGGCAGAGCACGATGACGATCATCACATAAGCCAGACAGCGCAGTAGAAAGGGCGCGTGCACTAGATATTGCCTGAATGTCTTCGGCGCGTTGCGATAAGCCAGGGTCGAAGAAATCTGAAGCGAGGGATCCTTATCGCCGCGTTTGACCACATACCATAGGATGTATGGCACGAGCAGGGCGAGCAGGAATAGTAGATATGGATGTGCTAATTGCATGATTTAATTGTTAGCGTAACAAATCTATCGTGAAATAGAGAGCAACAACAGCCAAGACGAAAGCAATGACTCCGATGGCTATCATGGTCGTCTTCATCGTCAAAGAGCGGGCCTGACTCTGCTTGACCTCTTCGGGCACGATGATCTCCTCTTCGGGGGCATTGGGGTCCACCTCGAGTTTCGTCTGATTGATGAACTCTATGGCACTGACGAGGTTGGCATCGTTCTCGTTGATCATCGTAGAATACTTGGCGAACTTCACGAGGTCGGCCGTCTGGAACAGCTGACGCAGCTCGCTCAGGGCTTGCTCGTCCTGCACCTGCAGCAGGCGCTCGATGATCTCGGTGGAGGTCATCTCCATGGCGTTGAAGCCGTAGCGCTCATGGATATAGTTGCGGAGGGTGTCGGTGAGCTCGGTATAGTATTCCTTGCTGTCCTCCTCGGTCCACTTGCGCTCGTTCTTGATGCGCTCAATCTCGCTCATAGCCACTTGGTGGGCGGGCAACTTGCGCTTGCGACGGATAATCTGAATGAGCGGCTTGTTCTCGCGCCAGTGGCCGTAGAGCCAGAGCAGCAGCAAGAGCAGCAGCTGATTGATGACCACGAACCAGATGACCGGTCGCCAGTCGTCCCATGAGAAGGGGTTCGACTGAATGTCCTTCGGAGGGAAGAACTGGTTTACGTCGGTAGTATCAACAGGTACCATCATCACCTTCAAGGCCAAACCTTTAGACTTGTATGGTTTACCTTCTACTTGAGCCTCAAACTGGGGTAGCAGTGTGAAGGTGGAGTCCCACGCTGTGATGGTGTAGCGATCGACTACTTGCTTGCGCCGGCCATCGTCGATGACAATTGTGTCTGACCCCAGCCGCTCGACCACTTCAACGAGGTCGGTAAGCGCCTGACCGGGGCGCAGCTCGGGCATCTTCACCCGCTGATTGGCATCGCAGGTGAGGTCGAGCGTCAGCTCGCGCTGCTCGCCAATGAGCATGATGAGTGTGTCGAGCCGCGCTTCAAATACGACTTGAGCGCCTACGGCGAGGGGCAACACATTTAATAATATAATAAGGAGAGTCTTGCGTGTCATGATCGTTGTGCAAATAAGCTCTTCAAAGCAACTACATAATCTTGGTCGGTGCGGACGCTCACGTAGTCCACATTGCTGCGTGAGAAGGTGTCGGCAAGCACGTTCTGCCGATCATGCCACCACTGCGCATGAGCCTGGCGCACGCGGCGGCTTGAGGAATCTATCCACTGCAGGTGGCCGGTCTCAGCATCCTTCACGCGCATAAGTCCGATGTTGGGCAGTTCGGCAATACGGCGATCATATACCTGAATAGCCACTACATCGTGCTTACGGTTAGAGATAGTCAAGGCCTGACGGAAATCTTTCTCATCGATGAAGTCGCTTAGGATGAAGCAAGTGCAACGGCGCTTGATGACCTGTGTGAGATATTCCACGGCCATCTTGATGTCCGTGCGGCTGCTTTCGGGCTTGAAGTCGAGGAGCTCGCGTATGATATAAAGTATGTGCTTACGGCCTTTCTTCGGAGGAATGAACTTCTCTATACGGTCGGAGAAGAAGATGACGCCGATCTTGTCGTTGTTCTGGATGGCGCTGAAGGCCAGCGTGGCAGCTATCTCGGTCACCATCTCGCGCTTGGTCTGCACGCTGGTGCCGAAATCGTGGCTGGCACTGACATCTACAAGAAGCATCACCGTCAGCTCGCGTTCCTCTTCGAAGACCTTGACGTAAGGCTTGTTGAAGCGGGCCGTCACGTTCCATTCGATATCGCGTATGTCGTCGCCATACTGGTACTCACGCACTTCGCTGAAGGCCATACCGCGCCCCTTGAACGCGGAATGGTACTCGCCGGCGAAGATGTTGCTGGAGAGGCCGCGCGTCTTGATTTCAATCTGCCTTACTCGTTTAAGTATATCAGATGTTTCCACTATTTTAATTTGACAATTTTACGTTTTACTATTCTACAATTTAAAGCGATTGATCTCCAATAGCAAAGATGTATAATTGTGAAATTGTGCAATCGTCAAATCAAGGCACCTCTACCTTATTCAGGATCTTCGAGACAATTTCCTCGGCCGTGATATTGTTGGCCTCTGCCTCATACGTGAGGCCGATGCGGTGGCGCAGCACATCGTGGGCCACGGCACGGACATCCTCGGGTATGACGTAGCCACGGCGCTTGATGAAAGCGTAGGCACGGGCGGCCAGGGCGAGGTTGATGCTGGCACGGGGCGAGCCGCCGAACTCGATGTAGTCCTTAATCTCTTTCAGACCATATTTCTCCGGATAGCGCGTAGCGAAGACGATATCGGCAATATATTGCTCGATCTTCTCGTCGAGGTAAACCTGACGGACGACTTTGCGGGCTTCCATGATCTCCTGTGTGGAGAGCACCGGACGCACGGCAGGGCGCTCGCCGCCAATGTTCTGACGAATAATGCGCTTTTCCTCGTCGAGCTTGGGATAGTCGATGACAACCTTAAGCATGAAACGGTCCACCTGCGCCTCGGGCAGAGGATAGGTGCCCTCCTGCTCGATGGGGTTCTGTGTGGCAAGCACGAGGAAAGGCGATGGCAGTTTGAAGGTCTGCTTGCCAATGGTGACCTCGCGCTCCTGCATGGCTTCGAGCAGAGCGCTCTGCACCTTGGCCGGAGCACGGTTAATCTCGTCGGCAAGCACGAAGTTGGCAAACACAGGACCTTGCTCTACCATGAACTTCTCGTCCTTCTGAGAGTAGATCATCGTGCCGGTGACATCGGCAGGCAGGAGGTCGGGGGTAAACTGAATTCTGCTGAACTTGGCATCTATAAGCTGAGCCAGGGTCTTAATAGCCAAGGTCTTGGCCAGACCGGGCACGCCCTCGAGCAGGACATGGCCGTCGGAGAGCAGGCCGATAAGAAGTGATTCTACAAGATGACGCTGACCAACGATTGTTTGGTCCATACCGGTCATCAGATTGGTGACGAAAGCGCTCTGACGCTCGATGAGGTCGTTGAGCGCGCGAATGTCAATTGATTCTGCCATTGTGAATTATGTGTTTTAGTTCTTGTTCAGGTTATTTTTTCTTGAGTTCCGGAATCTGCAGCTCCTTGTCGAGAGGCACGATGTCAGGGTTGTCAATACCGTTCATCTTGCAGATGTAAGGCACGAAGTCGGTGCTCTTGTAGTATTTCAGAGAGATGTTGAGGAGGGTCTTGCCCGGCGACATCACTTCGGTGCCTTTGACGCCAACGATCTCATACTCGCCGCCTTCGAGCTGTTGATAGCTCTGAGCAGGCTTGGCAGCGGGAGCTGCAGGTGTTGTCTCTGTAGTCTTTGCCGTTTCGGTTGCTTCGGCCGGAGCCTTTGTCTCTTCTGCTTCTTTCTGTTCTGCCTTTGTGGCTTTTTGTTCTAGTGGAGCCGGACTTAATGTCGGCAACTCAAACGGACGGAAATAATAACAGATGGCGTAACCTATGAACAGGCATAGGAGTGCGGCCAGAATATTTTGAATTGTTTTGCGCATAATATTTGTTTGTGTTTCGGTTTCTGCTTTTTGTTCGTTTTTTCCTTGCTCGTTTGTTTCTTGTTCTTCTATTTCATGTTTGTTTGTTCCTTGTTCTTCAGTCTCTGGTGCAGCTGTTTGAGGTTCAATGCTTTGCAGGGCTTGCACCTTGGCGGCCGTGCCTGCCTCCGTAGCCTCGGCTTCTACAGGTTCTGAAGTCTCGGCCTTTGTCTCGGTCTCTGCCAATGGCTCACTTTCTACGGCTGGCGCAGCCTCGGTCTCAGACGTTGCTGCGATATCGGCTTCTGCCTCAGGCTCAGACTCAGCTTCAACTGCAGGTGCTGCTTCAGCTACGGGTTCTGATTCGACCTCAGGCTCGGCTTCAACGGCAGACTCTGCTGCTTCAACCACTTGCGTTGCAGCTTCAACCTTAGGTTCAACAACCATCACAGGTTCTTTCTCCGCCTGAACTTCGCCTTCAGCTACAGTTTCCGCCTCGTTGTCGATAGCCTCCATCTTCTCTGTCGGCGTGGAATCATTAAGAATAACCGTTTCGAAGTCTGCAAACGGACGGTTTATGGCATCGCGCAGACCGGCATCGGGCGTGAATGTGACCTTAGAATGAGCTGCAAGCAGGATGCGCTCGCCGCTGTTGACATCAACACTCTCACGTGCATCAACATCTACGAGCTTAAACGTGCCAAGACCTTTCACCTTGACAAGTTTCTCTTTCACCAGCGCCTCCTCGACAACGTCGAAGAACGACTGCACGAATTTCTCTGCGAAGCTTACGGGGACGGTGGCTCGCTTGGCAACGCCATCGGCCAACTCGGGTAAGGTAATGCGTCGGTTCATTTTGCATCACCTCCTTTCTTGGTGCCTGCTCGTAGCGATGAACTGGCACGGAAGGTCAGTGCCAGACGAGGCGGCACGAGCATACGCTGGCCAGTGCCGGGGTTAACGACGACGCGTTCCATGCGTTTTTTCACTTCAAACGTCCCAAAGTTGGGGATAATCAGCGTGTTGCCATCCTCCAACTGCGACGTCATCTCGCCTATCAGATGCTGAATCAGCATCTTGGTGTCGCGTAAGGGAAAATCCTCGCGCTCCGACAGGGCTGCTATGAATTCTTTATTATTCATATTTAAATATATTGTTCAAGGGCACGGGCTTGCCCGTAGTTGAAAGTTGAAAGTTCAAAGTTCAAAGTTCAAAGTTAGCTTCGCTGACTTTTGTCGCGACTCGGCAAACCAAGCAAGCTTGATTGCACTCGCTGCTCCAAAAGTTCAATGGTCAATGTTCAAAGTTCAATGTTCAAAGTTAGCTTCGCTGACTTTTGTCGCGACTCGGCAAAACAAGCAAGCTTGATTGCACTCGCTGCTCCAAAAGTTCAATGTTCAATGGTCAATGTTCAATGTTCAACAATCCTGCCATAGAGGTCGAAATACTCTGCAGATGTTATCTCCACATCATAAAATCGTCCAATCATATCTTCAGGTTTCGCGGGCAGTGCTTCTTCGCTTATGCGCACCAGCACTTCCGGGTCCACCTCGGGAGAGTCATATTCTGTGCGTCCAATGATGTAGTCGCCCTCGATGCGGTCGAACACCACCTTTAGCGTCTGCCCTACCCTATGTTCTTGCAATTCGTCGGAGATGCGCTGCTGAACGCGCATGAGCTTTGACAGGCGCGCTTGCTTAACCTCGTCGGGGATGTCGTCGGCAAAAGCTTCAGCGCTGTAGGTGCCTTCTTCCTCGCTGTAGGCGAAAGCGCCCATACGATCGAAGCGTGCCCATTTCACGAACTCCAGCAATTCCTCAAAGCCTTCGTCCGTTTCGCCTGGATGGCCCACCATAAGCGTTGTGCGGATGCATATTCCTGGCAACTCACGCCTCAGTCGTTCCACAAAGGCATAAGTCTCAGCTTTAGTGATATGGCGGCGCATGGCCGTGAGCACGGGGTCGGCTATGTGTTGCAGTGCTATGTCGAGGTATTTGCAAACATTATCATGGCGGCGCATCACCTCGAGAAGTTCCCAAGGGAAGTCAGTCGGGTAACCGTAGTGCAGACGAATCCACACCACACCCTCAATCTGAGCCATGCGGTCTATCAGTTCAGGTAAGGCACGCCGGTGATAGAGATCCACGCCATAGAACGTCAGTTCCTGGGCTATGACGTTGAACTCCTTGACGCCCTGTGCCACAAGCTCCCGCACCTCATCCAAAATATCTTCCATCGGACGGCTCACGTGCGCACCTGTTATAATAGGAATGGCGCAGTAAGAGCAGTGCCGGTTGCAGCCTTCTGAAATCTTTATGTAAGCGTAGTGCGATGGCGTCGTTATTATGCGGCTGGGCGTCAAGACCTTGTTCGATTTTTCTGACTCGGCAGCCATGCCCTCATGCTTGCTTTTAGGTTCGCATGCATGTTCACGCATCAAATCATTAACGATGCCTGTCCAGTCGAACTTCCCATACCAACCGTCCACCTCAGGTATCTCAGCCTTGAGTTCACCCAGATAGCGTTGCGAGAGGCAGCCCATGACATAAAGCCGTTTCAGGCTACCTTCACTGCGGCGCTGTCCCTGCTCGAGAATCGCGTTGATACTCTCTTCTTTAGCATCACCGATGAAGCCGCACGTGTTCACGACGCAGATCTCGCCCTCGCAGGTGTCCGGATCGTGGCTTACGGTGTAACCGGCATTGCTCAGCTGCGCCATCAGTCGCTCCGAGTCCACGAGGTTCTTCGAGCACCCCATCGTGATAATGTCTATATGGTTCCTTCTCATTTGTCTCCGAACAAGCTGTTTACGAAATCACGACGGTTGAACGGCTGCAGATCCTCCATGCCTTCGCCCAGACCTATGTAGCGCACGGGAATCTTGAACTGGTCAGAGATGCCAATGACAACCCCGCCCTTGGCCGTACCGTCGAGCTTGGTGATGGCCATCGAGGTAACATCTGTAGCTGCGGTGAACTGCTTGGCCTGCTCGAAAGCGTTTTGACCTGTAGAGCCATCGAGCACCAGCATCACATCGTGAGGAGCATCGGGCACCACCTTCTGCATCACACGCTTGATTTTCGAGAGCTCGTCCATCAAGCCCTTCTTGTTATGCAGGCGACCGGCGGTGTCAATCAGAACCACGTCAACATCGTTGGCCACAGCGCTCGAGAGGGTGTCGAAAGCCACGCTGGCTGGGTCGCTGCCCATCTGCTGCTTCACAACAGGCACTCCCACACGTTCGCCCCAGATGACTATCTGCTCAACGGCAGCAGCGCGGAACGTGTCGGCCGCTCCGAGCATCACCTTCAGGCCAGCCTGCTTGAACTGATATGCCAGTTTACCGATAGTAGTTGTCTTGCCTACGCCATTCACGCCGACCACCATAACCACATAAGGCTTCTTGCCCTCCGGAATCTGGAATCCTTCGGTATCGCCGGTGTTGTTCTCCGTCAGCAACGAAGCAATCTCATCGCGGAGAATGCCGTTGAGCTCGTTGGTGCTGACATACTTGTCGCGCTCCACGCGAGCTTCGATACGGCGGATGATATTCAGAGTGGTATCTACGCCTACATCCGAGGTCACGAGCACCTCCTCGAGGTCGTCAAGGACATCATCATCCACCTTGCTCTTGCCGGCCACGGCGCGCGTAAGCTTACTGAAGAAGCTCTCTTTCGTTTTCTCCAGACCCTGATCCAGCGTCTGTTTCTGCTGCTCTTTATTTTTTGAGAAGAAATTGAAAAATCCCATTTGTATGAAGTTGTTTATTGATAAAGTATCACCTTCGTTTACGAAGGCGACTGCAAAGGTATATATTTGTTGAAAAAAGAGCAAGCGTTTAATAAATAATAAGATTATAATTAAACATCTTTAGCATACAAAAAGGCAAAAAAGGCACGAAACCGATAACCAAATTAACCTAACAGCCCGCTTCGCCGACACGATGAAATCGCCCAAAATGGGCTCTTTAGCAGAATAAATGAGCCAAGGAATCAAAAAAATGAGAAATATTTTTGTCGAGAAAAGAAAAATGGCTACCTTTGCAGCCGTTTCCGGGGTGTAGCGCAGTTGGTAGCGCTCCTGGTTTGGGACCAGGCGGTCGCCCGTTCGAGTCGGGTCGCCCCGACAGCGGAGCTCGGATAGAGCCTCTAATCATAGAGTTTTCCTCGGTGTTGGCTCCGTAGCTCAGCTGGATAGAGCAACAGCCTTCTAAGCTGTGGGTCTTGGGTTCGAATCCCAACGGAGTCACGATAAGGGGATTTCATCCGAAGTCCCTTTTTTCGTTCCCAGAATGTTAAGTCTCAATTTGTTAGGAGCGAGAAAGATGGTCACTTTTTGTCAGAAATCTTCAAATTCCTAATAATTGGTGATCCCTCGGGAGTCATGATAACAATAAGATTCCAAGCATCTTAGACACCTTTTTCCCGCTGGTATCCCAACGTTACTTGTTTGTCATCGGTTTTTCAGGGCTGAATATTTACTAACCCTGCGAAAGCCTGCGTTTTGATGTGTTTTGTGTGGCAGAACCGTGGTACCTTTTTGATACCAATTTGGTACCATTTTGGTACCCTAAAAAAGATGATTATCCACAATCTTACCACAAAAGAGACCGCAACGCGGTCTTCGCTCAATAACCGAGGGTACGAGCGTAGCGAGCACCCCCGGTTGACATACAATCATGGAATATGCACTCTGGAAGAGTGCCCCATCATTACAAGAGGGCGACCCTTCTTGGGTCGATTCCGATGCTGGCTGACATCCGGGGGTGCTGCGCACACCCCGGTTATTGAGCGATGACGCTTGCAGCGTCTTGGTGGTACGATTGCGGATAGTCAACAAAAAAGATGGTACCTCACACAAATCTACCAACATTAGCAATAACTCAGTAGTTGCTTCAGGCAAGCTATGATGCTATATGACATTGAAATGGCGGAGGGCATTGAGGATCTTACCACAAAAGAGACCGCAACGCGGTCTTCGCTCAATAACCGAGGGTACGAGCGTAGCGAGCACCCCCGGTTGACATACAATC